>CAZSRU010000035.1:0-28560 GCA_964609395.1 uncultured Victivallales bacterium
GCCGTACTTGCGGACCAGGCGCTGGAGGTAGGCGCGCTCGATGCCGGCCTGCTTGGCGGCCTGCGAGACATTGCCCTCGTGGCGCTTGAGCAGGTCGGTGATGTAGCCCAGCTCGAATTCCTGGACCAGCTCCTGCTTGACGACCTTGAATGGCCGCTCGGAACTGATACGCTCGTTCTGGCGTGGCTCGTTACCGCCGCTGCCGAGATAGAGGAAGGAAGCCAGGTCGATCGGCTGCTGGTCGCTGTTGCTGGCGATCTCGACCAGGTTGCGCAGCTCGCGCACGTTGCCCGGCCAGTTGTGGCGGGCCAGAGGTTTGGCGGCGGCATCGATATGCGGCAGTTGCGCCGCCGCCTCATCCCCGAGGAATTCGCGCATGAACCGCTTGGCCAGCAGGGGGATGTCATCCTTGCGCTTGCGCAGTGGCGGGATATCCACACGCATGACCGAAAGCCGGAAATAGAGATCCTCGCGGAAGTTGCCGGCATTGACCTCCTGCTGCAGCTTCTTGTTCGTGGCCCCGATGATACGCACATTGATCGACCGGACGCTGTTGCTGCCGACGCGCTTGACCTCGCGCTTCTCGAGCACACGCAGCAGTTGCGGCTGTAGTTCCGGCGCCAGATCGCCGATCTCGTCAAGGAACACCGTGCCGCCGTCAGCCGCCTCGAAGGCACCGACGCGGTCGGTGATCGCTCCGGTGAATGCGCCCTTGGCATGGCCGAAAAGCTCACTTGCCACCAGTTCACGGGCCAGCGAGGCGCAGTCGATCACGATGAAGGGTTTGTTCTTGCGCGGGCTGTGCTTGTGGATCTCCTCCGCCAGCACCTCCTTGCCGGTGCCCGTCTCACCCTCGATCAGGATGGTCGAGTCGGTCTTCGCGTAGCGTTCGGCGAGGTAGAAGACGTGGCGCATGGCGGCACTCTGGCCGTGCAGCCGCCCGAAGGACGAGGCCGCGCTGAGTCGGTATTCGCAGGTTTCCTGCAGCGGGCAGAAAACCAGCCGAGTGCTGCCGAGCTGGAACTCGGTACCGGTGCCGAGGTAGGCCACCTGGATGCGGACGCCTTGCACGTAGGTGCCATTCGTGCTGCCTAGGTCGCGGATGGCATAGCCATCGGTAGTCAGCTCGATCTCGCAGTGCCGCCGCGAGACCGTTGCATCATTGACCACCAGGTCGTTGTTGATGCCAGATCCCAGCGAGACGGTCTCGCTGCTGACGATGAACTCCTTGCCCGTCAGCGGCCCGCTGACCACCAGCAGCTTGCATTTCTGGATCAGCAGGCTGCGCCCGTCGCCTGTCGGCCGCAGGAACAGCGTCGGGCTGGCCGCCTGCTCCCTGGATAGTTGTTCCGCCATAAAACCGTGCCTCCGTTCCTGCGCCACCAAGGCGCGGGTGTGTACAGAAGTATGCGCACGATACTAGGAGTGAATACTCGGGTATGCAAGCCATTTATGCGTGAAAAGAGGCTGAATATCCAATATCCAACAAGGACTATCCAAGGAACACCGGCATGTAGCCATGCTCGCCGGAGCGTGGATGACGTTGGGGCGGGGCTATTGCTCCGGGTCCACGGTCTGGCGACCGAGGCTACAAGACTTGCATGACTTGCAGGGTGGTGCCGCAGACCATGTGCTTGACTTTATCGCGGTAGGTGGCCATGTGCGGGGCGACCAGGTGGGCGTTGAGGCAGGCCATGTCCGTCCAGGCCTCGACGATCACGACCGTGTCGTCGCGCAGCGGGCCCTGGGCAGCCAAGCCGGAGGCGATGTCGATGGCAGGTGTGTAGTCATGGCAGCCCTGCTCGGCGAGCACGGCCGGGACGTTGGCCATCAGGTGCTCCAGGAACGCGGTGCGGGTTCCCGGTTTTAGGTTGATCGTTGCGATGACGTGTATCATGTGAGTCTCTCTTTCTTTAAATTACCCATTCGTTTCTGCCCGCCGCAGGACGAGGACGCCGTTGTTGCCGCCGAAGCCGAAGCTGTTTTTCAGGATATAGGGTCGCTGCAGGGGCGCGGGTGCGCTACCGGTGAAGCATAGGCCGGCGGCGGCCTCGTCCGGGTTGTCGAGGTTGAGCACCGGCGGCAGGATACCCTTCTCGAGCGAGAGCACGGCGGCGAGCGTCTCGATCGCGCCGGAGCCGCCGAGCAGGTGCCCGAAGTAGGGCTTGAGCGAGGCGAGCGGAATCGTGGCGGCGGCGGCGCCCAGCGCCATGCGTATGGATTCGCATTCGGTCGGGTCGTTGGCGTTGGTGGCGGTGCCGTGGGCGTTGATTGCCCCGAGGGCATCGGGCGCGATGCCCGCGCTCGCGAGCGCGGCGCGGATGGCGCGCGCCTGGCCCTCGGCATCGGGCGCGGTGATGTGCTTGGCGTCGGACGACTCCCCGTAGCCGACGATCTCCGCCCGGATGGTTGCCCCGCGTGCCTTAGCGCTTTCAAGGGTCTCGATCACCAGCGCGGCGGCACCCTCGCCGATGACGCAGCCGTCGCGATCACGGTCGAACGGGCGGCAGGCACTGGCCGGATCCGGATTGGGGGACATCACGCCCAGGCGGTCCCAAGCCATGAGTGTCAGGGGCTCGAAAATGGTATCCGCCCCGCCGCAGAGGACTTTGTCGATGTAACCGTCCTTGATCATGCGGAAGGCGATGCCGATGGCGGTGGTCGACGAGGTGCATGCGGAGGTGACGACATAATTCGGACCGGTCAGGCGGTAGCGGATCGCGATCTGCGAGCAGACCGCGTTGGCCATGCAACGCGGCACGGTCGTCGGGCGCACGCCCTTGATCCCTTTTTCCTGGAACGTGCGGACGGACTCGCTGTAGCTCTCGGCGCTGCCGATGCCGGTACCGAAGAGGGTGGCCACCTCCTGCGGGACGGGTGTTTCCCCCTCGGTCAGCAGGCCAGCCTGTTTCAGCGCCTGGTCGCTGGCGAGCATGGCACTGTCGACGGTGATGTCGTTATAGCGGGCGCGGATCTGCTGGAGCGCGGCTTTCAACTGCTCGCGGTCGATGGTGGCCCCGACTGTGGTTTTGAGGCCGGTGGTGTCAAGATGCGTGATGGTGTGGATCCCGGTCCGGCCCGTGACTAGGCGGTCCCAGAGATCGTACTCGTTGAAACCGAGGGCGGATACGGTGCCCATTCCGGTGATGACGACGCGACGTGGATCTGACATGTGAGGCTCCTTCAGGGGTTGCCCGTCCAGAGGCCGCCATCGACGTGCAGCACCTGGCCGGTGATATAACTGGATGCGTTTGAAAGCAGGAAGGCGGTGGCATGGCCGATATCGTCCGGGGTGCCGAGTCGGGTGAGCGGGATGGCCAGGTCGCGGCGCATGGACTCGGAGAGTGCGGCGGTCATGTCGGTCTCGATCATGCCGGGCGAGATGGCGTTGACGCGGATATTGAAACGCGCGGCCTCGAAGGCCAGCGAGCGCGTCAGGCTGACCAGGGCGGCCTTGGAGGCGGCATAGTCCGCACCCATCCATTTACCGGGGCCGTGGGCGGCGAGCGAGGCGATGTTCACGATTGCGCCGCCGGTGCGGCGCAGCGGGGTATAGGCCGCCTGGCAGAGCAGCATCGCCGCGTCGACGTTGAGCGCGAAGGTGCGGCGCCAGTCGTCCGGCTTGATGCCCCGGAAGGCGACCGCCCGTCCGCCGCCGGCATTGTTGACCAGGCCGTCGAGGCGACCGGCCTGCTCCAGGAACCGAGCCGGAAGGACGGCGGCGGTTTGCGCGTCGCCCAGATCGCCGCTGAGCCCGATCGTACGGCCCGGCGTCACGCCCAGGCGTTCGCAGGCGTCGTGCACGGCCTCGGGCGTGCGGCCGTGGATGCCCACGGTGCAGCCGGCATCGAGCAGGATGCGCGCGATGCCGAAACCGATCCCTCGCGTGGAACCGGTTACCAGGAAGGCCTTGTCTTTGAGGTCGGGATAGCGCATATGATTCTCAGGTTCCCAGGATGCGGCTGCCTTCGTCGAGGAAGATGCCCTGGAGGTTCATGCGCAGCGATTCGGGGTTGGTGGCGGCCGCCATGCCTTCGAGCTCGTTGACGGTACCGTTGCGGATGTGCTCGTACACCGACTGGTTGAAGGTCTGCATGCCGTCCTCCTTGCCGGTGGCGATGGCGGCGGCGAGCACGTCGAGCTGGCCGCGCTCGAGCAGCTTGCGGACCGTGGAGGTGTTGATCATGATCTCCACGGCCGGGATCACGCCGCCGTCCACGTCGGCGACCAGGCGCTGGCAGACGACGGCATGGAGATTGGCGGCGATCGCCATGCGCACGTTCTCGCGCTCGTGGCTCGGGAACACGTCGATCATGCGCGGGATCGCCAGGTCGGCGGTGCCTGCATGCAGGGTGGAGAGGACCAAGTGCCCGGTCTCGGCGGCGAGGAAGGCGGTGCGGATACTGGTGGCGTCGCGCATCTCGCCGATGAGGATCACATCCGGATCCTGGCGCATCATGTGCTTGAGCGCGCTCTCGAAGCCGGGCGTGTCCAGCCCGACCTCGCGCTGGGTGACTAGCGACTGGTCGTCGTCGAAAACGTATTCCACCGGATCTTCGACCGTGATGATGCGGCGGCACTGGGTACGGTTGATCTCGCCGATGATGGCGGCCAGCGTGGTGGATTTTCCGCTGCCGGTGGTGCCCGCCAGCAGGATGATCCCGCGCTCGACCAGCGCCAGCTTGTGAAGCTGCGGCGGCAGGCGGAGCTGCTCGAAGGTCGGGATCTTGTCTTTCACATGGCGCATCACGACTGTCGGCATGCCCTGGGAGTAGAAAATGTTGGCGCGGAAGCGTCCGACACCCTCCTCGGTGTGCGAGAAGTCCGTCTCGTGCTCGCGGTTGAACTGCTCGAGCAGATGGGGCGGTATGATGTCGTTGACCACCTCGCGCATGAAGGGCTCGTCAAGCACCTCGAAATCACTCGGGGCCAGATGACTGTTGATGCGCAGGTAGGGAACCTGGGCAGTCTTGAGGTGGACGTCGGACGCACGGTTCTCGACCGCGTATTCCAGGATATCGCGAAGAATGGACATGATTCCCCTTTCTGTTCCGTGACCGGTGTTAATGCAGATGTCTGAGCAGTTCGAGTCCGACGATCCCGAAAACAAGATTGGAGAGCCATGCCCCGGCCCAGGGGGGGATGGTGCCGGTCGACCCGAGCACCAGTCCGAATTGTGCAACGGTATAGAAACCGGCCATCAGGGCGATAGCGGTGAAGATGGCCGAGAGGGCTCCCTGGCGACCGGTGCGAGCGCCGGCGGGAATGGCGAAGAACACGACGATCAGGCAGGCCCACGGCATGGCCAGCCGGCTGTGGATGCTGAAGGTCTTCTCATGCCGGGACCGCTCGGACATGCCGGGATGGGTCTTGATGTAATGCAGCATCTCGCGCAGGTTCAGGTATTCCCACTTGCGCACGGCACTGACGAAGGCATCCGGAACCTCGTCGAGTTCACGCATTTCGACGACGCTGTCGGCAGTTACCCCCATCGGGACGGAGGCCCCGATCGGGTTGTCGCGGTCACCGAATCGCTGGATCTGCGGATTCGTCAGCCACCATTGCCCGTCGAGATGCTCGGCCTGTTTGGCGGTAATCACGTAAAGCCGCCGTCCATCGTCGCTTTCCTGCTTGATCTCGACGTTGTTGAGAATGCCCGGGTGTTTCGGGTCGAGTTCCTCGATGATCCACTGGCGCCGGGCTTCGGGATTCAGGTAGACGCAGCGCTGGATGGTGTTGGTCGTGGTTGGTGAGAACCGGCTGGACTTGATTTCCTCTGCCCACTCGAAAGCGTGCGGCACCCAGAGCTCGCCGAGAATGGTCATGCCGATACTCAGGGCGATCCCGACGGCGACAAACGGCCACATCAGACGGTAGATGCTGATCCCGCTGGCGCGCATGGCGACCAGCTCATTGCTGCGCGTCAGGGTGTAGAGGGTGAAGAGCGTGGCCAGCATCAGCGAGGCGGGCACCAGGAACTGCAGCATCGGGCCGAGCAGGGAGGCATAGAACCGCACGACCAGCAGCCAGCCCGGTTTCGCCTCCATGATCCGGTTCACATCGCCGAACATCTCGCCGATGACCAGCACCATGCCGAAGCCGGCCAGGCAGTAGAACAGCGGAGCGAGCAATTCGCGGAACAGATGTTTGTCGATCAGTTTCATTCGGGGCCCATACTAGGGCAAACCGCCGCAAAAAGGAAACCCAATCTTCGAACGCCTACACAGCGAAGTATTTGGCCTGAGGGTGATGGGCGACGATGGCCGAGGTGCTCTGCTCGGGCATCATTTCCATGTTCTCGGTCAGGGTGACGCCGATGTTTTCAGGCTTTAGCATCTCGAAGACCGGGATGTGCGCAGCCAGATCAGGGCAGGACGGGTAGCCGAACCCGTAGCGCGACCCCTGGTAATCCTGAACGGCGTAGCCCGTCAGCGAGGTGGGCGCATGGGCGGCGATACCAAGCTCCTGGCGCATGACCTCGTGCCAGTATTCGGCCAGTGCGTCGGTGACCTCGACGCCGAAGCCGTGCAGCATCAGGTAGTCGTGGTAGATGTTGTCGGCAAAGAGCGCATGGGTGGCCACGTCCATCTCCGGTCCGATTGTGACCACGAAGAAGCCGACGATGTCGCCACCTTCCGCCTTGGTCTTGTAGTAGTCGGCGATGCAGATGGTCGGCGACTCCGGGCGGCGGGGGAAGGGGAACGGGTGCTGCTTGCCGTCGTGCTCGACGATCAGGGTATCGCCCTCGCTGTAGCAGCGGTAGTATCCGTAGGCGACCTTCGGCTTGAGCAGCCCTTCCCCCACCCCGCGACGCTTGAACTCGGCGAACAGGGGTGCGACCTTTTCCGTGATCAGCGTCTCGTATTCCTCGCCTCCCATCTTGCCGCGCCGGTAACCCCAGCGGCCACGGAAGAGCGCCTGCTCGTTGATGAAGGGATAGATTTTAGCCGGGTCGATATCGACCACGTAGCGCGTGCCCAGGAACGGCGGCTCCGGCACCGGGACGCCGCGGTCGACGCCGGTGTCCTCGACCGGGGCCTTGGCCTGCTTGGCTCCCGCCGGGCGGGCCTCGTAGGTCGTGGCGACAAGCTTGCCCTCCTCGAAATCCCGCACGGCCTTGAGGCCGGCAAACGCATCCGCGCAGTATACCACCGGCTGGTCATAGGCCGGCACGCAGGACTCGGCGACGAACTTGCGGGTCAGCGCCGCACCGCCCAGCAGGATCGGCACGCCGAGCCCTTCCTCGCGGTACTGCGGCATGCTCTCCTGCATCACGATCGCGGATTTCACCAGCAGCCCGCTCAGCCCGACCATGTTCACCTTCAGCTCGCGGGCCTTGGCCAGGATGGTCTCGGCGGGCACCTTGATCCCCAGGTTGAACACCTTGTAGCCGTTGTTGGTGAGGATGATGTCGACCAGATTCTTGCCGATGTCGTGCACATCGCCCTGCACCGTCGCCAGCAGGATCTTGATGCCCTTGCTGTCGTCGACCTTGTCCATGAACGGTTCCAGATAAGCCACGGCGCGTTTCATCACCTCGGCGGACTGCAGCACGAAGGGCAGCAGCATCTCGCCGTTGCCGAAGAGCACGCCGACATGGCGCATGGCGGGTACCAGGATCGTGTTGATGATCGCGGTCGGCTTGTAGCGCCGCCGCAGGATCGAGAGCAGGTCCTCGAGCCCTTCCTTGTCGCCGCGCACGATCTTGTTGGTCAGCGATTCCTCGGCCGGACTGCGCGCGTCGCGCTCCTCATCGGCCTTGCCTGTATCGGCAGGCTGGTCGCTGAAGTGGCCGATGAAGGTCATCAGAGGTGACTCGGCCCCTCCGGTCTGGCGGTCGTAGAGCAGATCCATGCTGATCTTGCGGTCCGCCTCGCTGATCGTGGCCAGCGGGACGATCTTGGCAGCGTCGACAATTGCTGCGTCCAGCCCGGCGGCGACCGCCTCGTGCAGGAAGACCGAGTTGAGGATTTTTCTCGAATGCGGCGGCAGGCCGAAGGAGATGTTGCTCAGGCCCAGCACCGTGTAGACGCCCGGCAGCTCCTTCTTGATCAGGCGGATGGCCTCGATCGTCTGGATGGCGGCATCGCGCAGGGTCTCGTCGCCGGCGCCGATGGTGAAGGTCAGCGGGTCGAAGAGGATATCGCCCGGGCGCAGCCCGTGGGTGTTGACCGCCAGGTCGTAGATCTCGCGGGCGGTGGCCAGTTTCTCGGGCGCGGTCATGGCCATGCCCTTCTTGTTGATCGTCAGCGCGATCACAGCCGCGCCGTAGCGCTTGATCAGCGGGCAGACGCGGTTGAGGGTCTTGCCGTCGTCCTCGAGGTTGATCGAGTTGATGATGCAGCGGCCGGGGTACATCCGCAGGCAGGACTCGATGCAGGCGGGCGTGGTGGAGTCGATCACCAGCGGCAGGCGCACGGACCCTGCGAAGAGCTTGACTAGCGCGGTCAGGTCCTTCTGCTCATCGCGCCCGGCATAGGCGGTACACAGGTCCAGCACATGCGCGCCGGATTCCTGCTGCTCGATGGCGATCCGCAGGCAGGCGTCGTAGTCCTCTTCCAGCAGGTAGTCGCGGAAGCGTTTCGAACCATTGGCATTGCAGCGCTCGCCGATCAACAGCGGACGCGGGTCCTGCCCGATTTCAACGGCCTGGTAAAGACTCGACAATGATGGTTTCATAAGTTTCTGGCTTTCGGCTTGACGCCGGCGAGGGCGGTGACGAGGGCGCGGGTGTGGGCCGGGGTGGTCCCGCAGCAGCCGCCGACGATGCTCACGCCCTGCTGCTCGACAAATGCCTTCATGTGCTGCGCATACTCCTCCGGGCCGAGCTTGTATACCGTCTTGCCGTCCACCACCTCCGGCAGCCCCTGGTTCGGGATGCACGAGATGCGCTTCGGCCACTGGTGGCTTAGGTAGCGGATGTGCGACTCCATGGCCGACGGGCCGGTCGCGCAGTTGAGGCCCAGCGAGAAAATGGGGAACGGCTCGAGCGTCGCGCAGATCGCGCCGATATCCGAGCCGATCAGCATCGTTCCGGTCTGCTCGATGGTGACCGACACCAGGATCGGCAGTTCGCTCCCGGCAGCCGCGGCGGTGTCGAGAACGGCCAGTACCGCCGTCTTCACCTGTAGCAGGTCCTGGCAGGTCTCGATGATCACCGCGTCCACCCCCGCCTCGATCAGCGCCTCGGCTTGCTCGCGGTAGTTGGCTTCCAGGGCATCCTGCGAGATATGCCCCAGCGAGACCAGTTTCGTGGTCGGACCCAGCGAGCCGGCCACGTAGCAGTCCGGCTTGCCGGCAATCGCCGCCCGCGCATTGCGCACCGCGGCGGTATTGATCGCGCACACCTGGTCCTGTAAGCCGTACTCGCCCAGCACGACCCGCGTGGCCCCGAAGGTGTTCGTCTCCAGCACCATCGCCCCTGCGTCGATGAATGCACGGTGCATGGCGGTGATGACCTCCGGTGCGGTGGTGTTGAGCAGCTCGTTGCAGCCCTCGCGGCCCTCCCAGGCGCTGTCCGGGATCTCCATGAGCTGAAGAGTGGTGCCGCAGGCACCGTCGAAAATCAAAAGCGGCTGTTCAGAAAATAATGCCATGGTCACTCCTATTCAATCAGGTTGATAACGGGCAGCATAGCGAAACCGGCATGGCTGTGCCAGTCGTTTTTCACGAAATGTGAATAAGGAGTGCGGGTAGGTGATTTTTTCGTAACTTCAGACTTCCTGATCTCGACGGCGTTTTGAATGATATTTCGGAAAATGATATGGCACATTTTAGAGCGTGACAGATAGAACGGCAAGGCGGATTCTTCGGGGAGAAAAAACAACCTCCCGTGAGGGGTTGAAAACCCAAAGAGGTTCCGCCATGCCACAGTTACTATTGCAGGGATTCCCATGCGGTGCAATTCGAATCGGCACGACCCTGAGAGCGGTGGACGATTCTTATGCTCCGCAGGCTCGCGAGGACGCTCGCCCTCCTGTAATTGGACGTTGAATGTTCGATGTTCAATGTTCGATGTTCAATTCCCTGGTTTCTCCACCCTAATCTTTTGCCCTAATCTTTCGCCTTAACAGCGCAACCCGAGTTTTCTGCGGCCTGACACCAAGGCACCTGGAAACGCAAATGGAGGACGTTTCGGTTGGGCGATTGGATAAAGCGGTGTGAACGGGGAATAGGCTCAGTATTCCAGGCCCAGCATCCAGAGTGGCAGAACATTCCCGGAGGGCAGGTCTATATCATTCCGGATAACAAGATCGGCATCCTTCCGCCCCTTCTTCCTGCCCCCGACCTCGACCTTCCGGTTGTCGATCAGGAAGTCATAGTCTGTGTCTTTCGCCGCCGCCCAGACGTTGTGCCCTGACTCCATGCACGCCGTTGCAACATAGGCCTCCCGGGCCGTGCCCCTGTTGCCCCCCAGGAACTCGTAAACCGACGGTTCGTTCAAAAGCATCTTTGCACCGACCGAATGCACCTTGGTATCGTTCCGCTTGCGGATAATCCGGATCAGGTGTGCACGTTCCATGGCGTCGAGCAGCTGGTAGAGCTTTTCCTTGCTCAACCCCCACTCGTTGCAAAGTGAGTTAACTTGCACAATGGGGACCGTGGCTGTGCCCAGGTAACCGATGACCGCATGCATGAGGCGCAAGTGATTCTCCGTTATCTGGGGAACCAGGAACGGAATATCCGCCTCCATGGTCTTGGCAATCGTGGCCATCACCTTCTCCATGTAGGTGACAGGGGATTCAAGGAAGAACGGACGGAAGCCGCCCTTCATGTAGTCATGGAAATGACGCTGCACATTGACCTCTCGGCAGAGCTTCCTCACGGTCTGGATGTTGTGGTCAAAAGGATCCAGCAGCGGGATGTCACGGTCGAGTACGAGAATAAGATACTCCCGGAACGAGAGCAGCGGCATGGGGTATACGGGAAAACGGCGCGACAGATCCGCCACACCTTTGCGCAGCACGATTGCGTTCGAATCGCTTGCGCGGATGAATTTGTTCGGGAACGCGTCATAGGCGGCTTTCAGGTGGCGCGACCAGTCTGCCGCATAATGGACCTCATCGACCAGTGCTCCCTCGTAGCCGCGCAGGAATATGGCCTCAAGCAGGTCGTGGAGGGGAACCGAGGCCAGCAGGGGATGGTCGGCGGAGAGATAGAGCAGGTGCCCGGCGTCAGCCTGCGATAGAAGCCACGTGGTCTTGCCGGTGCCACGCGGCCCGATGAGTAGCGCCGCCCGGTCGGCTATCTGCAATCGGTTGAGCCAATCGCGTCGCTTGCCCGGCAGATGTGCCAGCAAACGCTCCTGCGTCTGTGCGAGTTTGTCGATAATGTCTTGAAGGATAGCCATGTTCACCTCTCAATCAAGCAAACATGGTTCTATGAAAATACCATAACAAAGCCAAACAGTTCTTTTAAAGAACCGATTCGCAACCGGTGTCAGGCCCGGATAACTCTGGCCTGCCGCACCTACATCGCCGATCACCTCTCCCCGCTGATTACCCGCTACCTACGGTGAGTTAGCGACGTACGGTGCTGCCGGTTGTTCGCAAGTGCTTTTCAGAATTGGTAGATGATCGAGAGTCCAACCTCTATTTCGTAATCTTCTCTGGCAACCGGGCTGTCCTGGATATCGTTGCTGTAAAGCTCTGCGCCCGCCTGTGCGATCAGGTGGATGTTGCGGGTAAGGTAGCGACGATCAATCAGGGTCACTCCTGTCGACCGATATCCACCATCCAATTCAGTCTCCGGTAGACCGGAGGCAACCGAGTCGGCTGCCGTGACGCCGAAGTCCTTGGTGATGAAGTCGTCGGTCCCAAACGTCGAGAAGATGAACATCTCGGTTCCGGTGCCGTCAAGTCGATCACCGAATCTGTGTCCTGCGGCAAGAACCCCCAGCCAACCGAAATCGGTTTCTCCGCCCATGGCGCGTGCACCGATCCAGTTTCTCCAGTCTTGCCCGAATGCGCGCCGGACCTCAAGGAAACCCACGAGGTGGGAATCTCTTTCCTCGAATCCATCGAGATTGCCGTCTTCGGAGTCGTCAGGCTCAAGACCATCCTCGTACCGGGCTCCGGCCTGCACCAGCCAGACATCCGCGATTCGGCCACGCCATCCCAGTTCCATCCCCTCCCAGAAGAACAGGTGGTTGCCGGTACGCCATTGGATTGCGCCGGCGGGGTCAATCTCAAACTCGTACTCATCGGAACCGTCGTAGGCGGTTTCGTACTCGACGCCGACGCCAAGCGCCACTCCCCAGCCGTCTCCACGGGTGAAGTCGAGGACCGAGGGAAGCGGCACGAGAGCTTTGAATTCAGCGTCTTGCCCCTGTGCCGTTACGATGGTTGCCAGACCAACTATTATTGCCGCGAAGATTCCACGAACATTGTCATGTTGCATTTTGATTCCTCTTCTTATTGTTTTGCCTTATTCTTTAATGATTATTCCTTATGATGCCGGTCAGTGCGACCAGGCAGCCCCGAAGGTAAAGCGTTGGGTATCGATGTCGATATTGTACCCGGCATCCTCAACCCAGATGCCATCCCAACTGCCCAACAGGGTCCATGCATCACTCAATACATAGCCGACCCGCGCTCCAAACCCTGGACCGCTTCCGTCACCAAAGTTATAGTACTTTCCGTAGAGGGCCGCCTCCCATCGTTCGAGGAACATCGTCCCAATACCAGCTTCAGCCGAGAATCCATAGTCATCCCCGTTCTCTCCCGTTCCGGCGCCGCCATAATTCGGGTTGGTTTCAAACTCTTCAAGCCCGTCGGCACGGAAATACTCGCCGCCCGCCAAACCGTAACCGTAAATCGCGCCAGTCTTTAAGGACATAAGGTCGGCAACATATCCCACGCCAATCGACATATGGACGGTGTTGAAGCCCTCGTCATTGCCGTAAGCCATCCATTCACCCATCCCACGGAGAAACCAACCGCTACCCAAGGGATGAGAGGCCTCCAATTGAACGCCATACCCGCTTTCCTCAGCGTCCCCGACCGCGTCATCAACAGGCCCAGTGATGGCAGGCCCCTCGAAACTATGTTGGCCTATCACGGCGCGTCCCGACACATAGCGCTCGCCGATCAGGCGCTCTCCAACTACCTGCTCCGCAAGAACTAACCCAATCATCATTACCACCACTTTTTTTGCATCACGCATTGTCTTTTCCCCCTTTCATTCTTCTATTCACGCTGTGCGGCTCCATGCACACACGTGAGATAATACGCAATCCAACCAGCGATCACTACAACGTTTGCACGAATGGGACGAACTTTTGCACGAATGGGACATTTCTTGCACCTATGGGCGCCCCTCCGCCCGCTTGTGGATTGATTTTATTGACGATCTGTCGACTCTTTGGCTAGATTGCAGCCCATGCGAAGCATATTTCATGTTGGGGACCTAGCCCCTTGGAAGTATTTTCTCGGGGTTTCGATCGCTCTGGGAATTCTCTTTGCGGCTCTTGGTCCAGAGGGCACGACTGGACGTGGGATCATAGTCTCTCTTTTTCAATGGCTGGCGCAGGCGATGATCCCCATGGCTCTTTGCATTGCCGCGCATCTTACCCTTCATCGGCCAGCCCCCTTTGATCGCTTGAATCCATGGCTCAAGCTCCTGGGTTCGGGGTGTTTGGGCGCCCTTCTGTTTTCACCGATAGCTTATGGCATCGACCTTCTTTTGGGCGAATGGCCGACTTCCGGCATTTCGCATATGGACGAATGGCTCATTGAGCTCGGTGCGGTAATCGTACCTGTCGCCTTTACATGGGTTGCTATAAATGCTCCGTTTCAACTTGGCTACTCGTTCCGCCGGGAGGTTAACGCCGCGCCGGAAACTCCGCTCCATCCCCCGCCGACTCCTCCATCCGCACCAACCGTGGAGCCGTTCTTCCTGAGTCTTATCCCCGAGGCGAGGCGTGGCGAGGTGATCCATATGAAGTCGGAGCTGCATTACCTCAGTGTGGCAATGCCTAAGGGAAAAAGCCTGATACTTTACACGCTTCGAGATGCAATCCGCGAACTGCCGCCTGATGCGGGGGTTCAAACGCATCGCTCCCACTGGGTTAATCTGGCCCACGTGAAGGATTTTGAGCCCGACGGGCGCCTTGCGACGCTGACGATGAGCGATGGAGCGAAGGTGCCGGTTAGCAGGTCAAAGGTGAAATACTTGAAAACGCGGCTTGGACGACCGTGTTAAAACAAGTGCTAGGCTTTGTGCAGATTGCTAGGTAGGCAATATGCGCTCACCAGGAATAGATCGTAATCACGCTTCCTTGAGGAAGCCGCTGGCAAACTTGTGGAGCACGCTTCCAATCAGGGTCTGGCACGGTATGCCTTCCCGAGCGGCTTTCCGCTGGTGTGCTGAAAGGTCGTTGTCTGAGATCCTGATGTTGATCTTGCGGTGATAACAGGCACTTGACTTGTATATTCCGCAAGTATACGATTCTCCCATGTCAACCGATTACCCTGATTTTATCGCCTTTGACTGGGACGAGGGCAACCGCGACAAGAATCTCGAGCATGACGTGAATAGCTGGGAATGCGAACAGGTCTTCTTTAACGAACCGCTTGTTATTCTGGATGACCCGAAGCACTCGGTGGCAGAGGATCGGTTTGCCGCGTTTGGACAAACCGATGCAGGCAGGACATTGGTGATCATCTACACCCTGCGCAAGAAACAGTTGAGAGTCATATCAGCCAGGGATATGAACAGGAAGGAATGCGCTTTTTATGAAAACGCCTAAGACAGCAAAACCGTCGTTTGACAACGAGGACGCGGAACGTGAATTCTGGTCCGCGCACTCCCCTTTGGATTTCTTTGATGCGTCAAAGGCCAAAAGAGCAACCTTTTCAAAATTGAAGCCCTCGTTGAAATCGATCTCGATTCGTCTGCCGGAAGATATGGTGGACGAGCTCAAGGTCCTGGCAAACAAGCGCGATGTGCCTTATCAAAGCCTGGCCAAGCTGTATTTGTCCTGGGGCATCCGATCGGAAAGAACAGCCTTGAAAGCGAAAGCGCGTTCATGAAGTTGCAAGGCGGCTACCTGCCGAAAATACCCGGACGCCCCTCGGCCTCGATCCAGGATTCTGCCGTACCGGAAAGGCTGGTGTTCCCACTCAGTCAGGGCGGTCTGGTCTACACCTCCGCCGTGGCCGACGGGGAAAAGGTGGAGTTCGGTGCCCCGCTTGCATGGGCGGAGACCGGCGGTGGCCGCCTAGCGCTACCTGCACCGGTCGCCGGGGTCGTCAGTCTGCTGGCAGGAAGGGCGAAGAGCGTGTCGCGAATTCTCCTGAAGGTATCCGGCACGACCGTGAAACCCGCTAGCAAGCGCTACAACCCCGCAAAGATCAACGCCGCCACCATACGCCAGGAACTGACCGCCGCAGGCGTCTGGCCGCTGATCCGCAGCGCGAAAACCGGGAAAATGCCTGCGCTTGACGGCTCGGAAGTCCCCGCCCGCCTGATCGTCAACTTCGTCAGTACCGAACCCTACCGCACCGACGGCATAAGCCTCCTGTCCAGCGATCCTGACCGCATCCTGACCGGGCTGCAGTTCCTGCCATCCCTGTTGAGTGCCCCCAATGGCCGGATCCATGTCGTCGTCGAGAACGCGGCTGATCCTGCTATCAAGCGTCTGGCAGCAGCCATTCAGGGCGATGCCCGGTTCCAGCTTGAGACGCTACCGGCCAGGTACCCGGCGGAGCATCCGCGGGTGCTTGCCCGCGCGCTGCGCCGGCAGGACCGCACGCTGACACCGGCGGATGCAATCTGGACACTGGATGCCCAGGCGGTTCTGGCGATCGGGGCCTGTCTGGCCGACGGGATCCCGCTGCATGAGCGCGTCGTCGCCATCGGCGGCCCCGGCGTTGCCAACCCTTGCCATCGGCGGGTACGCATCGGCACTGCGCTTGGCAGTTTGCTGCCGCCAATGGTATTCGCCGACTCCACGCTCCTGCTCAGGGGGGGGCTTTTCACGGGCACCCCGGCAGCTTCCGATGGCGCGGTCGAGGCGCAGGACGACGGATTCTTCGCGCTCCCGAAATCACGCGAGCGCGAATTCCTGGGGTTTGTCGTTCCAGGGTTCGATCGTGTCTCTGCGCTGCCCTGTTTCGGCTCGGCCCTGACCGGTGAGGCCGACCGGCACCTGACCGCCACCCTACGCGGCGAACGGCGTCCCTGCGTGGCTTGCGGGTTGTGCGAGAAGGTGTGTCCGGTGGGACTCCTGCCTCAGATCCTGCACCGCTATCTCTACCGCGACGCGATCGACCAGGCGCAGGCCGCTGGCGTGGACCTGTGCATCGGCTGCGGGCTTTGCTCCTACGTGTGCCCCTCCAAGATCGAGCTGCGCCAGCAGTTCGCCGAGGCCGGGGAGCGGCTGCGCGAGGAGCGGGAGCATACGGAAGCCGCCCGCCGCCACCATGAAGCGCAACAGGCACGCAACAATCGGGAAACCGGGAAAGCCAGCCAATAACGCTATGAAACTGATCAAGAACAGCCTCCATTCGGTCCGCCCCCTGTTCGAGGATGGCGGCAAGCTGCGTTCCATGCGGCCGGTCTACGACGCGGCGGATAACTTCTTCTTCGCGCATGTCGAGGAGACCACCTGCGCGCCGTACGGGCGCGACCCGATCGATATCAAGCGCTACATGAGCATGGTGATCGTGGCGCTGATGCCGGCCTTCCTGGCCTCGCTCTGGTTCTTCGGGCCGCGCGTGCTGCTGCTGCTGGCCGTCTCTTATGTCGCCGGGGGCCTAGTCGAGGTGCTCTTCGCGATCGTGCGCAAGGAGGAGATCAACGAGGGGTTCCTCGTCACCGGCTTCATCTTCCCGCTGATCCTGCCGCCGGGCATCCCGCTCTGGATGGTGGCGGTCGGGTCGATCTTCGGCGTGCTCGTGGGCAAGGAGGTTTTCGGTGGTACCGGGCGCAACCTGTTCAACGCCGCGCTGGTCGGACGCTGCTTTCTCGCCTTCGCCTATCCGGCCCGCATGGCGGCGGCCTGGGTGGCGCCCGGACCGGAGAAGTGGCTGCAGCTTCCCGGTTCACTGTGGGCGTCCGCGCCGGATGCGGTTACGCTCGCCACGCCGCTGGGGCTGGCCAAGGGCGGGGTGATGACCGCCCCGCTGGATCTGTTAATCGGCAATATTGGCGGCTGCGTCGGCGAGACCTCGTCGCTGGCGATCCTGATCGGTGCGGCCATCCTGCTGCTGACCGGTATCGCCAACTGGCGCACGATGGCGGGCGGCATGGCCTCGATGACGTTGCTCGCCTGGGTGCTGAACCTGCTCTGGCCGGCACAGGTGGCCCCGCCCGGGTTCCAGTTGCTGGCGGGCGGCTGGATGTTCGGCATCGTCTTCATGGCCACCGATCCGGTGACCGGCCCGGCCACGCTATCGGCAAAATGGGCCTACGGCATCCTGATCGGCACGCTGACGGTCCTGATCCGCAGCTACTCGGGGTTCGTCGAGGGGACGATGTTCGCCATCCTCTTCGGCAATATCTGCGCCCCGCTGATGGATGAGGTCGTGATCCGCCTGCGCATCCGCCGCTGCGCGGCAGAAAGGGCATGCTCATGAAAAACACCCTGCATACGCTTATCTTTGCCGCCGTGCTCGGTGTGGTCTGTTCAACGCTGCTGGTGACCGCCAGCCTCTTTACCGCCCCTTACCAGAAGGCCAACCAGAAGGCCGACCAGGTGCGCAATTACCTGGCCGCCCTGGAGGCACCCCTGCCGGAGAATGCCAGTGCGGCGGACCTGATCGCGATCTTCGACCGCACCATCCGCCCGATCGAGAGAAACGGCCTGGAGTGCTTCGAATACCGTCCGGAAGGCGCGGACGCGCCTCAGGCCGTGGCGGTGGCGTTTGCCGGGCCGGGCGTCTGGGGACCGATCGAGGGCGTGCTGGCGCTGGAGCCGGATATGGCCAGAATCCGCGGCATCCGCTTTTTCAAGCAGGAGGAGACCCCCGGACTCGGCGGCGAAATCACCACCGATGCGTTCCTCAACCGCTTCAAGGCCAAACAGATCCTCTCGGCGGATGGATCTCCCGGGTTCCGCGTTCGCAAACCCGGCGTGGCTGACGGACCCAACGAGGTCGACGGGATCACCGGGGCGACGATGACATCGGACCGCGTCGGGTCCATGCTCGATACGCTGGCAAAACGCATTCGGGAGGACTAATCGTGTCAGATCACACGCAAACGAAATCTGGGGGCTGCGGGGGGCTGTGCGGCGGTAAATGCGGCAGCACCATGCAGGACGGCGTCATCAAGAACAACCCGATCATCCACCAGGTGCTGGGGGTCTGCTCGGCACTTGCCGTGACAGGCAAGCTTGAGAACGCGCTGGTCATGGGGGTGGCGCTGGTGTTCGTCTCAGCCATGTCCAATGTCTTCGTCTCCCTGCTACGCCACCTGATGCCGCGGCGGATCCGCATGATCGTGGAAGTGGCGATCATCGCCACCTTCGTGATCATCTTCGATCAGTTCCTCAAGGCGTTCTACTGGGACATGTCCAAGCAGCTCGGTCCCTACGTGGGGTTGATCATCACCAACTGCATCGTCATGGGGCGCGCGGAGGCCTTCGCCACGCAGCACCCGCCGCTGCTCTCGATCGTGGACGGTGTCGCCAATGGCATCGGCTACATGATCATCCTGGCGCTGATTGCCGTGTTCCGCGAGCTGCTCGGGGCTGGCACGTTGCTGGGCTACACGATCCTGTCCACGTCCTGGTACGAGCCGAACGTGCTGATGGTGCTGGCACCCGGAGCCTTCTTCACAGCCGGTTTCCTGATCTGGATCATCAACGCCCTGCGCGGCAGCCCCGCTGAGGAGAAACGCACATGAATCCGACATCCCCGCTGGTCATCCTGGCCGCCTCCATCCTGACGAACAACATCCTGCTGGCGGGCTTCCTCGGAATGTGCTCGTTCCTGGCCTGCTCGACCAAGATCGAGACCGCTGTCGGACTGGGCACCGCCGTCACCTTCGTGATGGTCTGCACCACGACGCTCAACTACCTGCTGTACCATTACGTGCTGGTGCCGCTGGGGCTTGAGTTCCTGGCCTTTATTCTTTTCATCGCCGTGATCGCCGCCTTCGTGCAATTCGTGGAAATGGTGATCGAGCAGTTCAGCCCGAAGCTCTACCACGCCCTGGGAATCTTCCTGCCGCTGATCACCGTGAACTGCGCGATCCTAGGGGCGTCGCTTTTCATGGTCATCCGCCAATACAACGGCCTCCAGTCCGCCGCCTTCGGTCTGGGCGGCGGGCTCGGGTTTCTCATGGCGATGGTGCTGATGGCCGGGCTGCGCGAGAAAATGGGGTATTCGAACGTGCCGGCACCGCTGCGCGGCACGGCGATCCTGATGTTGATCACGGGCGTTATCGCCATGACGTTCATGGGCTTCGCCGGCATGATCACGATGCAGTAGCAAGTCAGCCGCCCACGGCAGTGGGCGAAAACGAGTGGGTAACTGGGGAAGATTAAGGCAAAAGATTAGGGATGGAGCATAAGCAGACTTTATCTTTCGCCCTAATCTATTGAACGGGTAGTGAGACAAAATGACCAAGTTCAGGCAAGTTTATGGGTGTAAGGGTTGAGGGGGGAGGACCATGCAAATAATCTTTCTGGCGATCGTGCTGACGACCGGGGTGTTCCTGCTGCTGGCAGGGGTCCTGCTGGTGGCGGAGCGTCTGCTGGCGGACTTCGGGAACTGCCGTGTCTCGATCAATGAGGGGGCGATCGTGTTCGACCAGGCAGGCGGGATGACGCTGCTTGAAGCCCTTTATGAACATGACGTGTTTGTCCCGTCGGCTTGCGGTGGCAAAGGCACCTGCGGATATTGCAAGGTCCGTGTCCTCGCGGGTGGTGGCGATGTCCTGCCGACCGAGACCCCCTATCTCAAGCGCGCGGAGCTGCGTAACGGCATGCGCCTGGCCTGCCAGGTCAAGGTCAGGTCGGATATGCAGATTGTCCTGCCCGCGGACCTGCTGAATGCCAGGGAATTCCGGGCGCGGGTTACTGAAGCGCGGATGTTGACACAGGACATCCGCGAGTTGAACCTGGAGTTGCTCGATCCGTTTGAGATCGACCATCACCCCGGGCAGTACGTCCAGGTGCTGGTGCCGGGTCATGAAGAGCCTGTCTATCGTGCCTACTCCATCAGTTCCGCCGCCTTCGAGCGAAGCAAGGTTCAACTTCACGTGCGCCGCGTTTCCGGAGGCACGGCATCGACCTATCTGCACGCCATCACGGCAGGTGATGACGTGGTCTTCACCGGACCCTACGGCGAGTTCCGGCTGTCCGATGACCCGGATACCGAGATTATCTGCGTGGGTGGCGGCTGCGGCATGGCGCCGATGGCGAATATCATCGAGAGCCTGTATCGGCGCTGGCCGGATCGCGCCTGCCGGTTGTTCTTCGGCTGCCGCACGGTGGAGGATGTCTATTACCGTGACCGCTGGGAGCATCTGTCCCGGAAGCATCCGGCTTTCCGTGTCGTGTACGCGGTATCGGAAAAGCCCGCGGATGGTCATCCGTGGGATGGTGACGTGGGTTTTATCCACCTATCTGTCGCGAAATGGATCCAGCCCGGCGTCAAGCGCCAGGCTTTCCTGTGCGGTCCGGAGGCGATGATCGAGGCGGTGACCGGGGTCCTGCTCGAGCGTGGCATTGACGCTGCGGACATCTTCCACGATGCCTTCTAGCTCGGTATGCATCCGTTGCTGTTCGCCGACAACCTGCCGTCCGGAACCGAGCGCCGATTGTTATTCACCCGGTTGCTCCGGCTGCGGCTCCGGCTGCGGCTCGGGCGGCGGTTCGGGATAGACAGGCTGGAAATCACGCCCGGAGCCCATCAGGATGCTGATCGGGCGCAGCGGTTCGATGTTGCCGCAGACGATCTTGATCGCCGAGGCGATCGGGATCGACAGCAGGGCTCCGGCGATCCCCCACAGCCAGCCCCAGAACACCAGCGAGATCAGCACCACGACCGGACTCAGGTTCAGCCGCTCCCCCATCACCTTCGGGGCGATCACGTTGCCGATGGTCATCTGGATCGCCAGCAGCATGATCGCCGTTCCAACGGCATGCCAGATGGACGGGAACTGCACCAGTGCCACCAGGATGGGAGGCACCGACGCCAGGATGGAACCGACGGTGGGAATGAAGTTCAGGAAGAAGGCCAGCGCTCCCCAGGTGACGGCGAAATCAACACCGAGCCAGGTCAGCCCCAGCCAGACGATGATGCCGGTCGCCAGGCTGATCAGCAGTTGCAGTGACAGGTATGTGCCGATCTGTTTGGAGATCGCCCCGAACATGCTGGCGATGCGATCTGCCCGCTGCGTATCGAACGCATGTTGCAGCTTGGCGCTGAAATAGGGTTTTCCGAGCAACAGGAAGATCAGGTAGAAGATCACCATCACCAGCTTGGACGTGAATGAGACGACCGGACCGGCCGTTACCGCCAGATACTCTCCCACCTTGGACCACCAGTCGATGCCCTCCAGCGGGTCATAAGGCAGGTCCCAGCGCTGGGTGGCTGTCCGCAGCAGTGCCATCACCCGCTGCTGGTAGACCGGGTAAGCCTGGATGAAAGCCATCACGCGTGAATGCAGGAACAGGCCGCCCAGATAACAGATCCCCAGCAGGATCAGCAGCACCAGCGTCACCGCCACGCCGGTCGGGATCCGCCGGCGGGTCATGAACGTGACCACCGGCCCCAGCAGGTACGAGAGCAGCCAGGCGATGATCAGCGGCAGGATCACCGACTGCGCCGCCCGCAGCACCAGGCAGGCCGCCGCCACCACCAGCAGCGACAACAATCCCGCGATCACACCCAGCTCGTTCCTCGTCTTGTGTTCCGTCGTCATCGTTGCTTACCCTCCGTGTCGGGTGTCGGGTGTCGCGTGCTCATTCCGTTTTTCCGCGACACGCCATACCCGACACCTCAAACCCCCATGCCGTTCGTCAGATTGAATACCGCCATCAGGATACTGACGGCCACGAAGCCGACAGCGATCGCCACGCCGACGATCAGGATCGGCTCCAACGCCGTCGTGAAGATCTTCACGTTGCGGTCGAGATCGTTCTCGTAGCGGCGCGCGATGTGGCCGAGCGCCCCGGCCATGTCGCCGGTCTGCTCGCCGATCGAGAGCATGTCGATCAGCATCGGCGGCAGCACCTTGCCGGCCGCCAGCGGTCCCGAGATGGACGTGCCATCGGTCACCCGCTCGCGGGCGTTGCGCAGCTCGCGGCTGATCACCGCGTTGCCCACGGTCTGCTCGACAATGCCGAGCGCCTGCAGGATGGGGACCCCGTTGGTCAGCAGGACGCCGAGCGTGCGCGCCAGGTTCGCATACACCCCGGACGCCACGATGCCCTTGATCAGCGGCATGCGCAGCAACAGGCCGTGCCACCACAACTGCCCGTTCTTCGTCTTCACCGCCCGGTTAGCCAGGACAGCCAGGATGCCGAGGCCCGCCAGCACGAACACGCCATAGCGCGTCAGGAAGGTACTGGTCCCGATCAGGATGCGGGTCGGCACCGGTAGCGCCTGGCCCATCTGCGCGAAGATCCGCTCGAACTTGGGGACGACGTTGACCATCGAGAACACCAGCGTCGCCGCGCCCATGACCATGACGATCAGGGGATAGACCAGCGCCATGGTGACCTTCTCCTTCAGGTCCTGGACGCGCTCGTAATGCTCGACCAGGCGCTTGAGCACCTCGTGCAGTGCGCCGCCCGCCTCGCCGGCCCGGATCATGTTGACATAGAGCTTGGAGAACACGCGCGGATGCTGCTGCAGGGCTTCGGAAAGGCTGGAGCCCTGCACGACAGCGTTGCGCAGGGATCGGACGATCCCGTCGCTGGAGGTGCCGACCCGGCGTTTTGCCAGGGTGTTGAGCGCGTTGCCCAGCGTCATGCCGGAGGCGAGCAGGTCGCTGAGCTCGGTGGTGAAGATCAGCACTTCGCGCATGCTCATCCGCTCGCCACGGGTGAGCTTGAAGCGTGGCCGCGCGGCTGTCTTCGCGGCACTGGCGGCTGCGGCCGCGGCGGCCCCTTCCGCGACCGATACCGGGACCAGCCCGCTCTGCTCGATCATGCGCAGCGCGGCCCGGCGGTCCGGCGCCTCGATGTCGCCGCTTTGCTTCGCGCCGTCGCGCGTGCGTGCCGTATAATTGAAAACCGCCATCGTTCAACCCCTCCGGTCCGCCCCCGGTCAGGCTTCTTCCTCGGTGGCCCGCAACACCTCTTCCACCGTGGTCATGCCTGCCGCCACTTTTGCCCAGCCGTCATTGCGCAGGGTCCGCATACCTTCCTTCAACGCCTGCTGCCGGATCGCGGTGGCCGAATGCCGCGCGGTGATCAGCGACTGCACGGCATCGGTGACCGGCAGGATCTCGAAGATGCCCCGCCGCCCGCGGAACCCGCTGTTACGGCAGTTCTCGCAGCGTCCGGTCTCGTAGAGGCTGGCGTCCGCCAGCAGGGCGTCGGGAAACCCGATCTCCTTGAGGAACGCGGGATCGCGCTTCACGGCGGGAACCCGGCAGTCGGGACACAAGCGCCGGACCAGCCGCTGCGCGACCACGCCCTCCACGGCGGAGGCCACAAGATAGGGCTCGACGCCCATGTCCATCAACCGGGTAAACGCCCCGGCGGCATCGTTCGTGTGCAGGGTGCTGAAAACCAGATGACCGGTCAGCGAGGCCTGGATCGCGATTTCCGCCGTTTCCAGGTCGCGGATCTCGCCGACCATGATGATATCCGGGTCCTGGCGCAGGAAGGAGCGCAGCACCCTCGCGAAAGTCAGCCCGATCTCCGGGCGCACGAGCACCTGGTTGATGCCCGGCATCTCGTACTCGATCGGATTCTCCGCCGTCATGATACGCACATCCGTGCGGTTGAGTTCCTGCAGGTAGCCGTTGAGCGAGGTGGATTTGCCCGAACCGGTCGGGCCGGTGACCAGGATGATGCCGTTGGGCCGGTGGATCAGCCGCCGGATCACGGCGGCGTCATGTTCGCCCATGCCCGAGTCCTCGATCGTGATAAGCTGCGTGCCGCTCTGCAGCAGGCGCAGGCTGACGCTCTCGCCGTAGACCGTCGGCATGGTCGAAACGCGGATATCGATGTTCTGGCCCTTGACCCGCAGCCCGATACGCCCGTCCATCGGCAGCCGTTTCTCGGCGATATCCAGGTTCGCCATAACCTTGATACGCGAGAGGATCGCCGCCTGGAAGCGGATCAACTGCATCGGCACGGGCGTCTCGTGCAGCACCCCGTCGACCCGGTAGCGGATCCGCAGCTTTTCCTCCATCGGTTCCAGATGGATATCGGTGGCACCCTGCTGGTGCGCCTCCCAGATGATCTGGTTCACGAACTTGACGATGGACGCCTCCTGGTCCATCTCGCTGAGGTCCACCTTGCCGACCTGCTCGTCCAGCGAGACCTCGAAGCGGTCGTCCTGCATCATCTGGTCGACCGTTTCGGCCCCGACGCCGTAGAACGCCTTGGCCGCCTGGGAGATATCCTCCGAGGGGCTGAGCGAGAGCTTCACCCGCAGCCCGGAGGCCAGTCGCAGCGAGTCCACCAGCCCCGGCACGAACGGATCGGCCACCGCCACCAGCAGGACGCCGTTCTCGACGGACACGGGGATCACGTTGTACTGGAAAACCGCCTTCGGCGGCAGCCGCTGCAGCACATCCTGCGCGATTTCTACGTCCTTCAGCCGCCGATACGGCATCTGCAGCACGGTTCCCAACGCCTTGAGGAAGTCGCCCTCGCGCACGGCGCCGTTCGCGGCCACGACCTGGCCGAGGGGCATGTCCGCGCTGGCGGCCTCCGTCGCCAGCACACGGACCTGTTCCGCGTTGAAAAGCCCGGTCTGTTCCAGCAGAGTCGCAATATAGGTTTCAGATGCCATGTCTATAACTTATCCATCCCCCGCCCAAAGCGCAACACCATATCACGGGGACAGCGAAGAATCGGCGCAAGGCCGGTGGGATCGCGGGTGCTCGACGGCCCATTCGGCCTGGCGGGCGATGCCCATGAGGATGCGGACGTCGTCCTCGGTCTGCGCGCCGCGACCCATCAGGCGGCGGATGCCCTGCATCATGTGGTCGGCCATGTCGGGTTCCATGAAGTCGATCTTCAGCAGCAGCTCGCGCCAGATCGCGAACATCCGCTCGCGCAGTTCGCTGGTCGCCGGTACCGATTTCTCCTGGGGAGGCTCGTAGACCGCGGCCAGCACGTAAAGCTCGTAGCAGCAGATCAGGACCGCCTGCGAGAGGTTGAGCGACGGGCACGCGGGATCGGACGGGATCCGGATGATCCGGTTGCAGAGCGCCAGCTCCTCGTTGGAAAGGCCCTTATCCTCGCGCCCGAAGACCAGGGCCACCGGGCCCTGCTCGGCCGCGTCCAGCACGACCGGGGCCCACTCGCGCGGGGTGCGGGCATGTTGCCGGTAGAGGCCCTCGCGTGCGGATGTTCCCATCACCAGCGTGCAGTCGGCCACCGCCTCGGCCAGGGTCGCGCATTCCCGCCGCCCGTCCAGCACGGGGCCGGCATGGCAGGCCATCATGCGCGCCTCGTCCAGGTCCATCGGGTTCGGGTTGACCAGCGTCAGCGCCCGGATTCCCGCATTTGCCATCGCCCGGCAGACCGATCCCACATTCCCGCCGTACAGCGGCTCCACCAGCACCACCCGTATATTCTCCAGTCCCATTTGTCCCTCGCATCCCGCTTTCTGATTGCGCTCAGCGGGCAGTTTAAAGTGGCGGGAGCATCTTGCTCACGATGGGGGCGCTGAAGCACCCCCCACTTTGTAATGTTTTCAGTTGAAACCCTAGCAGACAATCTCTATAACGTACACTTTAAATAAGTGGTTTGCGCGGCAACCGGCCGTGGCGAACAGGAACCCGACGACACGGGAGGGGTGATCATGGACGAATTACTGCAGATTTTGAAACGCGACGCACGTACGCCGCTGAAGGATATCGCCGTTATGCTGGGGCAGACGGAAGCCGAGGTGCAGGCCCGGATCGCCGGCTTCGAGGCCTCCGGCGTCATCCGCGGCTACCAGGCGCTGCTGGACGAGGAACTGATCAACCCGGATCATGTGCGGGCCGCCATCGAGGTGCGCATGACGCCCGAGCGCGGCGGCGGCTACGACCGTGTCGCCAAGCGCGTCGGCCGCTTCCCGGAGGTCGAGTCCGTCTTCCTGATGTCCGGCGGTTACGACCTGCTGGTCTATGTGAAAGGCGAGAACCTGCGTACGGTGGCCGCGTTCGTCAACGAACGGCTGGCCACGATCGACGGCGTGCTTTCCACCGCGACCCACTTCACCCTTAAAACCTACAAGGACCAGGGCGTCCTGATGAAGGAAGAGAACACCGATGAACGACTCTCCGTCTCCCCGTAGCTACGTCGCCAACTACCTCAAGAGCGTTCCGCGTTCGGGGATCCGCGACTTCTTTGAAATCGTCAGCACCCGCAAGGATGTGATCAGCCTGGGTATCGGCGAGCCCGATTTCGTCACGCCCTGGCACATCCGTGAATCGTCCGTCTACGCGCTCGACCACGGGGCCACCTCCTACACCGCCAATCTCGGCCTGCTCGAGCTGCGGCGGGCGATCGCCAAGTACGTCGCCACCGGTTACGGGGCGGAGTACAACCCGGTGAACGAGATCATGATCACCGTCGGCGTCAGCGAGGCACTGGACCTGGCGATCCGCGCCTTGGTCAGCCCCGGCGACGAGGTGCTCTACCACGAGCCCTGCTATGTGTCCTACGCGCCGGTCATCACCTTCGCGCACGGGGTGCCGGTCGCGGTGGAGACACGCCGCGAGGACGATTTCCGCCTGACCCGCGCGGCGCTGGAGGCGAAGGTCACGCCACGCACCCGCGTGCTGATGATCAACTTCCCGACCAATCCGACCGGGGCCGTGCTCACGCAGCAGGACGTCGAGGAGATCGCCGCCTTCGCCAAGGCGCACGACCTGGTGGTCATCACCGACGAGATCTATTCCGAGCTGACCTACGAGCCCGAGCGCGTCAGCATCGCCGCTGTGCCCGGCATGAAGGAGCGCACCATCTTCCTGAACGGCTTTTCCAAAGCTTGGGCGATGACCGGCTTCCGCGTCGGTTTCTCCTGTGCACCGCCGGAGTTGACCGAGGCAATGATGAAAATTCACCAGTACACCATGCTGTGCGCGCCGATCCTGGCGCAGAAGGCGGCGATCGAGGCGCTGGAGAAGGGCGATGCGGACGTGCAGGAGATGCGCACTGCCTACCGCCAGCGCCGCAACCTGATGCTCGACGGATTCGAACAGGCGGGGATTCCCTGTCGGCGACCGGATGGCGCGTTCTACGCCTTCCCGTACGTCGGTGATTTCGGGCTCAAGTCCAAGGCGTTTGCCATGGGGTTCCTGGAAGCCGAGAATGTCGCCTGCGTGCCGGGCACGGCGTTCGGGGCCTGCGGCGAGGGGTTCATCCGCTGCGCCTACGCCACCGCCGAGGACGACATCCGCGAGGCCATGGTGCGCCTCAAGCGCTTTGTGAAGACGCTGTGAAAGCATGAGCAGTGATGGCACAAGCAAAGTGGCGGGAGCTTCCAGCTCCCGCGTTAGCAATCGGGAGCAGGATGCTCCCGCCACTTTGCCTGATCTTTATACGCGCCATGCGAAATGGTGGCCGTTGCTTTCGCCGCCGGCGGATTACCGCGATGATGCCGCGGCCTATACCCGTATCATCAAGGACGCCTGCCTCCACCGCCCGAGAACCCTGCTGGAGCTGGGCTGCGGCGGTGGAAACAACGCCTGGTTCATGAGGCGCCACTTCCAGATGACGCTCTCGGACCTTTCCGCCGACATGCTCGACATCAGCCGCGCGCTCAACCCCGATTGCGAGCATGTGCGGGGCGACATGCGTACCCTGCGTCTGGAGCGTGAGTTCGATGCCGTGTTCGTCCACGACGCCATCGTCTACATGCGCACGCGCCGCGACCTCCAGCGGGCCGTGCAGACGGCATTTGTCCATTGCCGTCCAGGCGGTGCCGCCGTATTCGCGCCCGATTACACCCGCGAGAGCTTCCATTCGGCCACCAGCCACGGCGGCGAGGATACGCCCGCCTGCTCCATGCGCTACCTGCAATGGGACTGGGATCCCGAACCCGCCGACAGCACCTACCGCATGGACTTTGTCTACCTCTTCCGCGAGGTGGATAACCGCGTCCACGTCGAGAAGGAACACCACATCGCCGGCCTGTTCAGTATCCAGGAGTGGTACGACATCCTCCGTGAAGCCGGCTTCGAGCCCGGCAGCGTCACCATCGAGTCCGAGGACCTCGAACCCGGTGCCTACCGCCTCTTCGTCGCCCGGAAAGAATGAAGGAACAGCGACCAGAATCGCAACAAAAAAGCGGTTGTGCGCCCGTGCATGGTTCACAACGTATCCACGGGACTTACCACGCCCATCGGCCCCTTGTTTAGCACATGCGTGTAGATCAAGGCGAACAGGGACGTTCTAGGTAGGCGAACAGCGTCGGCGAACAGGCGGCG
>CAZSRU010000036.1:0-28461 GCA_964609395.1 uncultured Victivallales bacterium
CATATTATCGTTCATCAGTGATTTCATCTACCCACAGATTCTGCGGAAGACCCATCTTTTCTGTCTTACAACACTGCGGACGGGGTGGAATCCGTCCCTCCAGGAACTTGGGCCGTGGTTGAACCCGTCTCTCGTGTGCATTCCTCTATCTCGATCAACATTACCATTTCATGCGTGCCGCTTTCAAGATCATCGCCCCCAACCTCCAGCCGGATCTTGCCCTGTGCGCCAGTCCGTCGGCTTACGAACGTGCGGCCGATGCCGTCGGCCACCCAGACGGTACCACGGCCGTCAAATGCACGCACACGGGCGGGTCCCGTGACGCGGGCCGTGAGCTCCCCGCACCAAGCGCTTTGCCGGCCGCCGGTGTCGAACACCCGCACGATCACTTCAACGGTCCCGTCGTCTTCCGCCGTCAGGGAGCCATCCCCAACTTCAAGTGCAACCCTTGCGCCCGGCCCAGCTCCAGGAGCGGGACGATCCGCGTTGGCGAAAACTTTGTCGCCATAGGTTTCCGCCAGCCAGCGTGCTGACGCCTTGGGCGTGCGCCAGCCGTCGACAATTCCCGAAAAACGCCGGTAGCGTTTTTTGCGCAAGGTGGCGTAGTCATTCAGGCACCAGAGCGCGAATCCGGCAACCTCGGGGTGGTCGGCGAGACGGGCCAGGTCGGCCTGCAGCGTCTCTAGCTGGATGCGTTCGGCATCGGCATCGCCGCGCCGGGTGTGCGGGTAGTTCGAGCATTCGCTCACTACCGCGCATTGCAGCCGGCTGGCGGCCACGCCGTCCGCCAAGGCGTCGAACTCGTAATTCAGGCCCCAGACATCCGGGATGCCGAGGGTCTTGCAGCGCCGTGCCCGGTAGAAATGATTCTCGGCGTAGGTGACCGCCCGCTGCGGATCGAGCGCTTTGCACAGGGCGTACAGGCAGCGGTAGGCTCCCGCATGGCGGCCCTCGTTGCCCATGCCCCAGAGGATGACCGAGGGATGGTTGCGGTCGCGGCGCACCATGTCCTCCATCTGCCGCCGTGCCCGGTGCAGCCAGCCGCCGCCGCGCACACTCTTCCAGGAGGCGAGTTCCGCGTAGACCAGGATGCCGAGCCGGTCGCAGGCATCGAGAAAGGCGGGGTGCTGGGGATAATGCGAGAGCCGCACGAAATTCAGTCCCATCGCCTTGAGCAGGCGGGCATCGGCCTCGTGCATCCAGCATGGCAATGCCCGGCCGAACCCCGGCATGCTCTCATGACGGTTGCAGCCGCGCAGTTCCACGCGCTGGCCGTTGAGGAAAAAACCCTGGCGGGGACGGAATTCGGCGGTGCGGATGCCGAATGGCTGTGTGATGCGGTCGAGCGTCTGACCGTCGCGCCGCAGGCGTCCTATGACCTGGTAAAGCTGCGGCTTTTCGAGATTCCAGCGCTTGGGCTGCGGCACTGTGAATACGGCCATGCCCTGGGTCCGGTCGGCTACGGTGGCAGTCTGCGCCGGGGCGGCTTCGTTGCCGTCGGGATCGGTAAGTTGCCACGCGATCATGTCGCCCGCCTGCGCGATTCCTTCCAGTGCCCAGGTAATGGTGACCTGTGCACTGGCGTCACCAAGGTCGGCGCAGCGGATCGCGAGTGCCAGCGGGTTGATGCGGCGCGTCGGCTCGCGTACCAGCCGCAAATGGCCGGAGAGACCGCCGTAGAGCAGGAAATCCGGCATGGCGAGCCCAGGCAGGATGTTGCGTCCGCAGCGGTTGGTCAGGCGGACGCCGACCACATTCTCCCCGCCATGGCGCAGCGCATCGGTGGCGTCCAGCCGGAAGCCGAGATAACGGCCATCGACCCGTCCGAGCCGCTGGCCATTCAGCCACACGTCGCCGGTGCCGTAGAACCCGTCCGATTCGAGGAACCATCTCGACTGGTCGCTGGTGGCGTCTTCCTCCAGACGGAACGTTCGGCGGTAACTGCCGGGGCCGCGGTAGTAGGCGATGCCCTCCTGGAAACCATCGTGCTCGTTCCAGCAGTGGGGCAGGATGGTATCCGGTTGCATCGCGGCTTCGCGCAGCCAGCGGCGCGAGCAGCGCGAGCGCACGAACTCCCAGGCATCATCCAGCGAAATTGTTTCTCGAACCGGCATAAAATACTCAGGCGGATTCTGCCCGGACGGCATTGCGGCCGGCCGCCTTGGCGGCGTAGAGCGCATCGTCGGCGCGGGCGGTGATCTTCTCCGGCGTGTCGCCTGCACGGTACTGGGAAACGCCGAAACTGCAGGTGACCTTCGTTTTTATCGCGAATGGATGGGATTCAATCAGCCCGCGCAACTTCTCGGCGGTCCGCAGTGCCGGTTCCAGCGTGCTGCCAGGCAGGAGCACGACGAACTCCTCGCCACCCCAACGTGCTAGCACGTCCAAGTTGCGAATGGTCCTGGCGACGATCTTGCCCAGTGTCTTGAGCACCTCGTCTCCCGCCAAGTGACCGAAACGGTCGTTGATGACCTTGAAGTGGTCGATATCGAAGATGATAAACGCCATGGGGGTCTGATAACGTTCCGCGCGGCTGATTTCCAGGATCAACTGCCGGTCAAGATGCTGGCGGTTGCGCAGGCCGGTCAGCGAGTCCGTGGTGGCCTTCATCTCCAGCATGACGTTGATCTGCTGAAGCGATTTCTGGTATTCGATCAATTCCTCCTCGAGACGGTGCTTGGCACGCAAGGCATCCACCAGTTGATTGAATGCGGTGGAGAACTCCCCCAGGAAGTGTACATTATGGTTAAGGTCGCCTTGCGCGATCCGTTGGGTCTGCCAGGTCAGATGCCTGAGGCTGGCCTGGAGTGCCTTGGCTGGCATCGCCAGATACAGGTGTCGGGGAATATCGACATCCAGATTGCCATCGGCAATCTGTGCATAGATGGCGTGACTGGTGTGCAACTGTGCGGCAAAGGCGTGGAACGCGGATGCCAAGGCAGCGGTATCCTCAAGCTCCGTCGCCGTTGCCGGCATGACGTCCGCTGCGGCTTCGACGCCCTTGGACGTGACCGTTTCCAGATAGGAGGTCAGTTCAGCGACAAATGACTGGTCCTGCGCATTCATGCGGCCGGGCTTTCTGCCGGTGCGGCCATGAACCGGCAGGTGCGATCGCCTGTCGCCCAGCAGTCAACCTCCCGTACCGTGAAGGGCTTGCCCGTATAGCACTCTAGGATGCCCGCAAGAAATCCTTCGTCGTAGTCGCATACGGTCTCGCCATAGACCGGCAATCCCGAGCAGTCCAGATCCTCGGAGACGGACAAGGTGAACGTCAACGTCTTCATGTCGGCCTTCTCGATGCGCAGGACGCCGATCTTCAGTTCAAGCAGCTTGCGCTCAAGATCGGCAATGAAGGCATCGAAGTCCAGGCGGGTATCCAGCACATGGCGGCAGAAATTCATACCGGCCAGATGGCCGGCACGCACGAACAGCGCGGCGGTCTGTTCCCGTCCGACCGTCTTTGTCAGCACGTCCTTGAAGGTGTACTGCAAAAGCCGGTAGGAGAGGACGCTAGCCGAATTCCCGAGGTTTGGCCGCCCCAGTTCAATATCGCCAAGATCCGTCCAGGAGAAGGTATAGTCGTTTTTTTGTGCTTCATTCTTCATAAAGGGTCCGATTAACAATATTACCTATAACTTGGTCATTTTGTCGCACTCTTGGAGCAAGTCGTTTAAGTTTGTCGGGTAAGCGTATCCGGTTAAGGGTGGCGACTAAGAAAGCGAGTAAGTGCAACAACACTTAAACCCACTCTTAACCGTACCCTTAAACGCCACGCTTACTCGGATACCCTTACCCGACCCGCTTCCATCGATCTCCGCTTCTCCAAAAAAAATACCCCCTCATTTTCGCACAGGTCCCGCGCGGTCGGCTCATTTCTTCTGGATCGTCTTCGCCCCGCCCAGGTCGCCGAGGGTGGCATTTTCCAAGTCCGTCCAGAGTGTGCCATCTCCCGCGTGCAGGATGTTGATCTTCATCGCCGGGTTGAGGCTGCGGGCCATTTCCCAGTAGATGAAGGCGGTCGGGTCCTGGAAGGCGGTAGCCTTGAGCTGGAAACCGTCGGCTTTCGCGCCTTCGACCATCTTCAGGGCATCGGCCTTGGCGGTGCCCAGCAGACGGGTTGTGTCGGCGGCGATATCCGCGGTCTCGGCGGCGATCTCGGAGGCCTTGCGCTTGGTTTCCGCCTGGATCTCGGCCACGGTCTTCTCCTGGTCGGCCTGAATCTCGGCCACCAGTTTGCGCGTCTCCTGCTCGACCTGGCGCCGGCGCTGCTCGATCAGCGTGGTCTCGGTGTTCAGCTCGGCCTGCTTGCGGGCGGTGTTCTGCCGCTCCTTGTTCGTCAGATCCTGCTCGACCGCGATGCTGGTCTGCTGGATCGGGTCCAGGATCTGCTGCGGCACCTCGACGTGGCGGATCAGCGCGTTATGCACAAGCAGGTTCTTCTCGGCGAAGACTGTGGCGAGCGCCTCGGTCAGGTCGTTCTGGAACTTCTCGCGGCCTTCGCCGACGATGAAGTCCTTGGCCCGGTATTCCGACCCCTTGTTGCGCGAGATCGATGTGATCTGCGGCATGATGATCTTGTCGACGACAGCAGGCAGGTCGCCGTAATTGCTGAAGATCCCGGCGATCTTGGAGGGATGCAGCTCGACTTCCACGCTCATGTCGAGGCTGATGGTAAAACCGTCGCGCGAGGGGAACTCCACGAATTCGGCCAGACCGAGGGTGTTCATCGAGTCGCCCATGGCGTACTTGCCGGCCCGCTGCACATCGGATCGCTCCTGCTGAGACTGCACCTGTTGATGCTGGACCGGGCGTGGGGCGGGCGCATCACGCCGCAACGAGGAACTGCCCGAGATGTACTTGTCGCGGCGTGCGCTCTGCTCGGCGAAGAGGCTCTGCTCCTGCTGCTCCATCGCGGCGTTCTGCGTGACCTGCCGGGTCTTGGTCACGACCTCGCCTCCGGTCTTGCCGAGCAAGGAAACCTGGTTGACGCCGATCTCGAGCACGTCGACCTTGTATTGCTTGGGGTTGACGTAGTAGAGGCCGGGCTGGAGAATGTCCTGGCGAACACCCTTCTGGTTGGCGTCGGCGAAGCTGCCCGGAGGCGCCTGCTTGCCAGCCAGCGAGGTGATGACGCCAGCGTAGCCGATCGGGATGCTGATGGCGTTGACCACGTCGATCTGGTAGCCGTAGGGGTTCATGCGGTACTTGCCCGGCCCCAGCAGCGTCTTCCAGATGCCCTTCTGCCCCGTGTCCGCGAGGAACTCGCCCTCGGGCAGATCCTCGCCGACCTTGGACGTCACCACGCCGACCTTGCCCGGCTCGATAATCGTCACGTTGAGGATCTCATGCGTGAAGAGGACCGGATTGAGGAAATGGCGTCCCTCGCCGAGCACTTCGCGCAGGATGCCCTTCTGACCCTTTTCCGCCAGGATCTGCCCTGGCGGCATCGACTTGCCGCTCTTGGCGATAATGATCGCCATCTTGTTCGGTTCGACATAGAAACGGCAGAAGCCCCACTGCCAGACCGCCCCGTAGAGGAAGGCGATTGCCAGCACGGCACCGATGGCAAAACGGATTGCGGACTTGATCATTGGTCACTTCCTTTCGAGGGGGGCAGCAGCGGTATGAACATGGCCCCCAGGCCGCCCGGCTGGTCGTTGCTCAGGATGGTGTTGATACGGGGGCCGACGGCCTTGTAGAACTCATAGCGGGCCAGGTTGAGCCCGTTGCCGAAGGCGGCGACAAGATCGGCGGTCACGGCCGCCTCCGCGGCATTGCCGGCGCGGATGGAGTCCTCCTCGCCGCTGGCGCGCGAGCGTACCGCCCGCGCCTGGAACTCGGCGGCCGCCAGGTCCAGCCTGGCGACTTCCAGGTCCTTGTTGGCTGAGACCAGTTTCACCGCCTGCTCCTGCTGGGCGCTGATGACCGCCTGGATGCGGTCGGTATCGGCGTCGACCTTGGCCTTGTTCTGCAGGGCCAGGGTCTCCTGCTTGACCAGTTCCGCCTTGGAACGGGCCTGCTCGATCTGCTGCGCGAACTTGCGTGCCTCCTGCACGGCCAGCTCCCGGTCGCGGCTGATGCTGGCGATCTCGTCCGGCACCTTGATCTTGCGGATCAGCACCGACTTGATGTCCACACCCCAAGGCACGCACTTGAGCCGCAGGTGCGCCTCCAGTTCCTTCTGGAAACGCTGGCGTGTCTCGCCGACGATGAAGTCGATCGCGGGGTACTTGCTGCCCTCGATGCGGCTGAACCCGCGCGCCCGCGGCAGGATGGTCTTCTTGATGATGTCGTCCATGTCGCCCACGCGGTGACTGAGCAGCGCGGACGAATCGCGTTCGAGGCCGAACTCGATGGTGCCCTCGACGGTGACGGTGAAGCCGTCGAGCGTCAGGAAGGTGATGATGTCCTCGCCGCTCATCTCGAAGCGCTGGCTCTGGAGGTTGACCTCGACCACATTGACCAGGTACGGGTTGAGGTAGTAGGTGCCCGGATCGAGCACCACGGGAAGCACGCCCTTCATGTTGTCTTCAACCAGGAAGGTGTTGCGGCTCTCAGCCGGCAGGTCGTTGCCCAGCACATCATGGCCGGTCAGGGCGGTCTGCACGCCGACATGGCCGGGACGGATGTTGAGCGCCTCGAAGATCTCGACGCGGAAGGCGTAGGGATTGAGGCGGTACTTGCCGGGGGACAGCACCTCGCGCAGGATACCCTTGGAGTTCTCCGTCGCGAGGATCTCGCCCGGCGGAAGGTCGTCACCGTAGAGACGGGTCACCACCCCGAGGCGGTTGGCGGGGATGTCCGTCATCTTGTGGAGCTTCCAGCCCCAGGAATAGGGGTTGTAGAAGTAGCGGCCTTCCGAAAGCACCTCGAGCTGGATGCCTTTCCATTCCGGTCCGGTGGCCAGCAGTTGCTCCGGCGGCAGGTTCTTCCCCGTCTTGTGGATCAGCACGGCGATCTCGCCGGCACCCGGCTCGATACGGCAGAAGAACCACACGAAGATGAAGACGGCGACCATGGCGCCGGCGACAAACACGACGCTTGATAGCCACTTCAGGGCGGCCAACTGCTGCCGGTACTGGCCCGGCTTTTCACTAATGCTCATAAGGTTCTCCCTTTTGTCCTACTCGATATCCATGTTCGCGGCCGCGTCGCTGGACTGCTTGACGCGGAAAGCGCGCAGTTTCTCCTTCAGTGCCGGATCGTTGTTGGCCAGGAAGGCGATCGCCAGCAGCGCGGCGTTCTTGGCGCCGGCATCGCCGATGGCCAGCGTCCCGACCGGGATCCCGCCTGGCATCTGCACGATCGAGAGCAGCGAATCCATGCCGTTGAGCGCCTGGCTCTGCATCGGCACGCCGAGCACGGGCAGGGTGGTCAGGGCGGCGACGACGCCCGGCAGATGCGCCGCGCAGCCCGCGCCGGCGATCAGCACCTGGATGCCGCGATCCTCGGCCTTCTTGACGTAGTCCATCAGCAGCCCCGTGCTGCGGTGGGCGGAAATGACCTTGGCCTCGCAGGGCACGCCGAACGACTTGAGCGTATCGACGCTCTTCTTCATGCAGTCCCAGTCCGAACGGCTCCCCATCAGTATCCCGACAACCGGTTTCGTGTTTTCCATGCTCTATCCTCCTTTGGTCTTCTGTTAGCGCAGTTTCTCGTTGCCCGTAAGGTTCTCGATAAAGGTGGCGATCAGGCTGGCCGCGTTCTCGGCGTCGGCCAGTGCGATGGTCTCGACCGGGCTGTGCATGTAGCGGCATGGCACGCTGATCAGGCCGGCGGCGACACCGCCACGGGTCTGCATGATGGCGAATGCGTCGGTGCCGGTGCCGCGCGCTTCCGGCTGCAACTGGGTCTTGATCTTCCCCTTGCCGGCGGCCTTCTTGAGCATTTCCAGCACCGACGGGTTGTAGGTCGGTCCCACGTGCAGGATCGGGCCGTCACCGAGTTTCGCCTCGCCGACGATCTTGGCGTTGATACCGGGGAAGTCCGTGGCGAAACCGACATCCACGGCAATACCGATATGCGGGTCGATCGCGTAGGCGGATGTGCGCGAGCCGCGCAGGCCGACTTCCTCCTGCACGGTGCTCACCGCATGCACCGCCACCTTCAGCGTCTTGCCCTTGAGCTGGCGCAGCACGTCGGAAATGATGAAGGCGCCGATGCGGTTGTCAAAGCCGCGGCAGGCCACCCGCCCGTTGGCCAGCTCGATCCAGCCGGCGTCGATGGTGGCCGTGTCGCCCAGCGCGACGAGCTTCTCGGCATCCTTCTTGCTCTTGGCGCCGATATCCACCCACAGCTCATGGATCTCGTTGACCGGCTCCTTGCGTTCCTTTTCCGACATCAGGTGGATCGGCTTGGCACCGATTACGCCGGGCAGCAGGCCCTTGCGGGTCTGGATCAGGATGCGCTCGCCCTGCAGGAGGGTGACGGTCACGCCGCCAAGGGCGGACATGGTCAGGTAGCCCTTGTCGTCGATATACTGCACCATCAGGCCGATCTCGTCGCAGTGCCCCGCGAGCATCACCCGTGTGGGTGCGCCGGGATTGAGCACGCCGTGCACGCAGCCGTGCACATCCATGCTGACGCTGTCGGCGTAGCTGCGCATGTAGTCGGCGACGATCTCCTGCCCGCGGGTCTCGAAACCCGTCGGGGTGGGAGTGGCCAGAAGCTGTCTGAGAAACGTAAGCGCGGTCTTGTTCATGCGGGTTCTCCTTGATTAATAAGTGCTCACGTCCGGTCGGCAATGGGCACGTAGTTCCGACGGGGCTGGACGCTCTTGTAGGCCGGGCGGATGATCTTGCCGCCTGTGGCCAGCTGCTCGATGCGGTGCGCCGCCCAGCCGGCAATACGCGAGATCGCGAAGATCGGCGTGAAGAGCACGTCCGACAGGTCCAGCATGTGGTAGACAAAGCCGGAATAAAGATCCACATTCGCGCAAGCCGTGGTGCTGTCGCCCTTGCGGCGCTGGATCAGGACCGGGGCCAGCCGTTCGATCGTCTCGTAGACGGCCAGATCCTCCAGCATGCCTTTCTCCGTGGCCAGCTCGCGCGCCTTCTGCTTCAGGATGATCGCGCGCGGATCGGAGATCGTGTAGACAGGGTGGCCCATCCCGTAGATCAGTCCGGCCTTGTCGAACGCCTGCTTATCGAGCAGCTTCTCCAGATGGGCTTCAATCTGGCTTTCGGTCGGATACATGCCGATCGTCCTGCGCATATCGTCGACCATCGCCTTGACGGCCTCGCTGGCACCGCCGTGCCGCGGCCCCTTCAGCGAGCCCACCGCCGCCGAGACCGCCGCGTAGGTGTCGGTGTGCGAGGAGGTCACCACATGCATCGTGAAGGCCGAGTTGTTGCCGCCGCCGTGATCGGCGTGCAGGATCAGCGCCAGGTCGAGCAGCTCGGCCTCGAGCGCGGTGAACTTGCCGTTGGCGCGGGTCATGCGCAGGAAGTTCTCCGCCGTGCTCAGCTCCGGGTCGGGGTTGTGCAGGAAAAGGCTTTCCTCGTTGTAGTAGCGGCGGATGGCCTGGTAGCCGTAGGCGACCAGCGTGGGGAAGCGGGCGATCAGTTTCAAGCTCTGGTCCAGCACGTTGCGCACGCTGATGTCGTCGGCGTTCTCGTCATAGGAGTAGAGGACCAGCACGCTGCGCGCCAGCTTGTTCATGATGCTGCGGCTGGGGACCTTCAGGATCATGTCCACCGTGAAATTCGGCGGCAGCATCCGGTATTCGCCCAGCAGGGTGCTGAACGCCTTGAGCTCGTCGGCGTTCGGCAGCGAGCCGAACAGCAGCAGGTAGCAGGTCTCCTCGAACCCGAACCGGCGCTTCTCGGCCTGGACGCCCTCGGCCAGCTTCTCGACATCGTAGCCGCGGTAATAGAGCTTGCCCGGGATGGCCACCTTCTCGTTCTCGTCGATCACGTAGCCGTGCACCTCGCCGACATTGGTCAGGCCGACCAGCACGCCCGTGCCGTCGTTGTTGCGCAGGCCGCGCTTGACGTTGTACTGGCCGTACAACTCGTTGGGGATGACGTTATGCTTGAGCGTCTTGTCGTAAAGTGTGTCTAGAAATGTTGCCTCGCTCATGTGATCCTGTCCTTTCCTGCTCTGGTACCTGTGGATGCCGTTTGGTTGTATCGGGTGCGTGAAAACCGGACTGCACCGGATCGCCGGGTAAACGGTCCTCAAACCCGGTCAAGGCACAAGACCTTAATGTGTTTCCGGCCGTTTGTCGAGCCTGTTTCGCCCGTTTATGTCACTACCCTCTTTGCCGCCCAGTGAACCCGACGCGGCCCTGTTGGCGACCTTCACCCCAGCGCGATGGGATTCCGCAAGCTGTGCGCCGCCAGGCAGCGTTCTTCGTTTTTATTTTGTAATCCGCGTTCAAAGCACCTATATTGTCGGCAGCGTTGCGGCAGGGATCCAGTGACGGTTCACTGGGAATGCCGCCGGCAGGCAAACCGGGAGGTACGTCATGGCGAAGTCGCAGGACATCAAGAAGGACGATAAGAAACGGCCCAAGAAGACCATCCAGGAAAAGAAGAAGGCAAAGCAGGAGAAGATCCAGAAGAAGGCCACGCAGGCGATCTGAAGAACCTGTGAGGAACCGGGCAAGTCGATCGGCTCGCTTGGTTCCTCTTGCCTATGACTGCACCAGGTTGTGAAGAATCGACTTCATCGCGGTCCGGCCCATGGACACATCCTGCGCGACCCGCCAGCGCGCGGCGGAGAAGAGCGGCTTCAGCGGTTGTTCGACCGTCGGCAGCGCCTTGAACGCCATCTGTAGCAGCCGGTCCCACTGGCGGTGGCAGCGCCGGATGTCATCGGGGTAGACGACCTTGCGGCGGGTGCCCTCGTCGCGGGGGCGGAAGGGTTCCAGGATGTTGAGGAAGCCGTAGTCGTTGACCAGCTCCTCGCCGGCGGCGATGTCGTGCACGGCCAGCTCGAAGTCATAGGCGGTGGCGATGCAGTTTGGACGGAAGCTGTGGTTGATGAAGCGGGCATGATCCCAGCACAGGGCGTAGTCGCCCTTGCGGTCGCGGTAGCAGAAGTGATCGAGGGCCTCGCGGCAGGCCGCCGGCATGCGGTCGATCAAGGACGGGGAGAAGGTGCGGTCGAGCGGGTCCTTCACCCAGGTGATCGTGCCGCGGGGAATCGTCTTTATGGCCACGACCCCGTGGCCGGCTTCCTCGCTGATGAACTGTAATTGCGTATCGGGGTGAATCATCCGTGGACAAGCTCCTTACTGTTCATAGTAGGTGTAGCCGCGCAGGCCGGATTGATACGCCTCGACCAGGGACCGCCGGTCGGCTGGCTGGAGCGCCCCCCGCCGTACGGCCCGCTCGCTCTTCTCCTTGATCAGCTTGACCAGTTCGTTCGGGTCGTACTCGACATACGAGAGCACGTTCTCGACCGAGTCGCCAGCCACCTCGTGCGAGAGCAGCATCTCGCCATCGTCGCCAACGTGGATCAGGGCGATATGCGTATCGCCGAAGAGGTTGTGCAGGTCGCCGAGCGTTTCCTGGTAGGCCCCGACAAGAAAAACACCGATGTAGTATTCCTCGTTGGGATTGAGCTGATGAAGCGGCAGCGAGTGCTTGACGTCGTGCAGGTCCACGAAGCGGTCCAGCCGCCCGTCGCAGTCGCAGGTGATATCCGCGATCGTGGCATCCCGCGTGGGCCGCTCGTTGAGCCGGTGGATCGGCATGACCGGGAAAAGCTGGTCGATCGCCCACGAATCGGGGAGTGACTGGAAGAGGCTGAAATTGCCGTAGTAGACGTCGGACAGTGCCTTGGCGAGCCCCTCGAACTCGTCCGGCACGTACTTCTGGGTCTGGAGCAGTTCCTTGACCTTCATCGCGACCCGCCAGAAGATCTGTTCCGCCAGGGCGCGGTCGCGCAGCGAGACCACGCCATGCGAGAACATCGAGCGGATCTCGTCGCGGTAGTAGGTCGCATCGTGGAAATACTCCTGCACGTTCTTGCTGTTGAGCTCGTCATGCACATCCGCCAGCGTATAGAGCATCTCGTGGTGTTCGTCCTTCTTGAGTTCGGGGCGGGCGTCGGACTCGAACCGGCTGGCGTCGAGCACATTGAAGACCAGCACCGAATGGTGCGCCACCACGGCGCGCCCGGATTCACTGATCAGCGTGGGGTGGGCGATCTCGTTCTCATCGAGGATGCTCATGACGCCCTCGATGATGTCCGAGCAGTATTCCGGCACCGAGTAGTTGCTGCTGCTGGCGAAGTTGGTGTGCGAACCGTCGTAGTCGACCGCCAAACCGCCGCCGACGTTGAGGATCCCCATCGGGGCCCCTTCGGCCACGAGACCGGCGTAGACTCGGCAGGCCTCCGAGATGCCGGAACGGATATTGCGGATGTTCGCGATCTGGCTGCCGAGGTGGTAGTGCATCATCACCAGGCAGTCGAGCTGGTTATTCCGTTTCAGAGTGTCGACGACATCCAGGATCTGCGAGATGCTCAGACCGAAGCGGCTGCGGTCGCCGCCGGAATCGGTCCAGTGGCCATCGGCGCGGGAGGAGAGCTTCACGCGGACGCCCATCTGCGGGCGGACGCCGATCACGTTGGCCCGGTCCAGGATGGACTGGACCTCGCCGGGCATTTCCACCACCAGCACCACGTTCATGCCCATCTTCCGGGCATAGAGGGCCAGGTCGATGAACTCCTGGTCCTTGTAGCCGTTGCAGACCAGGTAGGCGTCCGAATCGTTCATGTAGGCCATCGCGGCGATCAGCTCGGCCTTGCTGCCGACTTCCAGCCCGTAATCGTAGGTCTTGCCGATGCGGGTGATCTCAGCGACGACCTGCTGCTGCTGGTTGACCTTGACCGGGTAGACCCCGCGGTATTCGCCACGGTAGCCGGCGTCGGCGATCGCCTTGCGGAAACTCTCGTTCAGCAGCTCGATGCGCGATTCCAGGATGTCGCCGAAGCGCAACAGCACCGGGGCGGTTATACCGCGGTCGCGCAGGCCCTTGACGACCTCATGCAGGTTGACGGCGGCATTGCTGCGCGGCCCGCGCGGGCAGACCAGCACGTCGCCCTCGTCGCTGACGCGGAAATAGCCGCCCGACCACTCGCGAATGCCGTAAAGTTCCTCGGAACGCTTGCAGGTCCAGCGGTCCAGCGTGTCTTTCTTCATAGTTCATTTCCTCCGGGGCCCATGCCGTCGATCAACCAATGCGGCGGAACCATACGGCTTCTCGTGTTTTTTTGCAAGGGGAACAGATGACAGAATCAGCCGATGCGGCAGGTCTCGATCTGTTCAGCCGTCAGCGGGGCGGATTCCAGCGGAGGCAGGCATCCCCCTCCCAGGCGGCGGACCTCGATGGTCTCGGTGCTCTCCGGCGGGCATCTGGCATAAAAAGCGACGACCGCCGCCGCTTCCTGCAATGCCTGCGGACTGGCACCGGCCGGCAGCAGCCCGGTTGGACCGGGCCGGTCGCGCGTCAGCACCAGCTCGTAATCATCCGCCGCCATGGCCGAAACCCGCGCGTTATCCGCCTCATCCCGCCCGATCACCAACTTGGCCCCCGACGGCAGGCGGAAGTGGCGGCCAACCCGCAGCAGCCGCACCAGCCGGCGGTCGCTGTAGCCCTCATGTTCGCGCAGTTCCTTGAGCCGTACGCAGAAGTTCGGTTCCGTCAGCAGGCAGCCGCCAGCCGGGGAGGGATACGACTGCAGCCCGTATTCCTTCGCCAGCGCGAACTGCGCGGTGCGCCGCCGCCCGTTCAACTCCAGCAGCCGGGCCCGGTCCACCCAGCCCTCCCGTTCGGGTTTGACGGGAGGCAGGGCCAGGGCGCTGAGCGGCCGCAGAACCAGATCGGCAAAGGTGGAGTCCTGCGCGACCAGCAGCATCGCCCGGCGGGTCTGCGACATCGGCCGCTCATTAAGCACTTCGCCGGTGAAGAGAAACCGGCAGCCTTCCTCCTCCAGCAGTTCCCCCGCCCGCCGGAGCATGCGCGCATGGCAGTCAATGCACGGATTCATGCATTTGCCGAAACCGTGGGGCGCATGCTCGACCAGATCAATGATGTCCTCGGTAAAGTCATAAATCCGCAGCGGTACCTGTAGCGCGGCCGCAGCCTTGACGGCGGCGTCGATGCTGTAGAAGGGGCTGTCAAACACCACGGTCCGCACCGCGATGCCCTGCTGCTGCAGAACCCGCACGGCGAGCTGGCTGTCCAATCCCCCGGAAAGCAGCCCGAGGGCACCGATACCGTCTGTCTTCGTCATCATGGACTCCGTTTGAAATATCTCTGCGCCCCGGCGCGAGATCAGATTGGGTTGGTTCATTCCTTCATAACCACGTTATCAATCATACACCATTTTGCCGGATCCGGGGTGTTTAAAATGGCCGCCCAGTATCCGGGAGGGGCGGTCGGGCGTCAACTGTTAAAGGAAAACAATTCTCTTTCCTTGACTTTGCGGGGCGGGAGGGGTAAAACAACGCTCCTTTGGCTGGGAATTTTATGGAGAGCCCCCCTTGGAAGGGGGTGTTTGGCGGTTTGGCGGGCCAGGCGCTGCCCGATGGTGTAATGGTAGCACACGGGTCTTTGAAGCCCTTAGTTCTGGTTCAACTCCAGGTCGGGCAACCATAGCAGTGTCGTGGGCTGAAGAGGCGGGAGAGCTGGATTTGAACAGCAATTGCAACGCAAAGATGAAAGTATTCTCGGGAAATGCGCATCCGCAGTTGGCGGCCAAGATCGCCGGCTATATCGGCGCGCCGCTGGGGAATGTCGATATCCGGCGGTTCCCGGATGGCGAGATCTTCGTCAAGATCTGCGACAATATCCGCGGCAAGGATGTCTTCGTGGTGCAGCCGCTCTGCCATTCGCCCAACGAGATGATCATGGAACTGCTGATCATGGTGGATGCCATGAAGCGGGCCTCGGCCGAGCGGATCACCGCCGTGCTGCCCTACTACGGGTATGCGCGCCAGGACCGCAAGGACCAGCCGCGGGTGCCGATCACGGCCAAGCTGGTGGCGAACCTGCTGGTGGCGGCGGGGGTGAACCGGATTTTGACGGTGGATCTGCACGCGCAGCAGATCCAGGGGTATTTCGATATCCCAGTGGATCACCTATACGCGTTTCCGGTGATCGTGCAGTATTTGAAGTCGAAACGGCTGGAGAATCCGGTGGTGGTCGCGCCGGATACCGGCGGAGTGAAGGCGGCGTACGCCTATGCGCAGAGCCTGGAGTGCGGGCTGGCGGTGGTAGCCAAACAGCGCCTGGCTGCCGACAAGGTCGATGCGTTCTCGCTGGTGGGCAGTGTTGACGGCTGCACGGCGATTATGATAGACGACATGACCACGACGGCGGGGACGCTCTGTTCGGCGGGGAAGTTGTTGAAGGAGTGCGGGGCGAAGGCGATCTATGCGGCGGTCAGTCACGCCACGCTGACGGAGATGGGTCTGGAGCGGTTGAAAGCCTCGCCGATCCAGGAATTGGTGATTACGGACACAGTGCCACTGAATGTGGATATCGGGGATTATCCGGTGACGGTGCTTACGGTTTCCGAGCTGCTGGGAGAGGCGATGCTGCGGATTCATGAATGTCGTTCGGTAACGACGCTGTTTAGAGAGTGAGAGGGTAGAAAAGATGGCAGAAATAACGGTATTGAAGACGGAAAAGCGCGAGGCGGCGGGGTCGGCGGTTGCGCGGCGGTTGCGGCGGGCCGGTTCCATTCCGGCGGAAGTTTATGGCGACAACGGGAATACGTCCATACAGCTGGACGCGCATGGTTTCGCGTTGATGCTCAGGCGGCATGGCGAGCACCAGATCATGGCCTTGGAAGTCGGCGGTCAGCCGTCTGGCCACGTCCTGATCAAAGCCGTGCAGCATGATCGGGTCCATGGTCATATCATCCATGCCGATTTCATCTCCATTTCGATGGACAAGCCGATCGAGGTGAGCCTGCCGATCGAGCTGACAGGGGAACCGGCCGGCATCAAGAACGGCGGCATCCTGGAGCAGCAGCTTTCCCAGATCAAGGTGGCGTGCCTGCCAGGTGACATGCTGGACAGCATCCCGGTGGATGTGAGCGGCCTGCAGGTCGGTGAGCACCTGTGCGTGTCGGATCTGAAATTGCCGGCTGGCTTCAAGGTGATGAGCGAGGGTACCGTCGTGGTCGCCTCGGTGGCGTTGCCGGGGTTTGAGAAATCCGAGGCGGCAGCCGAGGGTGCGGCGGATGCGGCTGGGGCCAAGCCGGCTGAGGCAGCCAAATCGGCAAAACCGGCGGCTGGGGCTAAGCCTGCGGCTGCGGCCAAGCCGGCGGCTGCGGCCAAGCCTGCGGCTGGGGCTAAACCGGCGGCTGCGGCCAAGCCGGCCAAGTCGGGCAAATAGCCGCCGTGAAGTTGGTTGTCGGGCTGGGGAATCCAGGGGCGGCCTACGCGGGGTCGCCGCATAACGCGGGGTTCGAGGTGGTGGAGGCGCTGGCGCGGCGGGCGGGGGCAGGCTTTCGCGAGAGCGGGCGGTTCCGGGCGGCGCTGGCCAAGGGGGAACTGGCGGGGGAGCCGGTGGTGCTGATGAAGCCGCTGACGTTCATGAACGCCAGCGGCGAGGCGGTTGGCGCGTGGCTGCGCTGGCACCGGATGACGGAGGCGGATCTGGTGGTGCTGCTCGATGATGTGGATCTGGAGCCGGGTAGGCTGCGGATCCGTGCCAGGGGCGGCAGCGGGGGGCACAAGGGGCTGGCATCCGTCATCCAGCACACGGGGTCGGATGCGTTTGTCCGGGTGCGGCTCGGGGTTGGCCGCGGGGATGGCGAGCGCGAGGACGTGATCGCGCATGTGCTGCGCCCGCTGACGGGGGCGCAACGGGAGACGGCGGCGGCCATGGTGGACGAGGCAGCTGACGCGGTGGAGATGATCTTGGGGCAGGGTGTCGACCGGGCGATGAACCGCTATAATACGGTAGCCGGCGCGGATGAGAAGACAGAGAGCAAGAAACAGGAGTGCGGACATTGAATACATATGAAGGTTTGTTTATTTTCCCTGAGCTGTTGAACGATGAGGAACTGGAGGCGGCACGTTCGCACGTGCTGGCCGAGATCGAGCGCCAGGGCGGCAAGGTACTGGGCCAGCGCAAGCTGGGCCGGCGTGAGTTCGCCCGTGCGCTGGGCAAGCAGCGTTCAGGGGTTTTCGTGCGTGTGGTCTTCGAGCTCGACGGGAGCAAGGTGGCCCCGCTGCGCGCCCGCTACCGGCTCAGTGACGATGTGACCCGCGTGCAGATCACCTGCGGCGACGAGCAGAGCATGGTCTGGGTGCAGGAGCGCGCCGCCGAGGAAACGGCCGCCTAGGTTGGGAGGACTGGCTGATGGCGAATTTCAATAAAGTCATCCTGATGGGCAATCTGACGCGTGACCCGGAAGTGCGTTTCACGCCTTCCGGCATGGCCGTGGCGGATCTGCGCCTGGCTGTGAGCCGGCGTTATCGCGGCGCGGATGGCCAGGATCGCGAGGAGACCTGCTTCGTCAATGTGACGGTGTGGGGGAAGCAGGGGGAAGCCTGCGGCCAGTATCTCAAGCGGGGGCGCTCGGTCTTTATCGAGGGGCGCCTCAAGTTCGACGAGTGGGAGAAGGAAGGCCAGAAGTTCAACCGGCTCAGCGTGGTTGCCGAGCGGGTTCAGTTTCTGGGTGAAGGCGGCGGTCGCGGCGGCCAGCAGCCGGGGCAGGATCATGAGGCAGGCGGCGCGGCGGCGGTGGCCCGTCCGGCAGCAACACCCGCCCGGGAACTGCACGACGAGGCACCGCGGAATGATCACGACATGAATGATGGAGAGCCCGAGCCGCTGGAGGCGGATACGGATAATCTGCCGTTCTGACGGTGACGGTGAATGGGCTACGAGAAAGAGGAAAAAAGAAATGGCACGGATGATGAACAGCAGCGAAGGCCGGGACGGCCGGGATGACCGGCACCGGTCACGGGACCGGGGCAACGACATGGCAGGGGCAGTCAAGCCGCGTCGCAGCCTGGATGGTGTGAAGGCGATCGATAGCCGGGACTACGACCAGTTGAACCGGTTTGTGACGGAGTACGGGAAAATCCTGCCTGCACGGCTGACGGGTGCGAACCCGAAACAGCAGCGGCAGATCAAGCGTTCGGTGCGCCGTGCGCGTAATATCGGGCTGATGGCCTAAGCGCAAGCAGATAAGGATCACGATCATGGCAATAGAAGTCATTCTGATGGATACGGTGAAGGACCTTGGCGCAGAGGGCAAGGTCGTGAAAGTCAAGGACGGCTACGCCCGCAACTTCCTTTTCCCGAAGAAGCTGGCCGCACCGGTCACGGAGGGGACGCGGCGGCAACTGGTGAAGCTGCAGCGCGATCGCGCGTCGGCGGCAGTGGCGTCGGCGGCGGCGGCCAAGGCGGCGGCGGCGAAGCTGGCCGGCGTGTCGGTGACCCTGGCGGTGAAGACCAGCGATGGGGTGCATCTGTACGGCTCGGTCGGCGCGGCGGACATCGCGACAGCGCTCAAGGCGCAGGGCTTCGAGATCGGTCGCGAGGCGGTCGAGGTGCCGGAGCCGATCAAGGAGCTGGGGGTGTTTGACGTGAAAATCCGGCTGAATGCCGGTGCGGAAGCGGCGATCAAGGTATGGGTCGTCGAGGAGTAGGTTTGTATGGTCCGCAACTCGGGGGCAGAAAAGCCCGTCGCCAGGGCGGACCGTCTACCGCCCTATAGCGAGGAGGCGGAGCGGGGGGTCCTGGGGGCCATCCTGCTGGAATCCTCACGGGTAATGGACCTGGCCATCGAGAGCCAGATCACTCCCGAGACTTTCTTCGTGCCCGGCCACCGCCTGATCTACAACGCCATGCTCCAGATGATCAAGGTCGGTCAGGCGATCGACCTCTTGACGCTGGGCGCGTACCTGCGCGGGCGCCAGGAACTCGAGCAGGTCGGCGGCGAGCTTTACCTCGAGCGGATGGTCGATTCCACGCCGACTGTGGCGCACGCCGAGTACTACATCGATATCGTGCGCCAGAAGTTCCTCCTGCGCGCCATCATCAACTGCTCGCGCGATGCCGAGGCGGCCTGCTACGATCCGGAGCAGAGCGCCGACCGGTTGCTCAGCGAGGTGGAGCAGGGGTTTCTCAGCATCACCGAGAACCAGCACGGCAGCGTGGCCATCTGGAGCGATGCGGTCAGCGAGGTGATGGAGCACGTCGAGCGCGTCTTCCAGACCAAGCGCGGCATCGGAACCGCGATCTCGACGGGTTTCCTGAACATGGACAAGGTCCTGATCGGCCTGCGCCCGGCGGAAATGATCGTGCTGGCGGCGCGGCCCTCCATGGGCAAGACGTCGCTGGCGATGAACATCGCCGAGCATGTGGCGCTCGGGACCACCGACCCGGATGGCAAGGGACGGGCGGTCGGCATCTTCAGTCTGGAAATGAGCTATGGGTCACTCGTGCAGCGCATGCTCTGCTGCCGGGCCGAGATCCCCGGATTCCGCCTGGCTCAGGGGTTTGTCTCCGACGATTTCCACCGCCGCCTCGTGCAGGCCGCCTCGGTGCTGCAGAAGGCGAAGATCTACATGGATGACACGGGCGGGCTCGATGTGATGGAGCTGCGTGCCCGCGCCCGCCGGATGAAGAAGAAGTACGGCGTGGAGCTGATCGTGATCGACTACCTGCAGCTTCTCAATTGCCGGGAGTACGCCCGCCAGGGACGGCAGTTGGAGACGGCTGCGATATCCTCGAACCTCAAGGCGATGGCCAAGGAACTGGATGTGCCGGTACTGGTGCTGAGCCAGTTGAGCCGCGCCCCGGAGCAGCGTTCGGGCGGCGACGGGCGCCCGAAGCTCTCGGACCTGCGCGATTCGGGTTCGATCGAGCAGGATGCCGACGTGGTGCTGATGCTGCGGCGCCCGTGCAAGTACCCGGGGTCGGAGCGCAGCGATGACGAGACGCTGGCGATCGTGGACGTGGCCAAGCAGCGCAACGGGCCGACGGGCGAGATCGAACTGAATTTCGAGGACAGTTACACGCGTTTCCGTGACCGGGGACACGGGGTTGATGGTTACGCGGGTGGTCCGCAGGCCGAAATCGATGAGGTGCCGGAATGAGAATAGAAGAGTCGAAAGTCGAAAGTCGAAAGTCGAAATACTGCCAACATCCAACATCCAACGCCCAACACCTGTACCCACATACCCATACCCCCGGTCGGCTGGGGGGCTTCCTGCTGGCGGTGCTCCTGCTGGCCGGTGGCGAGGTGTCGGCGGCGCGCATCAAGGAGATCGCGGTCGAGCAGCGCGGTATGGGCCGCAGCGACAAGGCGTTTGTTCTTGCGCATGTGCGCGCCGCGGCGGGCAGTGAGTTCAGCGGGGCCTTGGCGGCGCAGGATATCAAGCGGCTGCTTGAGACCGGCCAATTCTCGGAAGCCGATGTGCGCGTGGAGGAACTGGGCGGTGGCGAGTTGCGGTTGATCTACACCGTGCGGCCGAAACTGAGGCTGCTCGAGCGTCCGCGGATCGAGGGCGTCGAGGCGTTCCGCCGGTCGAAGGTGCGCAAGTGGCTGGCACTCGACGATGGCGACCTGGTGGATGACCAGGCGGCCGGCGTGGCGGTGCGGGCGGTGATCCAGGAGTACCGCAGGAAGCAGTATACCGGGGCCACCGGATCCTGGGCCTTCGAGATCGTCGACAAAGCGCGCGGTCTGGCTCGGCTGACCTTCACGTTCGACGAGGGGACGCGTTCCTATGTCGACGACATCCGCGTGGAAGGCAGCGGTGATGAGGTCCGTCGTGCGGATATGCGCGAGGCGCTCAAGCGCCCGTCCCCGCTGAACCCGTGGCGCTGGTTCGTCAAGAAGAAGTATGACCGTTTTGAGTTGAACGAGGTCGAGGCAAACGTCCGGCGCCTGTACATGAACCAGGGCTTTATGGATGTCGAGGTCTCGGTGACGGTCGACGAGGATGCCGATGCGCCCGGCGAGACGGCGATCGTCAACGTCCGCGAGGGCGAACGCTACCGCTTCGGCGGCGTGCGGCTGGAGGGCGTCACGCTCTTTCCCGAGGAGCAGTTGCGGGCGCATCTAGTGGTGCGCGAGGGCGAGATGGCCTCGCTCGATGCCATCGAGGCCACCGCCAGCAGGCTGGAACTGTTTTATGGCGACCGCGGCTACCTCAATGCCGGTGCGCGCCCCGTGCTGCTGCCGGATCGTGAACGGCTGGTCGTGGATGTGACCTACCGGGTGCGCGAGGGCGAACTGGTCAAGATCCGCAACATCGTCATCCGCGGCAACACGCGTACCCGTGACAAGGTCATCCGGCGCGAACTGCTGGTCTATCCGGGCGAGATCTACAACCAGAGCCAGGTGCAGCGCAGCGAGCGGCGCCTGGGCAACCTGGGCTTTTTCGATACGGTCCGCGTGCTGCCGGAGCCGACGGCCGACAAGGCGGAGCGGGACCTGGTGTTCAATGTCGCCGAGAAACGCACCGGCCAGTTCATGATCGGGGCAGGCTTCTCGAGCGTGGATAACCTGATCGGCTTCATGGAGCTCTCGCAGGGCAACTTCGACCTCCTCGGCTGGCCGTACTTCACCGGCGGGGGCCAGAAGCTGCGGCTGCGGGCGCAGGTCGGCTCGACGCAGACGGACTATGAATTGTCGTTTACCGAGCCCTGGTTCCTGGACCGGCGCCTCTCGCTCGGTTTCGATGTCTACCGCCGCGAGCGGGATTATCGCGAGTACGACCTGGAAACCACCGGTGCGGCGATCCGCCTGGGCAAGGCCCTGCCGTTCGCCAGCCGCATCAACCTGCAGTACGAGCTTGAATCCACCAAGGTCACGGATATCACGGACACGAACACGTACTACTTCCTCGATTCCTACGACTTCGAGACCGGCACGGGCAGCCCGTATACGTTCACCAGCGAGGAGGACGGCGTCAAGAGCGCACTGTCGCTGAGCCTGACGCAGGACACGCGCGACAACCCGTTCGTGCCGAGCCGCGGCAGCAGGCTGACGCTGCGCTACACGGTGGCGGGCGGCCCGCTGGGGTTCGACTACGACTTCTACAACACCGGCCTGCAGACCACGACGTACATCCCGCTCTGGTTCGGGCACGTGCTGAACCTGCGGACACGCTTCGAGTTCATCGAGCCCTTCGGCGACACCGACGAGGTTCCACTGGTCGAACGCCTGTTCCTGGGCGGCGGGCGGACACTGCGCGGGTTCCGCTACCGTGACGTGGGTCCGAAGGTCATCCGCCCCGTCGAGGGCTCGGATACGTACTATGACCGGCCCTACGGCGGAAGCAGTATGTTCATGGCCAACGCGGAATACACGATCCCGATCATCAAGGGCGTCCGGGTCGGCTTCTTCTACGATACCGGCAATGTCTGGTCGGAGCGCTTCAAGGTCGACCTGCAGGACCTGGCCAGCTCGACAGGCCTCGGGTTGCGCCTGGACGTGCCGGGCTTCCCGATCCGGATCGATCGTGCCTGGGCGCTGGAAATGGACGATGATTTTACCGACGACGACAAATGGGTGATCTGGATTGGCTACGATTACTAGCTAAAGGAGGACAGGCATCCTTGCCTGTCTAGGAAAAGTAGGACAGGCATCCCTGCCTGTCCAGCGAACAGGTGCAACAGAGGAGATAAAAATCATGAAGAAACTAACATGGGCGACACTGGTGTTGATGGCGGCAACGACGGCATCCATGGCGGCGGCCATCGGGGTGGTGGATATGGAGAAGCTGGTCAAGCTGCATCCGCGCACGGCCGCGGACCGCGAGGTCCTGGAAACCTATGTCGAGGATTTCGAGGTGGAGCGCGAGGGGCGCGTCAAGGCGCTCAAGGCGCTTTCGGAAACGTTCGAGACCATGCGCGCCAGCGCGGAGGATGTGAGCCTTTCGGAAAAGGCCGCAAAGGAGAAACGCCAGTTGGCGCAGGTCAAGTTCGATGAAATGCGCCAGGCCGAGCGCGAACTGCGCGAGATCGCCGCCCAGCGGCAGAAGGAACTCACTAGCCAGGAATTGCGCATGCGCACCCGCGTGATCACCGAGATCAAGCAGGTGGTCGAGAAGGTGGCGGCGGAGAAGTCGCTGGACCTCGTGCTCGATGCCGGCAGCGTCGGCGCGTCGGGCTACTCAGCAGTGGTCCATGCGGACAAGGCCATGGATATTACCGAAGCGGTGACCGCCGAGGTGCTCAAGAGCGCGGACAGCAAGAACCCGTAGAACGGCAGGAGCGTGATGATGAAGCTGGCTGAGATTGCAGGCAGACTAGGTGGCAGGCTGGTGGGTGACGGCAACCTGGAGATCACCGGCCTTTCCAGCCTCGCCGAGGCGACGGCCGGGGATATCTCGTTCCTGGCGAATCCGCGTTATACGGCCGCCGTGGCGGAAACCCGCGCGTCGGCGGTCCTGCTTGCCGATTCCTGGACGGGCGAATGCCCCTGCGCCGTCCTGTATGTGGAGAACCCGGACCGGGCCTTTGCCGAGGTGGCACTGATGCTTTCGCCGCCGCCGGTGTCCTTCGCCCCCGGGGTGCATCCGACCGCCGTGATCGCGGCGGATGCGCGGCTGGGTGCGGATGTCACGGTGGGACCGCATGTCGTGATCCAGCCGGGCGTGGTGATCGGCGACCGGACGGTGCTCGTGGCGGGTTGCTATGTCGGCCACCACGCGGTCATCGGCAGCGACTGCCGCCTGTACGCGCATGTCTCCGTGCGCGAGCGTTGCGTATTGGGATCGCGCGTGATCATCCATGACGGGGCCGTGATCGGCAGCGACGGGTTCGGCTACACCCCGGACAAGCACGGCGTGTGGCAGAAGGTCATGCAGCTCGGGATCGTCGAACTCGGCGACGATGTCGAGATCGGGGCCAATGTGACGATCGACCGGGCGCGCTTCGGCAAGACCCGCATCGGCAACGGCGTGAAGATCGACAACCTCGTGCAGGTCGCGCACAACGTGCAGATCGGCGAGCATTCAGTCATGGCCTCGCAGGTCGGCATCTCCGGCAGCACCCGCATCGGGCGGCATGTCCAGCTTGGTGGCCAGGCCGGCCTGGCCGGGCACCTGCATGTCGGCGACGGTGCGGTGGTCGGGGCGCAGGCCGGGGTCACCAAGGACGTGCCGGGCAATTGCTTTGTCTCGGGGTATCCGGCGATGGAGCATCGCAAGGCCACGCGCCTGCATGCCCATCTGATGCGGCTGCCGGAACTCAAGGAACGGGTGCGGGAACTGGAGGCGCAGGTGGCCGCGTTGCGCAGCGAGGTGGGAGCATGAGAATCCTGGTGACGGGTGGCGCAGGCTACATCGGCAGCGTGACAACGGAACTGCTGCTGGATGCCGGTCATGAGGTCAGTGTATTCGACAACCTGGGGCGCGGCCACCGCGCGGCGATCGACCCGCGGGCCACGTTCATCGAGGGCGACCTGGGCGATGCGGGCGCGATTACGGCGGTGCTCAGGCAGACCGTGCCCGATGCCGTGATGCACTTCGCGGCGTATGCGCTGGTCGGCGAATCCATGGAGGACCCCTCCATGTATTTCCGCAACAACGTCATCGGCGGCATTCATCTTGCCGAGGCCATGGTGGCGGCCGGGGTGCGCAAGATCGTGTTCTCATCGACCTGCGCGACCTATGGGCAGCCGGACCGGGTGCCGATCACGGAAGAGACCCTGCAGCGGCCGCAGAACCCCTACGGCGAATCCAAGCTGATGTTCGAGAAAATCCTGGCCTGGCACCAGCAGATCGATGGCCTGCAACCCGTGTTCCTGCGTTATTTCAATGCCTGCGGGGCGACCGAGAAGTTCGGCGAGGATCATGATCCCGAGACGCATCTCATCCCGCTGGTGCTGCGCGTCGCGCTCGGGCAGCGCGAGTCGGTGAAGATCTTCGGCGATGACTACGACACGCCGGACGGCACCTGCCTGCGCGACTACATCCACATCTGCGATCTGGCCGAGGCGCACCGGCTGGCGCTGGAGAAGGACGTCAGCGGACCATTCAACCTCGGCACCGGCACCGGCAATTCCGTGCTGGAGGTGATCGAGACCTGTCGCGAGGTGACGGGGCACGCCATACCGGCGGAGCGCGTCGCGCGTCGCCCGGGGGATCCGGCGCGGCTGGTCGCCTCGGCGGACAAGGCCCGCCGCGTGCTCGGCTGGCAGCCGACACGCACCGATTTGCGCACGATCGTCGAGAGCGCCTGGGCCTGGCACCGCCGCCACCCCCACGGCTACCGGTCTTGAAACCCCGTCGATATGTGTTTCAGCAGATGGCAAAAGGTCTGTCCCTTAGGCGCTCCTGATGACCCGTGGTCTCTGACCCTCAATGGCGCGAATTAGCGCGAACGTATATCCTGCAAGGAACGCAGCGAGGCCAGGGTATCGTCGGCGTTGGTGTTACCCGAAATCCCCATGGTTTGAAGAACATCCAGCGTCTCGCTAAGCGTAAGCTCCATGCGACGGGCAACATCCCGCAGACTCATTCGTCCAGTACGATACTGGTTCGCCAGGAACAATTCGTACCCCATACGCAGAAGCTTCCGCATGGCGGTTGACTCCTCAATACGCTCGACATGGCCGAATTCACGTGTTGCAGCCAGAAGTTCTTCCGGTAACCGCAAGGTCTTGGTCGTCATGGCTGTACTCCTCCCGTTAGCATCAACTGAGCCGCCGCTTGCTGCTCTGCACTGATATATCCCTTCAAGCTGCCCAAGGCATGCATGGCCTGGTCCAAAGTCATGTGCCCTGCATGGAACATGCGCACCACAATAACACCGGGCACCGCATAAGGGATACCGAGCACGCGCAAGCGCCGGACGAAACGCGCATCATCGGTCGCCACGGCATCGAATCCACCGGCCTCAAAAAGCTGCAGAACAGCATCCTCTCCTTTGGCATGACGCCCAGGCTCGGCCTTCACGACAATACGCCCCGCCTCGATGTTGCGGCCAATCAAAACCGCATCGGGCAGATGCGACGCCTGCTCGACCGTCTCGCGACGGACAAGACGCGGAATCGCGACAGACCACGCCTTGCAAACCGCTTCCTTCAGACCGGATTTTGCAAGCTTTATCAGGCAATCTGCATCCATCAACAAGTTCATGTGTGCGAATGTAACAATCATATTACAGGCAGTCAACTGCCGAATATTATATTGACGAGGCTCTTGCAAAACCCCTCGCCGTGCCCGCTTGAAGCCGGGCACCACGAGGGGTTCTGCAAGTCCCTCTGACAACTCGTGTAGCTCATACGCCATCATGCATACGGGGGTCCGCACCAATCATGAATGGCGAGATGTGACCGAAGCCTGGAGTGCATGGCGTGAATGAAGAATAGCAAGCTTCGCCCGCTAGCTGCCTGAGTGTGAAATGTGGAAGACTTGACCCCGGCGCCCCACCCATGAAGACTTGACCCCGGCGCCCCCAAAGGCAGGGTTCGATCATCTCCATGCAGGGGCGCTGCTTGTGTCGCCATCTTATCGGAAAAGATGGCAACAGGTCTGTCCCTTGTCGGTCTTTAGACCGCAAGGACTTACTACATACCCTGCCATTCGATGACAGCCCTTGCTCCGGCGCAACGATCAAGGATATCGATAGGGCCGCCATCGAGGATTTTGTTGAAACGGCCAAGGTCAAGGGCCGCCTGACTCTCAAGGGTTCACAAGCGCCCAAGGCAGTCTTATTACATTTTAAGCTTATACGAGAGGATAAGCTGACGAATGCCGCCATTCTGCTGTTCGGCAAGGAGCCGCGTCAGTTCTTTAACAACATCCAGGTGCATTGCCTGCATTTCTTTGGCACGGAGAAGCGCAAACCGATTGCCTCGCAGCAGTCCTACGAGGGCCGCATATTTGAAGTCATTGACCAGGCGGTAGAGTTCGTCCTGGGCAAGCTGGATCGGCCAGTCGGAACGCGGGCACACAGCACGCAGGCATCGGGCGACTTTGAGGTGCCGCGTTCGGTCATCACCGAAGCGATCGTCAATGCTGTTGCCCATCGCGATTACCGCAATACCGGATTTGTGCAAGTCATTGTCTATGCCGACCGGATCGAAGTCTGGAATCCCGGCGAACTACCGCATGGCCTGACACCGGAAAAACTCCGCCATCCACATGCCCCCATGCCAAGGAATCCGCTACTGGCCGAACCCCTCTACCGTGTCAAATTCGTCGAAAAGGCCGGCACCGGCACTACCGACATGATCGATGATTGCCACACAGCCGGATTACCCGAACCCACCTTCGAGCAGAACGGTGCCCATTTCGTCACCACCATCTGGCGCGATTGGCTCACCGACGCGGTTATGGATGAGCTGGGGTTGAACGAGCGGCAGAAGAAAGGCATAAACCACCTCAAACATAGCGGGGCAATTACTAATCGTGAGTACCAGGATGTGTCGGCTACCATCGTGCGTACGGCCGCTCGTGATTTGAAGAAGTTGGTGGAATGTGGCTTGGTGAAACAAGTGGGGGCTACGGGGCGAAACACGCACTACATCCTTGGCAGGAAACAGGACATAAACAGGACAGCACAACCAAAGAGCGATCATTCATGATCATCCGTAAACAGGACATAAACAGGACACAGGGCAATACACCACCATCGTATGTCTATCAGAAGCTGCTTGTAAACAGCATGATACGTAGCTGCACGGACTTGATGCAAACAGGACATATCCATAGTCATCATGGATGTTTGCGCACCTCCCGTGCCGACGGCAAACAGGACACCTATGACTCAATAATGGCAGTTGTGGAAGTCAGGACGTCTATTATGTCCGCTCGGATGGCAACAGGTCTGCCCCTGGCGGACTGGATTGAGAACGACGTCTTCGCCAAGGCGGATGAGCGCAAATTTCAGTTTCAGAGTGTTCAGCCAAGGTAATCATTTCTCGACTCGAACGCATTTTTCTTATACAAGATTCCATCATGAAATCTGAGTTCATGCAGCCTCGATTCGATGGTGCCCGTTTTTCAAACAATCATATCGGTTGAATCTTTGGATATTCAACCTAACTATAAGCTTTCCTCTGCTTTTGATGCATTAGCCGAGTTACAGGATGGATGGTTGGATGGCGCAGGAGTGGCACCGGATAAGGATAGGCTTTCGCTCATTACGGATGAAATTGTCACTCACTATCCAGAGGGTCTTGCGCTTCCCGCTATTGTCCCAACGCCAGAGGGCAACATTTTGCTGGAATGGCATACAGCCGGTAGTCCATCCGTCGATTTAAATTTGGATTCGTTCATGGCAGAATATCATGCTTTCACTCCCGATGGGGGGGATATTGAGCATACCTTTGAATTGGTTGGGGCAGATCAGTGGCAGACGTTCTTTGTATTCCTGGAATCTAACGTTGGGGATGATCAGGCATGAAAGGTGATACAATTCTTTTACGGCAGGCTCATCCAAAGTTTGTAGATGAAGGACAGTTGACTAGTCAGGCATTCGTGCCTTTTCCAGACGGATCCCACCCCGTCCGCGCTGC
>CAZSRU010000037.1:0-27885 GCA_964609395.1 uncultured Victivallales bacterium
ACGCCGCCAATTCACGCAATCCCACTGCCAGCAGGACAGTTTGACAGAACCCCGCTAAAATACATACCCACAGATTCTGCGGAAGACCCTTCCATGGTTATCATGCCATCACCGTGTCGTCTCCCGATCAATATGATGTGAAGCACTGTTCATGGATTCGCTTTGAGTTGATGGATCAACCGCAGGATCAGGTGGGCATCGTCCTTGTCCACCTTGCCGTTGTCGTTAAGGTCGCAAGCCATCAACTGGTTGGCGTCCGGCGTGATGTGTCCGATAGCCATTTTCATGCATAGATGGAAGTCGTCCATGTTGACCACTCCATCTCCATTTGCATCCCCGCGTATATATGCGGCTTGAACCGTCAGGACGGCATGGTCCGTGATGTCAACGGCCAAGTCCGCTCCGGACGTATCCTTGAGAACAGCCCAAGTGAATGAATTGGTGGTCTTCGTGCCATTGGGGACGCCGCTGTTGATAAACCAGTTGATGTCGAAAACACGGCCCTCGCCGATAATCGCACCTGTGCCCGTCCCCTGGATGATGAGTTCGCCGCTGGCCGTCGCCCCGTTATCCGAAAGGGATATTGCCTGAGCCAGCACCGAACGTTCCACCGTCGATGCCGCTGGAACCACCTGGGCAACGGGCCGAATGACAGCAGGATCGTAACTGATCCGGATTACCAGCCCATCACCGGCAATGTCACGGGCATTGCCGATGCTGACAGAGCTCACCGTGGTGGTTCCCGCCATACCGGCATAATCAGGCATCGTGAGCGTGACTTGGCCGACCCGCCCCGACGCAATATCCGAAGGCTTGCTCTCTGTCTCTCTAGGGATACTGCTACCAGGCAACATGAGCTGGGAGACGGCGGTGACGTAGTAGAAGTACTCTTCACCCGGTACAACCTCCTCATCCAGGTATTCGGGGAATATCAGCTTGGGATCCGTAAGCCGGGCAAAATCACCTGCCGGTGTCGTGTCCCGGTATAAGTGATATCCCTTGATCCTAAAGCTCTCGTTGGGATTCCACGTCAACTGTAGGGACCGGGCACCCTCCTTCACAGCCAGATTATCGGGGCTTCCAATTCGGGGATCCCGCAGGTACATCAGTCCGCCTTCGGCAAAACCGCATATCACATCCACATCTCCGTCGCCGTCCACGTCCGCCAAGCCGACCGTCATATTGGAGGCCATGCCTTTTCCGGCCCCGCCCCATACCTTGCTCTTGAGATTGAACACCCCGGCTCCGGTGCCGTGAAACTCCCAGATCCTGCCATCCTGATCGCTCACTAGGATATCCGGGATGCCATCGGCATTGATATCCATGGAACTAATGCCGCTACCTCCGGGAACACCGGTTTCAAGAAGGTTGTTGGTAAAAACGCCGGCATCGTAGGGCAGGAGATCATTGCCGGTATGGGGGTATGTCCTGACGGACCCGTCGGCGAGCAGGACCAGCAGATCATTCGTCCCATCCCCCGTGATGTCGCAGAATGCAGGCAGTGCGGTGGCGGAATCCGAAACGACAAGATCGTAATTCACCGCCGGTGATTGCGGATTGTTGAAATGACCGGGGGAGCTGATCAGCCGGATACGCCCGCTTTGTCCGCCCATGGCCAGATCGCCGGTTCCGTCACCCGTGAAGTCCCCGAGCGCCGGACACGGATTCACGATGCCTGCCCATCCGGCACTTACTCCGTCAAACGCCGCCGTCATGTCCACCAGGTTCATGGTATGCGTGGTTCCGGTATTCCTGAAGATCCGCATCTGCCCGACCCCGGATCCCGCAAACACATCAAGCCGCCCGTCTCCATCCCAGTCCCCGATTCCGCAGGCACTGTCCGGTCCCAGAGCCAGTCCGGTGACATTCGTCGGCCAGATCGTGAAGAAGTTTGTCAGAACCCCGTTGACCAGGGCATATTCAACCCGCTCGAAAAACTGCATGTTGACATAAAATTTCTCCGACCGCCTCCGGGAGATGCCGCCATCCACGATGATGTCCCCGATCCCCGGTGTGTAATCCCGGCGGTACTCGCTATCCAGATCAATCCCGTCGCCATCCGGGTCGCTGCTCCCGTCCAGGGCCAACCCTCCCGTATGCTGCCACTCCCACCAGTCCGGCAGGCCGTCGCTATCCACATCGTTCGTTGCCGCCATGTAGTTGGCTACAAAGGTCAGGTTGGTCGTTATCATGACCTGCACCCGGCTCAAGGCCCGGCCATTGGCATCTGTCTGCGGCGTCCCGTTGAGGGTCCAGTGCGTGAAATGGTAGCCGAGCGACGGATTCGCCAGACTCAGGTTCGTTGTGGTTATCACCGTTCCGGTCTGTGCCACGCTGCTGACCGACGTGATAAAGCCCGGCGGCGAACTGAAGATGTCGTATGTGTAATAGCCCTCCAGATTGATCAGGGTCAGGTCCGACCGCCTCCGGGAGATACCGCCATCCACGATGATATCTGGCAAGCGAGGGTGATAGTCCCGGCGGTACTCGGTGTCATTATCAACACCATCCCCGTCTGCATCGCCGGACGGCGTACCGGCAATCCCGATGAAGTGATGCCACTCCCACCAGTCGGGCAGCCCGTCGCCGTCAACATCGTCCACTGACGCATAATAATGGGCTGTGGCTGCGGTTGCCCCGGTGACCACGGTGCTCAACTGGCTGAGCGCGCTCCCGAGTTGATTGGTTTGTGGGATTCCATTCACATCCCAGTACCCGAACGAGAACCCCAGTGTTTCCCCGTTCAGGTTGACACTGCTGGTGATCGAGTCCCCGTTATAGACCGCCGCCTCGAACGAGACAAATCCAGGTGGAAGGCTCGACTCGGCATACGTGAAATAGTTCGATTCCAGGATCAGCAGGGTGCTTACGGATCGCCTTCGGGATGCCCCGCCATCCTGCAAAACATCCGGCAGCCTAGGATGATAATCCCGGCGGTATTCCGTATCCAGGTCAAACCCGTCGCCATCCGTATCCGCTACCGCCGTCTGGTTTGTGGCGTTGTAGAACGCGACCTCAAACCAATCTGGTATTCCATCCGCGTCCAAGTCATTGGTGGTTGCGAGGTAATTCGCCACGGCATTGATGTTCTCGTAGATCGTGAAAGCCACCGGATTCAAGCCCCGCCCCAGCGAGTCACTGCTCCTTGCTCCGTTGATCGTCCAATGCGTGAAACTGTTGCCCAGGGAAACCAGAGGTGCATTGGTCGTGGAAACCAGGGTATCCGAAGTGGGCGCGGTGGTTATCGTTGAAAACAGCCCTGCCGGTTCGGTCGTCTGCGTAAAAGTCACCGTAGCGGCCCGCGAGTCGGGGACAAGCAGCACCCAGACCGCCGCCATCATCCCGGCGGCCGTCCTGCATCGACTATGACGGTTGTTTTGCATTGAAACCTGTAGGATGGTTACGGCTTGACCACATACCAAGCGGTGGTTCCCCAGCTCGTGGCCGTGGAGAATCCATACTCATTCACACTGATCCTTGGATCGCCAAAGATCCGAGTCGCCCATCGATTCGTCACACCGGGAGTTTCGGCGACACTCGCCCGCACTATCTCCGCCGGGGTCGCCTCCCGCACGCCCATGCGGTCAAACAGGAATTTCCGCCCTTTCGCGGTGGTACCGACGGTGATGCTGTTGTCAACCGCGACGACAACCTGGTATGCCCCCGTATAACTTGAACTGTTGTTTCTCAAATGAACATAGTAAGTCCCCGCATCAGGCAGGGTTGTTTTCAGCAGGTAACTTGCACTGCTGCTTGTCTGGGATGCATACACATTGGTTCCGCCGTCCCGGATATATCCCATCGTACGGGCGGGGGAAGCCACCGCCGCGAACTTGGCTTCAACGGTGGAGCCGGGTGCCGGACAGGTGAAGCTGAACCAGTCATTGTCATTCAGAGTGACCTCACCCAAGGCACCGACAGAACCCGGTGAGAGAGCTGTAGCCGTGCTGTTGGTGTTATTCGGCTCAACCTCCGTCTGTGTCGGCATGGGCCAGGCTGCCGACGTGTACAGGACCGCGCCACTGTCAGGCTCGCCGGTTTTACAAACAACGCCGTTGTTGAGTGCCACTTGCGGATCATTGGTGGCAACCAGCCAGTACCAGCAAGAAAGAAGGTTGGTTTGTGTGACAGGATACCGGTCAATGACAAGCTCGGGATTAGGCCCGTTGGATGGAATCTTCAGTAAATGGAAATCCATCAGGCCCCGCCCGTCATTCGCCAGAACTTCGATCTGGACGTTGCCAAAGTTGGTATTCCAGTCCGCCGCCGCATTCCACGTCAGGCGATGCTGCTGGTTGGCGGGAATGTTCGCACCAAGATTGGTTGCGGTGCCCTCGATCAAGGTGTTGAGCTTCAATACATGCCCCAGCGTATTGCCCCCGTCCACGAACGCCAACGCGGAAACAAAGACATTGGAGGAATCCGCATCGTGGACAACATAGTCTATATCGACATAGGGGAAGCCGCCCCTTTGCTCCACCGCAACAACCTGCGGCTCCGGCACCACGGTTGCCGAGGTTGGATTGCGAAATCCGCGACGAAAAACCTGAATACGATGATTTGAGGAATCCGCAACATAAACCAAGCCATCATCGCCAACCGCAGCTCCACCGGAAACATATGAACCAGCAAACGCCCCTGGCACAATACCATCACTACCCCATTTTTTGATAAAAGTCCCATCTTGCTGGAATAAATGAATACGCGAACGGTAGAGATCCGTGACATAAACAATACCATCAAGGCCAACCGCTACTCCACATTCGCTATAAATACCAAACTGATCTGGGGCCGACCACATTCTGACAAACGTGCCATCCGGCTGAAATACCTGGATGCGGCGATTGCCGGAATCCGTGACGTAAACTAATCCATCACCGCCAACAGCCACACCAGTCAATGGCTCAGCAGTGCTGGAATTGTAATTGCTGAACTGTCCCGGCGCAGTGCCGTAGTTTCCCCACATCCTGACAAACGTTCCATCGGGCAGGAATACCTGAATACGAAAGTTTCTAGAATCCCCGACATAAAGCAATCCATCCCCGCCAACCGCAACTCCACGCGGATATCTGAACTGCCCCGGTGCGGAACCCGAGCTTCCCCAGTTTCTTACAAAAGTTCCGTCCGGCTGGAACACCTGAATGGCGCTTCTGGGTTTGTGGGGGGATTTTTCATAGCCTATATGCGCATACACTCTCTGACAGTCCGGTTAAGCCGGGCGTTTAAGCGTAACCAACTAAGGGTGGCGACGAAGTGTAGGCGTAAGCGGGCGACAAAGTGTGCGCTTCGCTCATTCCCTACACTTAACCGTGTTCTTAGTCGCACTCTTAACCCCACTCTTACTTGGTTACGCTTAAACGACAAACTTACGCGATCCCATCCCGCAGCAGACCATAGGAGCAATTCATCAACACGAAATCCCCCCACAAAACCCGGAAGCGCCCACCTGAATACGATTATTTGAGGAATCCGCCACGTAGACCAACCCATCACCATCAACCGCAATGCCGTCCGGCCCGTTGAACTTTCCCGTCGTGGAGCCGTAGCTCCCCCAAGACCGTACAAAAGTGGCGTCCGGCTGGAACACCTGAATACGATCATTTGAGGAATCCGCCACGTAGACCAACCCATCACCATCAACCGCAATGCCGCTCGGATTACTGAACTGCCCCGGTGCGGAACCCAAGCTTCCCCACATTCTCTCAAAGTACCAGTTGTCCTGTGGCATTTCCTGGGCAATCGCAGCCCCGGTCATGATGCACAGGCATAGCACCCCGATATGCATTGATGCTGTCTTTCGCTTTAACATTGCGGTCATGGTCCTGCCTCCTTGTCGGGGTCCTGTTATTCCCGGGTTTTTATACGATAGAAATACGGTATGGCGTTGGTCGCCGTCGAGTCGGTGTAGGTGAACTCCGTACCTGTGGCGACCAGGTTCGTGGCCAGCGGCTGGAACGTCTGGAACAGATTGGTGGTGCGTTCAACATCATAACTTTTCGCCAGGACGCTCGACCACTTGATGGAGATCCCTGCGCCGGCCGACAGCCCGGTCAGATGGGTCAACCGGAACACATTGGAGGGATCATTGGGATCCGTTCCAGCCCGGTACTCGTCCAGGTTACTGGCACTATCCCCATCGTCGTCAGCCCCGGCAACCGCATTGGTCAAGCCGCCGAAGTGCTGGATCTCCCACCAGTCGGGAATCCCGTTGGCATCCGAATCCTGCGACATGGAGGCCACGGCCCACAGGGTTCCGTCGGTCGCGGCAATCGCGTCCCCGCCCCAGGTGAGTCCTACCCCGTAGTCACCGCCCAATTCACACTTGGCCACCACAATTTCGGTATTCATTCCATTGGGCGCGCCCGGATTGACCCTGAAATGCAGCGACGCCAGGCTACCCCCGCCGGACGGCAACCCGTCCTTGCGGACCAGGACAATATCAACCGAGCCATCCTTCACCGTGGAGGCGATCGCGAACTCAGCTCCGATCGAGCCGGTTTCGTTGGTCACCAGGACCAGATCCAGCACGCTCGGGTCGAAGTTCACCTTGAACGCGGCACTGGCCAGCCCGGTGGCATCCGCCACCGTAATATCAACCTTGCCGATAGCCCCGACCGGAGCCACTTCAGTCCCCAGCCGCACTTCAATCGCCGAGGCGGCAGATCCCCAGGCCAATAAGATCAGCAATAACCCGTTAGCAAGGGACATCGAGCCCCCCAGCAAGCACCGCGAAAGCCACCGTTTTCCAGCCTGTACGGTCGCACACCCCAGAAAACCGTCATGAGAAATCTGATTCATGAAGCATCTACTACGCCCAACGGACCGGAATGTCAATAGAGTTGCAACCCAACGTACGACAAGAGACCGCTAAGTCGGTTACTCCTCTCCGCGGTTAGCACGCTCTGCGATGTTGCCAAGCGAGTGGCGGGGAACGGCTGCTTGCCCTGAATCAGGAACGGGCCGGGGGCAATATCCAAAATCCGTAAACTCCTTCGTGTTCTTCCATTCTTCGTGGTGAAACAAAGGGCCAGGCACCCAGGAATGAATGGCACTTACTTAAGGACTTTCTACCATCTGAAAAAGAACCCACCCCTAACCCCTCCGAGGAGGGGAGCTTGTTCGTGCGCAATCTCATATCTTGATCCCCTCCTGGGAGGGGCCAGGGGTGGGTTTGCTGGTGAATGGCCCTTAAGTAAGTGCCATTACAGGAGCGCATGAATGCAGTTACCGAGGTGTTTTCTGAAGAACTTGACATCTGTTCTTGATCGAGTCGGCGATGCTGGACAAGGCGGCGGCGTTTTCTGGAAGAGGAATTTGGATGGTGTCGATGGCTTGCAAGGTTCTGCTGGTGAGATCGTGGATGCGTTCCCGAACCATGGGCCAGCCAAGACGGCATTCTTCCGCCATGCGTTTGAAGTGGGCGGTGTTGAGGTCGTTTATGTTTTTACCGTGGCCGATTCCCATGGCTAGCCGTGTCGAGAGATCCGGCCATGCAACGGTGGACACCAGATCATAGAGCGGGGCCAGGCGTCGGGTGCCGCCAGCGTAGATCATGGAGAAGTTCTTGCCGTGGGCATCCGCGTTACCGATCAGCAGGTTGAAGATCAGGGCGTCGATAAACCCCAGGATGTCGAGGACGGGCGTTGTCGACCATTCCCGCAGGAGCGCTACGCAGTCTTTAACGGTTGGGCCACCTTCCTGCTGGTATTTGCGTTCCGGGGGGCGTCCGAGCGCCTGGCAAAAGTCTTCTTGATGCAGGCGGACCACGCTGGCAGGTGTGGTTGTCCGGTCATACCGGGTGACGACAATGCAAGGTGTCTCGCCGATGATCCGGGGTTTCGCTTCTGCGGCACTGAGACCGACGCGCTGCGCAAGCTGCATGCAAAAGGCCTCGTTGGCAACGAGTCCGGGAAAATGCTCGGGTTCAGGCTTGATGATGTGTGTGCTGGGTGTATTTTCCAAGGGCAGTGCGATCGTCTCGCCCTCCATAACGACAGGGAGCTTGTTTTGTGCTCCAGCCAGTGAGAGGCGAATGCCTTCCTCCCCGGCCATCAGCGGGCGACGCGGCAATGCCTGGATGATGGAGATCAGTTCCTTTTGATCCAACGCACGCTTCCGGTTTTCGGTCTGCAAGGGTTCCTGCCCTTCGGGAAGCAGGCTAACGGCCCCCGCACACTCACCGCCGATACGCTCCAGCATGGCAAAGTCATTGCCTTCACTGATCCCGAGAATTTGGCAGATCCTCTGGCGGGGGCCTTCTTCCGGCAGGATGCCGGCAAAAAAGGGGCGGGCATACTTGTTCTCGTACGTATCCGGCGACAAGGGGAGCATGCGGGAGAGCGGATGCGCATCGCGGCGTTCCAGCCAGGCGGCCATGTAAGTGAACTGGAGAAGTCCGCTGGCGTCCTGTTCAAGTGTGCCGACGGGCTCGCTATGCAGATATACGGTTAGCGAGTTCATAGCGGTCTACCGTTCTCGTCACTGGATGGCGCGGCGATATTAAGCTTGAGTCCGAGTGCCTGGAGGATCTTGAAAACACCCTCCAGTCTGGCGGTGGGCTTTCCGCGCTCCAGCTCGATGAGATAGCGCAACCCGACACCGGCCGTCATGGCCAGCTCCTTCTGCGTGACCTTGATGCCCTTGCGTGCGGTCCGAATGGCGGTGCCAAGTTCTGTGCTATTCGTAATGGTTTTCATATTCCTGATAGGGAATATATTAAAACCGATCTGCATATTCAAACAAAATATTCCCAATCAGGATTACAGCAATCATTATAGCGGAACTAATAGTGAAAAAAGCTAACCGACAACAGGCATTTTTGCGGATGGCTTCCTCAAGATCCTTGAGCCCCTTGAGGATTTCGTCAAATGTTGGTGATTCGCCGAACATCATGACCTGCATGGTTTCGTAGTCGCGTCGCAATTACGCTTCCCAAATGGGTCGTTATAATTACTCAATTACAGGTAACTTAACAATTTCCAACTCCCTTAGCTATTAGGCTCTTGTTCCTTCCGGTCAACAAGCCCACGAGCACCAGAGACTCGGCCAGAGACTCGGCAGAAAAAGCGCTTGCATACCGTTCCTACATAATGTACTGTTCTTAAATAGTAATCATTACGAATAGGGTTATCTCAGATGACGTCAAAAGATAAGGTAGACAAACGCGTTGCAGGGTTCTTGGAGATCTGCCGTCGGCAAGGCGTCAAGGCCACGCATCAACGAACCGAGATCCTTCGGGAGTTGGCCGGTAGCGAGGAACACCCCGATGCCGAGACGATCCTTGCGCGTGTTCGAAAGAGAATTCCCGCCATATCGGTCGATACTATCTATCGAACACTGCGAATGCTTGAAGACCGCGGCGTAATAGCACGAGTTGGCTCCATGCGAGACAGAGCACGGTTTGATGCCAACACGGATCGGCACCACCACTTCGTCTGCACGGAATGCGGGCTGATTGGTGACTTCTATAGCGACGAAATGGATCAGCTTGCAGCGCCTCGAGAGGTTTCCGAGATGGGCAGCGTCGAAGCGGTTTATGTCGAGTTGCGAGGGATCTGTCGGCAGTGTAAACAGAAAGCAACCAAGACGGAACGAAAGGAGGTATGAATGACGTAGAATTATTCCGAATTGTTCTTTCTTTATGCACAATGTTGTAAAGACAATGCATCAGTAAATTCAAAACGAAGACTAGGAGTATATCATGTCAAACGACAAGTACACATCAATCGTCAATCTTGACTTCCAGTATGCCCATCGGTTTATGAACTGGCCGAGAGAAGCCAAGCACCTTCACGGGCACTCAGGTCTTCTCTGCATCGAACTTGAAGACACCGTGGACCCGGTAACTGGGTTTGCGCACGCTTGCAAGGATGGATTCAAGAAAGCATGGGAAGTCTGTGACCATTTCCACCATGCGACATTGTTCCAGGAAGGCGACCCGCTTCTGGAAGCGGTCATCTGGCCGATTTCATTAACCATCCGGACGCCTGTAGTCTTGAATACGAGGCGGGTATACTCGGGGAAATCATTGAGCAGGCAGGACGGCTGCATCGGGAATGGGCAGGAGGTGGGTGAATTGAGCACCATCTGGTTTACATCTGACTATCACATGGGGCACTTCAATATCATCGGGCTCTGTCAGCGTCCTTTCGCTGATATTGAGGAGATGGAGAGCGTGATCATTGAACGGCACAATGCCGTTGTCGGCTCCGAGGATGAGGTCTACGACTTGGGCGACTTCGCTTTTCGCTGCTCTGCCGAGCATGCCGTCGAATGCCTGCGGCGGCTTACTGAGGCGTTCTCTGAAGCGTGAGAGAAATTGCAATCGTACTGCGTCAGGCAAACGGTTCGAGTCGCAGCGTGTTCTGGATCCGGTCGCGGTGCTCCGGCAGGACGCGGGCTTCATCGGTGTAATCGCGCCAGTGTTGAATTACGAAATGAACCTCGGCCAGTATGGTTTTGACACGGCTGCTTTTTATGGATGCGGCCTTGGCGCAGGCATGGAAATCATCCAAAACAAACCGGTCGCGTTTGCCGTTCATGGTCATCTGGTGCGTCGATGTCCATTGGCCGGACGGATGGAAGCTGTAGGTCATGTCGAATGCGGGTGAAAGTGACCATGTGCCGGATTTGTCCATGAGAAAAGCAATGTTTTTGACATGGTCGTCCTGGTTGCGGCCAAGGATGTTAAACACCATTCGTCGGAATTGCTCCTCTATGGCGCTCATTGGCAATCCCAGTTGGCGAATCACCTGAAGCGCTTGCTCGTAGCTATATCCGCCGGCCAAGTTGAAGTCGTAGTGGGCCAATCCGCCTAGCGACTGCATGTGCAGTTTCTCCCCACCTTCGCGCCGGTCGAATCGCCGCGTCATAAAGTGCCGTCGCCCGTGCTCCTCAAGAATGCGGCATGGAGCCATCGCGATCCCCGCATCCACGGCCATGCGATAGTAGGCGTATTCAATCGCGCCATACCCCTTCGGGTCTTCCAGCTCCTTATCCTTGTTGCCGCTTACCCCGTCGAACTTAATCAGCCAGTGCTCAAAGCCATCAGTCACCTTGACCTGTCCCGAACGGACCTCGTTGGTCTGCGGATTCCAGGCAATCACCGCTTTTGCTCTGGCTCCACCGGCAGAGGTGCCGATGTGCAAAATGTCATGCAGTGCCGCGTGGCGCCCTTCCGCATGCAGCCAGCCCTGCAGGTTGTTACGATGCGTCAGGATGTCTGAAGCCAATTCCGTGATGTGATCAATATCAATGGGTTCGCCGTTACGGCTTTGCGGTCCGGTCGCCGGCGCGTATTCCAGCGCACCCATTCCTCTCGAACCCGTATAGCAAAGCCGTTCCACGGCATTGAAAGACTCCGGTGCACGGCCTTGACGCGCCAGCCAGGCATCAATCAGGGCATTGCCGAAGCGATCCGGCAGGGAATCGGCGATCAGCCCGGGTAGCCCGTGGAATGTCCGGGGTCTGAGTTCCGGAAATGTGTAGACACGTTCGGATAGCGGCATGGCGAGTGGTGATACCTCGATTCCGCTTGGCACGAATTCAGGGGCGTACTGAAAATGAGCGATATCCGAGCCCTCTTCCAGTGCCACAGCCCCGATCGTTCGCCCCCAGAGTCTGACTTCTGCAACGGTGCTCATTTGTCATCTCCCCATTGCCACAGTGGGCTCGCCGGTTTTTGCTTTTTGCGGGAAACCCGCTTGCGGGGTTTGTCTTTCAACTTGAGCATATCCATCGGGTTCGGGCCAGGTTCTGGAATCCACACATCGAGACGCTCCAGCAGCTTAAGCACTCTCAGAATGCGAACCAGTGTCGCCGTCTGGGATGTCGCCCCCGCTTCGATACGCTCCACGGTTCGTTTCGCGACACCCGCCTGCTCTGAGAGGGCGGCCTGTGATAGCCCCAGCTCGATACGTCGCCGGGACAGCCGGGCGCCTAGTTCGGCCAACACGGCATCATCCGTCAGTAGATTTTCAATCTTCATGCTTTACTTATATCGTAAATAATGGCGAAGTAAATAAAAATAATGCATATATATCGTCATGCATGTCGATTCATTAGAGGGGTCATCAAGCTGAGATCCTGGAACACTCCCGGCGGGCCGCCGAAACGCCAGTAACGATTTATTCGTTCATTCGCCAGAGCGTTAAGTTCAGCACGGTGGCGAAGGTTCGCCCATAGGGTGTAGGGGATGAGTAGCAGTCCTGCCGGGCGTCTGACGCGCCAGAATGCAGCCAGGGTGGCGAGGATGGCGACGAGCAGGAGGAGGATCCCGGCAAAGGCCAGGCCGGGGTGCTGGAGGCCGAAAAAGAGCGGTGTCCACAGCGCGTTGAGTGCCCACTGTACCAGATACAGCGTCAGCGGCCAGCGCTGGGCCTTCCATCCTCCCCGCTGCCACACCAGCCAAGCTGCCACCGCCATCATGATGTAGAGCGCGGTCCATACCGGCCCGAATATCCAGTCCGGCGGATTCCACGCCGGTTTTGCCAGCCCCGCGTACCAACCGCCGGTTTTGACGAACACGGCGGTTGCCGACGCACTGAAAGTCAGCACCAGCCAGCCGATCAGGGCAAGGGAACGGCGGATGGCCGAGTTCTTGTCTTTGCTCATTTACCTGCCTTTCTCATGAATTCAACGACGGTTGTACGCCAGTCCTCCGTGTGGTTCTCGTTTGACCCTGTTGACTAGGCTGACCGGATTGACTGCGCATTGCCGGCGGGCTTGACAACTCCCGGACGCCCGCCCAGAATGCCGCGTTGTCAATCGGTGCAATAGTCAATACGGTCAACAGAAGGAGATGGCGATGCTGGACAAGAAGGCGTATTTCATTCGGGAGCGGGTCGGATTCCTCAAGCTCGTGGACACCTACGACATCCTTGACCCGCAGACGCAGTCGCAACTGGGCATCGCCAAGGAGAAGCCCGGCGGGTTGATCCAGGTCCTGCGCCTGTTTGTGAACAAGCAGCTTCTGCCGACAAAGGTCTTCGTCTACCAGGGGGACAATCCGGAGGATGAGTCAAACCTGCTGTTCTCGATCCGGCGTGGTGTCACGCTGTTCCGCTCCAAGGTCAACATCCTGGGCAAGGATGGAGCGGTCATCGGATTCCTGCAGAGCAAGGTTTTCACCATCGGCGGGGCTTTTCGTGTCTTCGATGCGGCGGGCACTGAGGTCGCCCTGGTTAAGGGGGACTGGAAGGGCTGGAATTTCCGGTTTCTCGACAAGGCCGAGAACGAGATCGGCACGATCACCAAGAAGTGGGCGGGGATCGGGAAGGAACTCTTCACCTCCGCCGACAACTACATCATCGCCTTGAACGACGAACCCGCCCCGGCCAAAGCCATGCTGCTCCTGGCGGCGGGCCTGGCCGTCGATACGGTCTTCAAGGAGCGCAAGTAGGCTTTATGAGCGCAGTGGAAAAACGGCGGGAAACCAGTGTGCATGTGCTGGCGGGAGGTCAGGCTTTCAGCGCGGAGCAGCTCCGTGTCTTGCGGGACGATGCCGCCGCCCTGCGTGATCCCGACCTGGCCGAGCGGATCGCCGGGGAATCGGCGATCCTAGACCTCTGCGGGGCGCACGACGAGTCGGCGTACCAGGACCGGCTTCTGCGGATTTTCGGTAACCGCACGCAGATCGGTTTCGAGCGGATGCGCCGCCCGCCTGCCAGGGGACTGAAAGGCTGGCTGCTGGAAGCGGTCCGTCGCGTGCTCTGGAGCCTGATGCGCGGCCCGCACGACTGGACGGCCTTCCAGCAGAACGCGGTCAACGAGCAGGCCGTCAAGGCGCTGGCACTCGAGGTGCGGTTGCGCCGGTGCGAGAGCGAGACCCTGCGGTCCCGGCTCGAGGCGCTGGAGCGGGCGGCCGGGGTTGGCGGCAGGACTTCCGGTGATGCCGCGGGGGAGGGCAAGGCATGACCGGCAAGCCCCGTATCGATCAACTGACGGGCGGCTACGCCGCGGGCGATGCCATCTCGCAGGAGGCGCGGCTGATGCGCGCCATGCTGCGGGCGGGCGGCTTTGACAGCGACATCTACGCCTCGGAGGCACATATCGCGCCGGAATCGCGCGGCGACGCGCTGCCGTACGAGGCGTTCGACCCGGCGGTTCCGGAGGCCGTTATCTTCCACGTCTCAACGGCCTCTGCCGCATCCGCGCTGTTCAGTGCGGTCCGCGGACGGCGGGTGGTGCGCTATCACAACATCACCCCGGCGTCCTTCTTCGAGGGGTTCGACGACACCGTCGCGGCAGAGCTGCGCCTGGCGCGCGCGCAACTGGCGCCCGTGGTCCGGCTGGCGGATGTCTGCTGGTCGGATTCCGCCTACAACGCCAGCGAGATCGAGGCGGCCGGGGCCGCGCGCTCCGTCGTCCTGCCGCTCTTCTTCTCGGAGAGTGAGTTCGCCTGCGGCGAGGACCCGGCCTTGCAGGCCGCGTTCGGCGACGCGCTGTGCAACTGGCTGTTCGTGGGGCGGATCGTTCCCAACAAGCGCGTCGAGGAACTGATCCTGGCCTTTGCCTGGTACCACCGTTGCATCAACCCCGCGAGCCGCCTGCTGATCGCGGGTTCGGAGGCGAGCTGCCCCCCGTACTATGCCATGCTGCGCCTGCTGGCGGCCCGTCTCGGGCTGATGAACGTCTGCTTTACCGGCTTCGTCTCGCCTGCGGGTCGGCATACGTTGTACCGCTGCGCGGATGTATTCGTCACCGCCAGCCGGCACGAGGGCTTCTGCCTGCCGCTGGTTGAGGCGATGGCCTGCGGGGTGCCGGTGGTGGCGCGCGACGAGGGGGGCATGCCCGAGGCACTGGGCGAGGGCGGCGTGCGCTACGAGGGACTGGATGCGCGGGAGCTGGCACTGCTGGTGGCGCGCGTGGCTGGTCGCGCCGCCCCGCTGTGCGGGCAGGTGCTGGCGGCTCAGTCGCGGCGGATCGATGCCCTGCGGCGGCGGGATGCCCAGGCGGAATTCATGGAACAGGTCCGGCAGGTGCTGGCGATGGAAAGGAAGGCGGTTTGAAAGCGGCGATCTTTGATCTGGACGGGACCCTGATGGATACCGAGATCATCTGGGTCGAGGGCACGCGACAGTATCTCCGGCGGCGGGGCTTCGCGATCAGCCACGAGGACGTGCTGGCGATTGTCTACGGGCGCTCCTGGCGGCAGGTTTATTCCGACATCGTGAGCCGGTTCCCGTCGCTGGGCGTGACCATCGAGGTGATGGAGAAGGAATTGAGCGCGGACATGCACCGGATGCAGGAGAAACGGGGCGAGGATCTCATCATCCAAGGCTCCGTGGCCCTGTTGCGACGCCTGGCCGAGCGGATGCCGGTCTGCATCGTTTCCGGTTCGCCATGTGCTGATATCGAGAGGGCCGTGCGGCGGATGGGGATCGGCGAAAAACTTGCCTTTTTCATCGGCGCCGAGCAGTACGGCCCGGGCAAACCCGACCCCACCTGCTTCCTGATGGCACGGGAGCGGCTGGGGGTCGCGGCGGCGGATTGCGTGGTCTTCGAGGATTCCACCGCCGGCGTGCGGGCCGCCAAGGCGGCCGGGATGTATTGCGTGGCCCTGGCGCGGCCGGGTTTGCCGGCGCAGGACGTCTCGCCTGCCGACCGGGTGGTGGAGGACCTGTCCACGGTGGATCCGGCCGCACTGGCTTAGGGTCGGGCAGGAATTCTCATACCAGCATGGCGAGAATGAAGCCGGCGGTCAGCAACCCGCCGAACAGCAGGTGCAGCCGGGCGGTACGAGCATCAAGCATGGCGAAGTCTTCCGGGAATTTGCGCCAGTCGCGCCGTGCCAGTTGCAGCGCCTGGGGCAGGGCGCCCGCCACCAGCAGCAGCGTCAGCGGGGCCTGCACCGGCAGGTCGGTCAGCCGGGTGGCGACGATCGCAGTCAGGACCAGTGGGAAGGGCCCGAGCATCAGCCACTGGTAGTAGCGTCGCGAGGCGTGGTCACCCAGCCGGGTAGCGATGGTGATGCAGCACCTGGCGGGGTCGCTCGTGATATCGCGCCAGTTGTTGGCATGCAGGATCGCGACGGTGAAGGCCGCCATCGGCAGGCTCCAGAACAAGGGTTGCCATGAGAAGGACGGCGACTGCACCCAGTAGGCACCGAAGACGGGCAGCGGTCCGAAGGTGATGAAAATGGCGGCATCGCCGAGCCCGATGTACTTCAGGCAGAAGCCGTCGCGGGTGTAGCCGAGCGCCAGCAGGGTGCCGGCGATCCCCAGCGCCAGCACGACCCATCCGGCCAGCCAGGTGAGCGCCAGCCCGCAGAGGACGCCAGCCGCGAGGCAGGCCAGGGCGGCCCGCCATGCCTGCCTGCCGGTGATCCAGCCCCGGACAACCGCACCGCTGCCTGGGTTGACCCGGTCGTCAACCCCGCGCCGGAAGTCATAGACGTCGTTCAGCAGGTTCGCGGCCGTATGGAAGCAGACCACCCCTGCCAGCGTCAGCAGGAGCCGTCCCCACCGGGGACTCGCGCCGTTGTGGAACGCCAGCACCGCGCCCAGCAGCACCGGCAGCACCGACGCCGTGTAGGCAAACGGACGGACCGCGATTAGCCATAGGCGGATTGTCGATGTGGGTTTTTGCGGGGATTCCATGTCAGCCCTACTAAACCTGAAAGCGGGCATTCCTGCAAGATAGTTTGATTTCAACACCGGGGGATGGCATTCTGCCCGGCATGGCAACCAACCAAGAACCAGCGGATGATCCGATGCTGCGGGCCGTTCGCGAGCATACCTGGAACATCCTGCGCCAGACCACGCTAGTACCCTGCGCCGAGCGGTGCCGCCCTGTCCTGGACGGCGGCAAGCTGCTGCGTTCGCGCCTTGTGCTGGCGTTCGGCACTGCGGCGGATTGCCCTGGACCGGTCTTGATTCGTGCCGGCGCAGCCGTGGAAATGCTGCATGCGGCCAGCCTGTTGCACGATGACATCGTCGATGGCGGCACCCGGCGTCGCGGGGCACCGGCCCTGTGGGTGTCGGAAGGTGCCCGCGCGGCCGTGATCCTGGGCGACCTGTTGATGAGTCTGGCGGTCGAAAGCATCCAGCAGGCGTTACCGGACCGGATTCCGCTGCTGGTTGCCACCTTCCGCGAGATGTGCGAGGCCGAGGCGGAACAGGAATTCTCGCTGCTTGGCGATGACGCCTCCTGGGATCGCTGCGTCAGCATTGCCCGCCGCAAGACCGGCAGCCTGTTCGGCTTCGCGGCGGCCTGCGCCGGGGGCGACGACGCCCGGCTGACTGGCGCCCTGCGCCACGCCGGCTACGCCCTGGGCACGGCCTACCAGTTGGCCGACGACCTCCTCGACACCGCACCAGACCCGGACGCCGCCGACAAGACGCTCGGCACCGACCAGATCGGCGGAAAGCTCACCGCCGCCAGCGTTGCGCCGGAAGATGCCCCGCCCATCCCGGAGGCGATCGCCGCGCTCCTGCAGGACGCGCAAACCGCGCTCGCCCCCTGGCCTGTGGTTGAACAGGCCTGCCGCACCTACATCGCCGAGCACCTCTCCCCGCTGATTACCCGCTATCTCCGGCGGTAGCCTATAACTTCAGACTTCCCTGATCTCCAGATAGCCGCTATCGCTTTGGCGCGGGAATTGACGTTGGTGACCGGGAATGGTAGCCACTTCAGTCGTATCCCTGGCTTACGGGTGGAGAACTGGATGTTGAGCTTGCCGAGGCATTCGGGATGATGTGGGGCCAGGCACCGCGGATTGCGCCTTCGTGGAAGACGAGCATATCGTTCTCCACCGCGAGTTGCAGCACGTCGAGCGTGCCGTCAAACAAGTCGCCGTTGCGCGTCAGGATGCACGTTCCAACATGGTCTTCCGGCAACAGCGCGGCGATGTCATCGGCCTCGCGCAGCATCATGCGCCATGTTTTCACCATGCCTTCAATGTCCGGAACGGTTCCGTCGAAGGCCAGTGTCGCCAGATCGAAAGGGTGCAGCGCCAGCCCGAAATCGGGGTGTTCGACGAGTGGGAAAAAGCGGAAGGCGCTGTCCTGTACCCATTGCAGAATCACGCCATCCGCACCCCTCCGCACTTCGGCCTCCACAAACGTCGGGAACTGGCGCAGCGTCTGCACATCGTGTCCATTGTGTAGCAGGACCCGGCGATCCGTATCGTCACGTAGAAACCATCCGCAGCGCAATCGGTTCTGCTTCCAGAGCGCCTGCGTTTCCTTGAGGACATCGTCCGGTGCCAACTTCTGGCCTGTAGAGGATGAAGTTGTCATGACGGTGATTACTGTACAGCGCCACTCATGTGAAAGCAAGCCAAGAGGGAGAAATAGGGACTGGACGGTGGTCGAAATGTAGTCTTAAAGGTGCAACCGGTAGACGACCAGGGTGCCGACCGTGAAGGTCAGGGTGACTGTGTTGCCGGTGGCCTCGTTGAGCGAGCCCTGCCAGAGTTCCGCCAGCTTCATGCCCGTGAGCGGGTATTTGAGGCCGGTGGACGTGATAGCGGTTTCGGGCGTCAGCGAGAAAATCGAGATCTGTTGGCCGGGAACGGTAGCGAACTCGCAGGAGGTGCGCATGACACTGAACGTGCCGTGGTCGGTGACCATCCCGGCGCGGATGTCGAGGTTGTAGCGGGCCAGCAACGCGATGTTGGCCAGGGTGTGATCCTCGCGCTTGCCGGTCGCCCCGATGATCGTGACCGCCGGGATGCCGCGTTGCCTGCACCAGTTCATGGCCTTGGTCAGGTCGTTGGTCTCCTGGTCACGGTCCTCGATCAGCACGGCCCGGAACCGCTCGCGCTGTGCCGGGGAGATGGAGTCGAGATCACCGATGACCACATCCGGCGTCAGCCCGGCCGCGGCCAGGGCGTCGGCGGCTCCGTCGCAGCAGACCAGCGGGGCGGCCGCGCGCAGGATCGCCAGCGGGGCGGGATGCGTCGGGAAGATCCCGTCGGCGAGTATGACCGGATTGTTCATGCGCGTGCCTGCTGCCATTTGACCCACCCGTAGATGCCCAGCACCAGGAAGAATGCGTACTGGACGACGTAGATGGGGACGCCTTTCACCCAGTAGATATGGATGGCGAGGATGTTGATGATGATCCAGCCGACCCAGTTCTCCATGCGCTTGCGGGCCTGCAGAAACTGGGCATAGTAATTAAGGACCGTCGTTGTCGAGTCGCGCCAGAGCAGGGAGGGTTCCGGCATCCAGGAGAAATGTCCGGCGGCCGCCGTAATCCCCTTGCCCCAAATGAAAATCGAAAGCATTGCGGCCACCACGAGCAGGATTTGCCGTTCTACTGGCATCCAGGTCGGACGGAACGGGACATCCGAAACCATGGTTTCCTTGCTTTTGCGGAGCCATAAGATCCAGCAATAACCCTGTATTGGAATCCCGCTCAAGTAGAGTATCCCGTCCGAGATCAACTTCCATTCGTTAAACGCCAGCCAGGCCGAGATCGAGGCCCAGATAAGCCCCAGCGGCCAGCCGAGGATATTCTGGCGGGCGATCAGGATAACGCCCGCGATCGCGCTGACCGTTGCGACAATCTCCCAGGGGGTTGTCCCCAGCAGGTGCTGCCATTGAATGGATTCCAGAAAAGACATGCGCTGGATTCTTACCACTTCCCTGCATATTTACAACCGTTTTCTACAGCATTCGCGGTTCAGAAGGATTGGCCGATGCCGATATAGAACATGGGGGAGCGGTCGCCGGTGGCGTCGCGCTGGTTGAGCTGGCGGGCGATATCGAAGCGGATGATGCCGGGGAACGCGCCCAGGGCGTCGATGTGCAGGCGCAGGCCGCCGCCGGCGCTCCAGTAGGTATCGTGGCGGTCGAACAGTTCACTGGTGGAGTCGCCGACGTTGCCCGCATCCACATAGGCCGCCAGTTGGATGCGCCGCAGCCAGGCGGCGGTGATGGCGTGCAGGTTCAGGTCGTTCCAGAGGATGAAACGGTATTCCGCCCGGGCCAGCCATTGGTGGTTGCCCAAAATAAGCCCCCGGTTGATGCCGCGGACACCGTCGAAGCCGCCGATGTCGTAGATCAGTTGCACGGGAGTAGATTCCCGGTCGGAGGTTCCCAGCTTGCCGTGCAGGGCGAGCAGGTGGCGGTCGCGGCGGACGGGGACGACCCCGGCCATCCAGGTCTGGGCCTTCCAGTAGCGGAAGTCGCCGCCAGCCACCTTGTCGCCTGTCTCGACCTCGGCGGTGTAGGTCCAGCCATCCAGCCGGTTGCGCCCCGGTTGCGAGGTGCGCAACTCATACCCGAGCTTGAGGGCGGCAACGCGTCCGCTGTCGTTCTCCCGCGTGCTGGCGTCGTCGACGAAATTGTCGTCCAGGTCCGTATACAGCAGTCCCCACATGACTTCGTGGCTGAAATCAATCGTGTCGAACGGACGCCCGAAGGCGTGGAAATGCCGGACCTCGACGCCGTCCTGCTCCTGGTCGGTGAACCCGTAGAAATGGTAGCGGTTATGGTAGTCGTTGCCGATAATCAGGGCCCCGCCCGCGCGCAGTTCGTGGTCCCGTCCGTTCAGGTCAATGCGCAGGCGCAGGCTGTCCAGCAGGATCTTGAATCCGGCCGGATGCTGGTTGTTGGCCCTTGTGGTTTCCTGCAACCGGCGATCCGGGTCGATCCGCAGGCGGCGGGTCTTGACGGGGGTTTCAATAACGGCAACCCCGGTATCGCCCTGGCCGTCCCATCGGCCCCGGTAGGTAGGTCCCGTCAATCGTCCGACCTCGACGGTCACGGGTTCACGGATGGCCTGGCCTGTTCGCTTGATGGTGATTTCAGAACGCCAGCGGTCGTGCTCGTCGCGGGTCTGTTGCCAGGAGACCAGCTCGTAGTTGACGCGCGGATAGGGATCGGTCCATTGGGCGATGAACGTATCGAGCGGCTGTCCGTATGCCGCTTCGGCCAGTGGCAGCAGCGGGGCGCCGGTCTGCAGCGCGGTGGTGACGGCATTTGTCCAGGCGTCCTCGCCGAGCAGGTCCCGCAGTTTTTCTGCCGTGATCCGGCCATGTGCCGTGACCCGGTTGAACCGCGTGAAATCCTCGCGCAGGGGGTCGCGCTCGTAGAAGTCGCCGAAGAAGGGACCGACAAACGGGAAGCGGGGGGCATGCAGCCAGCGGTCGACTTCCGGGATGAAGCTGAACGGGCGCAGGTAGGCACGAGCGGATCGGGCCCGCTGGCTGTATTGCTCCTGGAAGCGTTTGGCCTCGGTCCAGGCGAGGGCCTCATTTTCCCAGGTACAGATGCAGGCGCTGGCGTCGCGCGGCGGGCGGGCGGCACCGAGCAGCACGGCGTAGACGGCTTCCACGACCGGGGCGATATGGTAATCGCGGGCGTAGGCGAATACCTGCTCAAAGCGGTCCGAAACCAGGATGATGCCGCCGGCCGGGATCGCCAGGTCGCGGCGCAGCGGCGCTTCCACCAGCAAAATCTCATCTGGCCGGATGGCCGGGCAACGCTGCCGGAGCTGGTTGACAGCCGGTTCCAGGGCCTTGAAAAGGCGCTCGGCGGTTTTCGCGTGCGGTTTGCCGGTCAGGTAGCGGATCGTGACGGGCGGCATGGGGTGGGTGGCTGTATGCAAGGTCGGTCGGAACAGCAGGGTGACTTTTTCGGCGGTCAGGGTTGCTCGTGTCTCCGATCCTGAGCCAGCGGTCAACGTCTGCCGGTTGTTGAGGAACAGGTGGCCGTCGGCGGCGATGTGCAGTCGGATCGCAAACGTGGATAGCGGTGCTGGGCCGTGCAGGTCCCAGTTGCCGTCCGTGTGGCGGGCGGGAAGCACGGGGTACCAGCCGCCGTTGAGGGTGACGCCGCCGTCGTGGGCGCCAAACGTGCCATAGCGCTGCGGGATCGTGACCTCGAACGCCACCGAGATCTCGGTTTGAGCGCCCGGCGCAAGGTCGGATGGAAACGCAACCGCGACGAGCACCCCGTCCTTGAACCCTGGATGCGAGACGGGCGTGACGAGGCAGGGGCGGTCGTCCGCATGGACGGTCCTGATCGTCATGCCACCAGGGTTGGGGCCGTCGGGGAAAATGCGGGGATGGATGTCGTCGGTGACGTACGGGTCGTCGTCGGTGAGATGATTCGGGTACGCGAACAACAGGCAGGCGTTGGTGGGTATGGTACTGTGGTTGACGAATATGAACCGGTTGGTGCCGGTGAGGAGGCGTGCATCCGGCTGCAGGGACGCCTCGATCTGGTAGTGTGCCTGGGAGGCCATGCTCCCTTGCGCCGCCACAAGCAGCAGGGAGGTGAGGATCAGGCGGTATCGAACAGGGAAAGGGGGACGCGTTCGGATTGACGTTTTCGGTTGCATAGCGTGAACGTGACTTGGTAGGTTGCTGGCTGTCTTTGCAGGGTAAATGTCCTGCCCCTAATAGCATGCCGTATTTTGAAAGTCTATTCTTATGACGACAATCAGGATTTATCCCCCGCGCTGGTACGATGGTATTCTCGGACGGTTCTTCCGGGTAGCGGCCAGTGGCCTGCTGCCGGCGGCCTGGTTCCGCCGTCCGCTTCCTCCCGAGGAGCAGCGTCAGCCCAGCCCCGACTTCCCGACGCTGGAGGTCATCAGCCACTGCTGGCGGTATTCGCACATGCTGGCTTACCAGCTCAGTTCGTTTGTCCTTTACCCGCCCACGAAGCTGTGCGCGGTGATTACCGTCTTCTACGCGGAGGAGGACACGGACACCGCCCGGCTGCTCGCCTTCATCGGCGGGCATGCGGTGCCGAACCTGACCTGGAACTGGCAGCCGCTGCCAAAGGCGCAGTTGTTCCGGCGCGGCATCGGCCGCAACCGGGCGGCACTGGCGACGAAGGCGGACTGGGTCTGGATGACGGACTGCGATATCGTCTTCTACAGGAATTGCCTGGATTCGCTGGCGGACCAGCTTCGTGGACGGCGCGACACGCTGCTGTATCCGCGGCAGGAACGGACGACGACAATGCTGGCGGATTCGTGCCCGATGCTCCAGAAGGGGCGGGCATTGCAACTGGTGGATATCGACACCCGTGAATTCAGCCTGCACAGCCGTGATCGCGCCAAGGGGGCGTTCCAGATCATCCACGGCGATGTGGCTCGGGCTATCGGCTATTGCGACGGGATCACCCTGTACCAGACGCCGGCCGAGCACTGGTGCAAGTGCTATGAGGACCGCGCCTTCCGCTGGCTGGTTGGCACGCAGGGCACGCCGATCGAGGTCGATGGTGTCTGCCAGATCCGCCATGTCGAGAAAGGCCGTTACCAGAAAGGCACGCTGCGATCGCGGATCCGGAGCCGGATCCGCCGGATGCAGGAATAAGGCCGACCGAACGCCTCAGTCCTTGCGTTTGAAGCGGATCCGGATGCCGAATGGCCAGAAGGAAAGAAAATCGGAAACGCGCAGCGTGTCTCGTATTCTCGTGCACAGCGAGGTGTCTGGCCGGTCCGTTTGTCTCGCTTGCGGAATGCTGTCGCGGACAACATCGGTGGCCTGCCTGAGTCCATTCGTGAAACAGGCCTGCGCCTTCAGGACGGATTGGCGCAGGGCGTCCTGTTGCGGTTCCCGATCGCTGTACAGCCGGGTGGCGACCGGGTTGATGTCCTCCACGGAATCGGCAAGCGCAATTCCGCAGAACTCCTCCGCGAGCCAGCGGTTCTTGTGGGTATTGGTCAGGATCAGGACACTGGGAACGTCGAGCAGCAATCCGAACAACGCCATGTGGTAGCGTCCGCCGATATGCAACGCGCATTGTGCCAGCCACTGCTCGGCCTCCACCAGTGATGCCTGCTCCACGAAATGACCGCCACGCGCCAGGACGTCGGCCTTGAGTGTTTTCAGATCCTTGTGCTTCTTGGTCAGGACCAGCGGTTTGAGTTGGTGCGCGTCGCAGAACCGGAGCGCCGCCCGGGCCATGTCTATATTGGCGCGCTTTGACAGGTTGGCTCCCGTTGTGACCAGCACATACGGTCGACTGTCGGCCGGGGTGGCGGCAGGCGTGGTCAGCACATGCATGATGGCCGAGTCAGGCATGAACGTCACCCCGTAGTGGTCGGCCGTGATACGGTCCCGCAGCGCCACGAATCGGCAGGCATGCAAGAAGGCCTGGATCATCTGGAAACGCCGGTCATGGGCGGGGTAGAGCGGGAACGTCCCGTTCATGGTGAATGTCGGGATACCCTTCACGCAGGCCAGGATCGGCAACGACAGGAGGTTCATGATGCGGACGGCATCGTGGTAGTTGCTGATGCTGCCCTCCGGATGGAAAACGGCCAGATCGGCGGCCAGAGTGGCGCTTACCGCCTCGGTGCCATGTTCCTGTTCCGCCAGTTGCGTCAGCCAATCGACAAAGCGGGCCCGGTCGGCAGAGGCCTTCGCGAAGCCGATCGCCGACAAGCCCGACATCCAGACCCGGTTGGTTCTGCGCCCCTTGCCGAAAAGCCAGGGGAAGGCCGCCAGTTGGACCGTTTGAGTGTCCGGGCAGAGCCCCGTGCGAATCTGTTGCTTCAGCGTTGAACTGGTCAGGCGGCACCCGATGTTCTCCCTGCCGTCGGTGTCATTAAGCAGCACGATCTTCATAGCCGGTCTCCCAGCAGGGTTTGCTTGACATTGCCCCGGTCCCAGAAGTGGCGCTTGAACATGTAGGCGGCGAGCGAGGGAGAGAAGGTGCCGTCCGCCACGCCGGGCCAGTGGCGCAGGGCATTGAGGCTGACATAGCGCGGCATGATGGGGTCGAACGCGATGGGCAGGCTTGTCCAGCCCATGGCATCCAGCACCGGGATCCTGTGCATACCCTGGGTAATACGGAAGACGTAGTCACCCTTGTCATCACAAAGGAAGTACCCGCGGATGGTCCCGTACTTTTCGAGATTGTAGCCGTGTTTGTGGATCGATTCGATGATGACCTCGTATTTGCGGCATTCCTGTGCCAGTTTCGCGGGCGTGACCGGTCCGAAATTCTGGTTGCCGGTGCCATCGCTGCCGGACATCATGATCGTGGACGCCCGCCAGGGTTTCAGGCGCAGGTATGGGGACTGCTCGTTCAGTGCGCTCCAGCGGGCGTGTTTGCGCATGAAATAGGCTTCGGCCAGGGACGCAGGCTGGAAGACCTGGTAGTATCGCTCGAGGGTTTTCCAGTGACCGCCTTGCAGGTAGTCCTTGACGGCCTGTGTGAACGGGTTCCAGCCGCGCGCGCCGAACCCGAAATACAAATGGCCGACGCAACGGTCGATGGCCACCGAGCCGACGATGTCGGCAGGGCTATCCTGGAAACAGAGCCCGAGGCCTTCGCTATGCGTGTCTAGCAGGGGACGACGTCTGCCGATCAGTGATTTCCAATTCACCTTCATAGCGGTCCAGTATGTGGTCTTTGTTAGGTTTACGTCAATATTGCATTTGGGTGGAATTCATTTGAACGGTGGATGCGCCATTGCTAATGTCTGCCGGCAGAAGGCAGTAACCGGAATTTGTGAAATGACAGACTTTTTCTTCATATCGTCACCGCTGCATCTGATGATGGCGGCGAACATGGTCATCAGGCAGCCCTCGGCGGAACGGGTGGCTGTCCTGATCGCCAAGAGCGCGGCGGCGAACACACGCTATGCGGCGTTTTTAAGGCAGGTGCCGCTGCTGTTCAGCGAGGTGGTCGTTGTGCCCCCGCCTGAACGTCGTCTCTGCCGGTTCAGCAGAAGTCCGGCGGCACGGCTGTTGCGGCAGGTGTTCGAGCGTCCGATGGCGGCGCGGATTTTTACAGGAAACGACCGCCGGATCGAGTTCCAGTACGCGATGCATATCGCCTCGCGGATCAATCGGGATGTCGAAGGACTTTATCTGGACGAGGGGGCGGTGACGTATACCGGTCACAAATCGATGCACAGTATCCAGCACCGCTATGTCGACCCCCTCTTCAAGAAGCTTGTCTACGGATCCTGGTACCGCCAGGCGATGACCACGGGGACGTCAGCCTGGGTGGACACGGTGTATGCGGCGTTCCCGTCGGCCGTGCATCCGCTGTTGCGGGGAAAGAAGGTCTTGCCGATCGACCCCGCCCCGTTTGCCACGGATGCTTTCAAGGCACTGGCCCTGGCAATGCTCAACGGGCATGAGGAATACCGCGAGGGGTTGCGCGGCATCCGGGTGGTGATCACGCTGCCGCACGAGGGCAGCTATATCAACCGTCCGGCCCGCTACCAGGCGATCAGCCGCGATCTCGCGGCCGTTTTCGAGCCGGCGCAGATCGCGGTCAAGCCCCACCCGCGCATAACGGATGCCGGGCTTGTGCGGCAGATGTTCCCGGGGGCGCTGCTGCTGGACCACACCGTCGGCATGGAAGCGTTGCTGCCGCTGCTGGGCGGGCGCTGCCTGGTCGTGGGCGATATTTCATCCACGCTTCTGACCACCCGCTGGCTGCGTCCGGACCTGCCGGTGGTCGCTGTTCTTTCGCCGGATACGCCGGCGGGGGCGCTTGGCGGTCTTTACGAGACGCTGCATATCCCGATGCTCGCGCCGGAGGCGCTGGCGGCATGGCTGGACGTGAGTGTGTCGCCCGTCTAGCGCAGGGTTTCCTGCAGTGCCAGGAGTTCGGCGGGGGTGGCGGTGCCGGTCTGGTGCAGCTTGGTAGCGCAGACGGCGGCGGCGAGGTTGCCGATGCAGGCAGCGTGGCTAGGGGCGGCCTTGCTGGCCAGGGCGGCGGTGATGCCGGCCATGGCCGCATCACCGGCACCGGTGGTATCGATCTCGCCTTGCAGCGGGATACCGTCAATCTCCACGAGTCCGTGCTGATCACAGACCACCATTCCATCGGGGCCGCAGGTGACGAACACCGGTTGGCGGCGTGTCTCGAACAACGTCCGGGCGGCGGTGCAGGCCTGCTGGTGCGGGATCCGCTCGCGGGTCGGTACAGGCAGCCCGCAGACCCGCGATGCCTCGATATCGTTAAGCTTCAGGATGCCGCCCGTGTACATCGCCAGCGGGTCGCGCGTGTCGATCGTATACAGGCAGCCGGGGTGGGTTTGAATCAGGGCGGCCAGGCGGGGGCGGAGGTAGGCGTCGTGCAACCCCGAACGTGCCTGGGCGTTGATGACCAGGGCATCGAGCCGGGGCAGGGCTCTGTCCAGAATCCCGATCAGTCGGTCGGCGGTCTGCTGGTGGAGGCGGTTGAAGTCGCCGAAATCAAAGCGGTTCTGCTCGACGCCCGCGATATGCGGCTTGACGTAGGCGACGGTGTCCCAGTCCCGCGGCTGGACCAGCATGCCGTCCGTATCGTTCCCGCCGCCTTGCAGGAGGCGCAGCAGCTCGCTGCCCCAGGGATCCTGACCGACGACGCCGAAGGCGGAGAGCCGTCCGCAGCCGAGCGCGGCCAGATCCGCGACGACGTTGCCCGCGGCCCCGGCGGCAACGTGCTGGGCGGCGACCGGACGGGTCGGCTTGCCGGTCTCGACCGAGGGCAGTTCGGCAGCGGGGTCAACCGTCCAGTAGCAATCGAGCGCGAAATCGCCGATGACGCCGATGTGCAAGGCGGGGAACCGGGCCAGCAGGTCTTCAAGTTCAAGTCGTGATAGGCATGTCATGGCCGCAACGCTAGATGAAACCGGCAAGGCCGTCAATCCGCCTTTTGAGGCTCTTGCAAGGGAGCTTCGGGGTCATCTTCACATTTCACACTCTTGCTTTACAACCTGCATCCATTGCCTGAGGTCTGAGGATTTCTCGGCGCGTTTCTCAAACCGCTTTATCGCCATGGCTACCGCCGTATAGTCCATGCCCCCGACAGCCCCGCCGACCTCGCTGAGGGTCATTCCACTATAGCGGCGCAGCGCCCACAGAAGGAAATGAAAGGAAATGGGGACGTTCTAGATAATATGCTGATCATTAATTGGTTACACACTAATTGGCACACTTACCACAGGGACGTCCGCGCTTTATCCTATGCC
>CAZSRU010000038.1:0-27849 GCA_964609395.1 uncultured Victivallales bacterium
GACATATACGATCCCGCATTCCCAAACAAAAGTAAAAAAGAAATTCGTCCAAGAAAAAATGGTACGATAGTCGGTCCCCCTTTTGTTGCCGAAAAAGAAGTCGGCTCAACCGAAACCTTTCTTACCGTAGGGGGATTTCAAAAAAAAGGAGAGGCTGAAAATTTGTGCGATTTGATCCAACGGCAGCCAGGGGGAAGATGGAAGCTGCCGGGAACACCAGCGAAAGCGGCTTTTGCCTGAATAATCGCCGATTTCCAGCTCGTAATAAGCGCCGTCAATAACAGGGCCGGGTTCGGAATATACGGGGACAAGCGTGTTTTCGATTTCCCGCAATAGGGCTGATACGGATTGTTCCGCGATCTCGTTTTCGGCCTTGATCGTTTTGGAATCCTCGTCGTAGAGGGCGGGTTTTTTGGTGTACTGGCCAAAGTAGAGGTCGTCTTCTGTGCGGATGATGCGGTAGGTTTCCTTGGGGTCATGCGTGAAGGACGACTCGAATTTGAGTTTGAGGATGGTTTCGCCTTTTGTCATTGAGAACTCCAGTCACCGACAATCTACGACGAAGTTGTCCGGAACAGCAAGGAGAAAGGGAGGCACGGCCGTGTCAACTGCCATTTATCAGCAGGCGTCAACGGTATGGATGCAAGCGATGCGGTGCGTCGGAATGTAGAAGTAATGAGAGGCGGGGCTTTTTGCGTCGTTTGTGCCTGCATCCGCCAGCACGACGCCATGTTCGGAGATAGAGTCGATGGTGAAAATGATAATAGACCTGCCCTAATCGTGCCCTCATACCGCTATCACTCCGCCGTCAATATGTCCCCGTTGGCCGCACCCGAACCACGGATTTGCTCCTAGGGCAACCCGTCTTTCTCTGTGTTCTTTGTGTTCTCTGTGGTTAAGTCATCCCCTTCGTGCCTTCGTGTCTTCGTGTGAGAGATCCCTCCAAGTCCGTAGTCTGCGGTCTCTCTTGGCCAGTCCAGATCCATGTTCTTCCCCAAAGAAGGGTTGACGGCATAAGTCATAAGTCATAATATGATGGCATGAGAATGACATTATCCATACCTGATACCGTGGCGCATCGGTTTCAAGCGGCGGTTCCCGCCCGACGCCGGTCCCGACTTGTCACACGTCTAATTGAACACGAGCTATCCAAGCAGGATGACTCGCTGGCGGCAGCCTGCCGGGCCGCGAATCGCGACCAGGCGCTGGTGCGCGAGACTGCCGAGTGGCAAGCGTTTGACGACAGGATTGAGGAATGACAGACCCGCAGATCACACGTGGGGATATTTGGTGGATCAGCCTCGATCCCACTCAGGGATCGGAAATCAGGAAGACCCGACCATGTGTCGTGCTCTCGCACGACACACTGAACCGACTCCGGCACACGGTCGTTGTCGTTCCCTTGTCCACAGCAGCCAAACCGCACCCTCCCATCACGATCCCTGTCACTTGCCAGGGAGAATCGTGCGTTGCCGTGATCGATCAGATTCGTGCCGTTGCCAAACACAGGCTTAAATCCAAGATTGAACCCCTTGATCGAGATGAACTGGATAAGGTGTGTCGGGCAGTCGCAACGATTCTCGAAATCAGATAGCAGAGGGCACTACATCTCTATGGTGAAGCCCAGGGCCATTCAGGCTGTCAGCACCACCGGCGCGGGGGGCAGCTTGCGCAGATCGAAGCGCGGGAGCAGGTCGGCTGGCATCAGCGACTCTCCGGCGTCGGCCCAGCCGCACCAGCGGGCCAGCATGCCGACCACCTGCTCCGGCGGCAGGCCCTGCTCGCGCAGGGTGGCGATGCGCGTATCACCGTGCCGCTTGGCCAGCCGTCTGCCATCCGGTCCGACGACCAGCGGGACATGCACGAAATGCGGCGCCGTCAGCCCCAGTGCGCGGTAAAGCAGAAGCTGTCGGGGGGTGGCGGGCAGCAGGTCATCGCCACGCAGCACTTCCGTGATACCCATGCGGGCGTCATCCACGACAACCCCGAGCATGTAGCCCGCCCCCTCGCGGTGACGCGCCAGCACGAAGTCGCCATCGCGTTCCGCCACGTTGGCTGTTATCTGGCCGCAGAAGCCATCGACAAAACCGATATCCTCGTCCGGGGCGCGGAAGCGCCAGGCGGGCAGGCGACCGGGCGGCAGCGTCGCGGCGGCCTCGTCAAACGAGGCGAACCGCCCGCGGCAGGTGCCCGGATAACGCGGGCCGTCCTCGCCTGCATGCGGGGCGCTTTGTGCGGCGTCAACATCCGAGCGCGAGCAGACACAGGGATAGATCAGCCCTTGTGCCAGCAGCCGGTTGCGCGCCGCCGCGTAATGGGCAATGGCCTGCGACTGCACGTAAGGCGCGTGCGGCCCCCCGACATCCGGCCCCTCGTCCCAGTCCAGCCCCAGCCAGCGCAGGTCCGCCAGCGCCTGGTCCGCCGCGCCGGGCTTTACCTTCGGATGGTCGAGATCCTCCATGCGCAGGACAAGCGTGCCCCCCCGTGACCGGATCGAAAGCCAGGCGATCAGGAAGCTGCGGGCATTGCCCAGGTGCAATGCGCCCGTGGGACTCGGTGCCAGCCGCCCACGCAGGGGGCGCTGATCTTCCCCGGTGATTTGATGTTTCGAAAGCATTCGTTTCCCCGTCTCTCTTTTCGCGGGGGAGATGATGCCAGAAGCACGCAGCGACTGCAAAACGAATTGATGACGATGTCGTGTTACATTGCTGGATACGGGGACGTATCCTCCGCAAGCGTGCCCGGAGGTCACGCTCCACCTTGCTTTTGGCACCGCACGGGGTGGAACGCGACCTCCGGGCGTGTTTGCGATGCGCAAGGAGCGCTCACGGGGATATGCCGCGTCAGGTTGTCGCGGTTGCGTTCCATTTCGTCCCACACGCCCCTCCGCCGCGCTACCGCATGCCGCCTGAAGGCGGGACTACGAACGGTATGAATAAATCCATGTTTGTAGTACCGGCTTCAGCCGGAATACGGAGCACAAGCGCGACTGGCACGATTTTTGCGTTAAACTCCGGCGAGGCAAATAACAACCCGAGTGAAAGGAGATGGAACCATGAATACGCTACACAGATCCGCGATCCTGTTCTCGTTGACAGCGGCCCTGCTGGCCGTGACCACGATTACGGCATCCAGTGCGCCGGCAGACGAGGGGATCGCCCAGTTGGAAAAGACCGGCAAGGCTTTCAGCGCCGTGGCCAAATCGGCTGTTCCGGCGGTGGTGTTCATCCGCGTGGAGCAGGTGACCGAGGCGAGTGGCGGCCCTCATGACTTCAATAACCCGTTCGACTTCTTCGGCGATGACATGATGCGGCGCTTTTTCGGGGTCCCGGGACAGCCTCAACAACGCCGCCAGGCCCCGCGCCAGTTCCGACGCGAGGGTGCCGGTTCGGGCTTCATCGTCTCGAAGGATGGCTATATCCTGACCAACAGTCATGTGGTCGGCGACGCGACGCGCATCACGGTGAAACTGCATGACGGTCGGGAGTTCGAGGCGAAGAAGATAGGCTCCGACGAGAAGAGCGAGGTCGCGATCATCAAGATCGACGCCGACGAGCTGCCGACCGTCGCGCTGGGTGACAGCGGCGAGCTGGAAGTCGGCGAATGGGTGATTGCCGTCGGCAATCCGTTCGGCCTGACCGAGACGGTCACCGCCGGGATTGTCAGTGCGCTGGGCCGCAGCAACATCGGCATTGCCGACTACGAGAACTTTATCCAGACCGATGCGGCCATCAACCCCGGCAACTCGGGCGGGCCGCTGCTCAACATCAAGGGAGAGGTTGTCGGGATCAACACCGCCATCTACAGCCAGAGCGGTGGATACATGGGCGTCGGGTTCGCCATCCCGATCAACATGGCGGCGGCGATCAAGGAGCAACTGATCGCGCACGGCAAGGTCACCCGAGGCTATCTCGGCATCTACCTCCAGGAGCTGACCCCGGAGCTGGCCTCGTCGCTCGGCCTGGAGCAGGCGCGCGGGATCCTGGTGTCCGATGTGATGGAGGATTCCGCCGCCGAGGCCGCCGGCCTGAAGCAGGGTGATGTGATCCTGAAACTCGACGGCAAGGACGTGCGCGATGTCGGTGCCTTTCGCAACAGTATCTCGTCGAGGCCTCCCGAGACGACGATCCGCCTGGATATCCTGCGCGACGGCAAGGAGAAGACCATCAAGGCGGTCACCCGCGCACTGGATGAGGAGGGTGGCGAGAACGGCGGAAAACTCTCGGATGAACTGCTGGGCGTGGAGATCTCGGATGTGACGGCCGACATCGCCGAACGTTCCGGCTACGAGGTCAACGAGGGCGTGGTCGTCACCCGCGTCAGCCCCGACGGACGCGGCGCGCAGGCCGGCTTGCGGCCGGGGCTCCTGATTACCGGAGTGAACCTGGAGCGGACACGTGACGCCGAAGCCTTCGAGCGCGCACTGGCCGGGGCGAAGGAAAGCGGACGGCTGGTACTGCGCGTCCGCACAGGCCGCTACCACCAGTATATCGCCATCCCGCTGAACTGAGTTAACACTTTATTGTAGACAGCGTTCATGTTGCCGCTATTCTTATGACGTCGTCGCACACAAGTGAAAACGACCACCAAGACCGGCGGAGGCACACCCATTACGGCATATATACCCACACTGATCGTGTTCCTGATCCTGCTGGCAAGCGCCATCCCCTATGGCGGGGTGGTGCTATGGGCCCAGACGCTCACCGGACTGCTGTGCCTGATGCTCGCCGGTTACGGCATCACCCTCGGACGCAGGCGGCAGGCACCTCCTCCCGCCGTACCCGGAAGCCGCTTCTTCGCCCTGTTCCTCGGCTGGACGGTCCTGGTCGCGCTCTTCCATGCGGTCACCGGACTCATCCACGGAACGGGGGGCAGCCTTTCGATTTTCGCGACGACGCTTTTCCTGTGGTGTGCCTGGACGGCACTGACCGCCGCCACCCGGCGGCTTGCCAGCCGTACGCAGGTGTTACGGGTTCTGGTCACCGGGATTGCCATCATCGCCAGTGCCCAGGCCGTGGTCGGCGTGATCGGCCTCTATGTTCCGCTCGGGCTCTACGGCAAGTTCGTCAGCGGGCCACGCGCCGCCGGCACCTTTTCCAGCGGTAACTCCATGGGCGGGCTGCTGGCCTTGAGCCTGCCGCCGACGCTCGCCATGGCGCAACTGGCCATGATCCGCGCCGGCAAGCACATCCGGCAGCGCCGCTCGCGCATCCTGCACGAGGCCAGGCGCGAGGACTACTGCCTGCTGACCGCCATCCTCTGGCTGCTGGCCACGCTCGTGCAAGTTGTCGCGCTGCTGCTCTCGGGCTCGCGCGGCGCGATCAGCGCCGCCCTGGTCGCGCTGCTGTGCCTCTGCGCCTGGTTTGTACGAAACCGCGACCGGCAGCAGCAGCGGGACCGCCTGCCGGTCGTGACCGCCATCCTGGTTACCCTGCTGGTGCTGGCAATCGGGGCTGGCGGCACGTACGCATTCACCCTGCAGCGGCTCAAGGCGCTTGAGACCGTGCAGCAGACCGCCCTCCCGCGCACCCTCATCTGGCAGGCCGTGCTCAAGCAGGTGGCGCACCAGCCGCTCGGGGCGGGCCCAGGCCGCTTCTCCGGTGCGTTTCTGCCATTCCAGCCGCCTGGTTACGGCGGCAACCGGGTCTACCATGCGCACAACGATTACCTGGAGATCCTGAGCGAGACCGGCATCCCCGGCCTGCTCCTGCTGTTGACGGCATTCGTGCTCGCGCTGGCTGGTGCCGCCCGCCGCCTACTGCCCGACCGCGAGGGGGAATCGGTCTGGCTGCGCCGCGCGGCTCTGTTGTCGGTTGTCGCCGGGCTGATCCATGCCGCCGTGGATTTCAACCTGACCTCGCGCCCCGGCGTCGCCGCCCTGTTCTTCTGCCTGCTCGGTGTCGCGCTGTCGCGCACGCCGCACACAGGCGGTGAACAGGCACCCGCCAAGTCCCGCAAGCCCCGCCTCCTGCTCCGTCTGGCGGCCGTCATCCTCTGCGCCCTGCTGGCGGCCAATCAGCTTCGACTGGCGACCGCCGCCACCCTGATGGAACAGGGATTGGCCGCGATCATCGGCGAATCCTCGCCGTACTTCTGGCTACCGGTTCCCTCGATCACCCGCGAGCAGGCGCTCGGACGCCTGCGCATGGCCCGCCGCCTGGCACCGGAATCCGCCGAGGTCCATAACCGGCTGGCAAGGGCGCTGGTTGTCGTCAGCGATCAGCGTATCGCGGAAGCCATCGGGAAGGCACAGACCGGTAACCCGGAATTACCAGCCACTGCGGTCGCCACCCGGATGCGCATCCTGATGCGAGTGGATGAACACCGCCAGCTTACCGATGCACGCCTGGCGATCGACAAGGCCTGCCGGCTCGCGCCCGACAATGCCGATGCCGCCGCCCAGGCCGCACGCATCACCGCGCGCCTGGCGGCATTGGCGACCAGCCCCGAGGACACCATCGCCAGGATCGACCAGTCGCTCGCGCACATCGCCAGGGCGCGGGAGATGGCCCCGAATGATGCCACCATCCAGCGGCAACTGCTGTCGGCCATTGCCTGGCTGCCAGACTCCCTCGCCACCGTCGAGGCACCCGCGCAACTGGCCGAGGCCCGCCGCGCCGGCATGGAGACCGGCCTGCACCTGCTGCACCTTGGCGAGAGCCGCCTGGCCCCCGTTCTCGACACCTGGTCGCGCCTCGGCCTGGATGCCTTCACCGTGCTGGACGCCGTCGGTCCCCTGCCCGCTGATGTCGCGATTCAACTCTATCACTTCTATAACCGGAAGAACCTGCCGTCGTCTGCGATCCGCGCCCTCGACAGCCTCGACGCGGCGATTGAAGAGGGGCTCCTCTCCGCCGCCGGCTTCCGCGACCGCGCACAGGAAGCGGCGATGCTTGATAACTACCGGGCTCAACTGACCCGCGAACGCGCACGCTGGAACCTGCGGCAGCACCGGTTCGACGCCTACCGGGAAAGCGCCGAGGCGCGACAGGCCGTGCTGCAGCGCGATATCGAAAGCAAACTGGAGCAGACCGCCCGCAACGAGGCGGTCGCCCAGCGCTTCCGCTACCTGAACCTGCGTGAGCTGCACGGGACCCGCGGGCTCGATGAGCAGCACGCCCGCGAGCTGGCCACCCTGATGGAGCAGCATGGCGACAGCGCCAGCACGATCGCCAACGTTCTCGCCCCCTTCCAGACGCCCCCCTCGTCCGACAATCCCGACGAGCAGCCCGATCACCGCCAGGATATGCAACTGCTGGGCGGGCAGGCCGTCTTCATCGGCTTTTCCATCCGCGAGGACATCCTGCATACCTTCTGGCGGTTCCACGCCCGTGTGCCCTCCGATCTACAGGCCGTATTCATATTCCGTGACAGCCAGTATGCGCATGTCACGTCAGCCGCCCTCCTTTTTACACAGGCGTTCGGACGCGATTTCGCTGTCGGGGCGCCGCCCCTCGGCAAGGTCTTCCACGCCACAACCCCGATCCCACCGCTCGCCGCCTTGAGTGAACATCTTGAAATCGGCCTGCGTCGCCGCTCGACCGGAAGCTGGCTGCCCTCGATCGAGGGGCTCCCCCTCTGCGAAATCCACAACTGGAAATCGCTGCGCCAGACGCCGCCCCCACCCGAACCGCAAAAGACCGATTGACGCAATCGAAAAGCAATCTATGATAGCCCCCATGCAAACAACCACAGTCCCCGAACCGGTAGCCGATCCCGCCGTCCCTGCCTTCATCGCCAAGGACCCCTGGCTGGCACCATTCCGCGCCGTGCTGCTGCAGCGCACGGATCATGCCGCCTGGATGGAGGCGCACCTGACCGGTGGCAAGCTGGTACTTGCCGACTTCGCCGCCGCGCATGAGTACTACGGCCTGCACCGCCGCGGCGACGAGTGGATCCTGCGCGAGTGGGCACCCAATGCCACGGCCATGCATCTCGTCGGCGACTTCAACAACTGGCAGGCGACGCCCGCCTTCGCCGGGCAGCGCCTCAACGCGAAAGGCGACTGGGAATGGCGCCTGCCGGCCGCCTCCCTGCACCATGGCGACCACTACAAGCTGCAGGTATCGTGGCATAACGGCGGCGGCGAGCGCATCCCCGCCTTTGCCCGGCGCGTGGTCCAGGACCACACCACCAACCTGTTCAGCGCGCAGGTCTGGGCCCCCGAGGCACCCTACGCATGGCGCCATCCGCGGCCGCCCCGCCCCGAGACCGCGACCATCTACGAATGCCACGTCGGCATGGCCCAGGAGGAACCGCGAGTCGGCACGTACGACGAGTTTCGTAGCCATATCCTGCCCCGCATCAAGGCTGGCGGCTACAACACCATCCAGTTGATGGCGATCCAGGAGCATCCCTACTACGGCTCGTTCGGCTACCATGTCTCCAGCTTCTTCGCCGCCTCGTCGCGCTTCGGCACCCCCGAGGCCCTGAAGGCGCTGATCGACGAGGCCCACGGCATGGGGATTTCCGTGATCATGGACCTGGTCCATTCCCACGCCGTGAGCAACGAGGCCGAGGGCCTCTCGCGTCTCGACGGCTCCCCCTTCCAGTATTTCCACGACGGTCCGCGCGGCCACCACCCGGCATGGGGCAGCCGCTGCTTCGACTACGGCAAGCCGGAAGTCCTGCATTTCCTGCTCTCGAACTGCAGGTTCTGGCTCGACGAATACCGCCTCGATGGCTACCGCTTCGACGGCATAACCAGCATGCTCTACCACCACCACGGCCTCGGCCCCGCCTTTGCAACCTACGACGACTACTTCAACGGTTCGGTCGATGACGATGCGCTGGCCTACCTGACGCTGGCCAACAAACTGATCCACGACGTGCTGCCGTCCGCCCTGACCGTCGCCGAGGACGTCAGCGGCATGCCCGGGCTCTGCGCCACGGTCGCCGAGGGCGGCATCGGTTTCGACCTGCGGCTGGCGATGGGACTGCCGGACTGCTGGTTCCAACTCGTCCGCAAGCAGAAGGACGAGGACTGGAACATGCATAACCTCTGGCACCATCTCAACGACCGGCGCCCCGAGGAAAGAACCGTCAGCTACGTGGAAAGCCACGACCAGGCGATTGTCGGGGACAAGACGATGATCTTCGAGCTGGTCGATGCCGCGATGTACGACGGCATGTCGCGCCAGAGCGGGAATCTCGCCATCGATCGCGGGATCGCGCTGCACAAGCTTATCCGGCTGGTGACGGCCTCGACCGCCGTCGGCGGCTATCTTAATTTCATGGGCAACGAGTTCGGGCATCCGGAGTGGATCGATTTCCCGCGCGAGGGCAACGGCTGGTCCTACCACTACGCACGCCGCCAGTGGAGCCTGCGGGACAATCCGGACCTGCGCTACCACGTGCTGGCCGATTTCGATGCGGCCATGCTCGACCTGTTGCGCGCGCATCCCGCCCCCGCCTCGCGACCCGTGGCCCATTGCCTGCACGACGGCGACAAGGTGATGGCGTTCTCGCGCGGGGACCTGCTGTTCGCGTTCAACTTCAACCCGGCCGTCTCGTTTACCGACTACGGCATTGAAGTTCCCGCCGGTACCTACCACCTGTTGCTGAACAGTGACGAGCCGCGTTTCGGCGGGCACGACCGGATCGCCCCGGACCAGCGGTTCATCCCGTCAGCGGTAAAGGACGGCGAGACAACGCGCCTGATGATCAAGCTATACCTGCCCGCGCGCACGGCGCTTGTACTGAAGCGGACGTAACCACCAATCACGTCATCGATTTCATTGGCACGGCTCGCGAGGACGCTCGCCCTCCAATTGGGTGTCGGGGATTTCTGCTTTCCCAATTTCGACTTTCGACTTTCCCCCTCAGACCGGGGCCTTGTCCAGCAGCAGTTTCTCGATGTCCGAGATGACATTCTGCGCCAGCAGCGAGGCGGCATAGGCGGCTGCGGCCTCCTCGGTCCAGCCCAGCACGCACTGCTGCACCTCCGGCAGGTAATGCGGGTCCACGCTCAGGCAGCGGATGCCGATCCCCAGGAAGAACGGCACATAGCGCACATCGTGGGCCATCTCGCCGCATACCGAGCATTCGATCTTGCGGTGCTTCGCTGCATCGACCACCCGCTTGAGCCCCCGCAGCACCGCCGGATGGTGCGGGCAGTAGTACTCGAATACCCGTGCATTCGCACGGTCGACCCCGAGCATGTACTGGATGAAGTCGTTGGTCCCGATCGAGAAAAAGTCCGCCTCGCGGGCGAAGGCATCCGCCAGATCGACCACCGACGGCAGTTCCACCATCATGCCGATCTCCGGACGGGCCACCGCCTCGCCGCTCTCGGCCTCCAACGCCTCGATGCAATCCTCCGCAATACCCTTGGCCTGCCGGAACTCATCCAGCGAGCAGATCATCGGGAACATGATCCGCAACCGCTCGTGACCGGCGCCCGCGCGCAGGATGGCGCGAAGCTGCTGGTCGAAAATATCACGGTGGCGCAGCAGCAGCCGGGTCGAACGCAAGCCGAGGGCCGGATTCGGCTCGGCTCCGTCATTCAGGTAGGCCATCATCTTGTCGCCGCCGGCATCCAGCGTGCGGATCGTCACCTCGCGGTCTCCCATCCGCGTGAGCAGGCGCGTGTACACCTTGCACTGCTCCTCCTCGGACGGCAGTGCCTGGCGGATAAGGAAAGGGAACTCCGTGCGGTAAAGGCCGATGCCTTCCGCTTTCAGATCGAGCGCCATATCCAGTTCGCTCAGCAGGTTGATATTCGCGAGAAGCCTGACCCGTGTTCCGTCTTTCATACGGGTCTCATCGCGCATCGACGCGCCATGCACGACCGCCTTGTCGCGCAGCCGGTCCCGCTCCTCGAAACGCACGATCACATCGCGGGCGGGGTTGACATAGGCATTACCCGCATCGGCATCCAGAACAACCATGTCGCCATCCGCCACCCCGGCCAGCAGCAGCTCATCGGCCACAATCATCGGGATCGATAGCGATCGCACCAGGATGGAGATATGCGACGTCAGCCCGCCACCGACCAGGATAATGCCCGCCACCTCGGCCAGCGTGATCTTCAGGATGTCAGAGGGCAGCAATTCCCTTGCGATCACGATCCGACCTCGCCAGTCGGACCCCACCCCGCTTTCCCCGCCAGTCAGATTGGTCAGCATCCGCAGTGCCAGATCCTCGACATCGCGCGCCTTCTCGCGCACGTAGTCATGCGAGCTGGCCTCGAAGATGCCGATGTACTGCGTCGCCACCTCCGCCACCGCCCGGACGGCGGATTCGCCCTTGTGCATGCGCTCGCGCATCGTGCCGACAAACGAGCGGTCTTTTAGCATCATCATGTGGGCCTCGAAGATCAGCGAGGCCACTTCGGGCAGCTTGCGCCCGAGTGCCTCCTGCATCTCGATTAGCTGATCCAGCGTCGCGGCGATCGCCTGGTCCAGCATCGCGTCATCGCCGCTGCCGCCTTCCCCCTCGTGCTCGCGGCTGAGCTGGAGCATACGCTCGACCGGGTGACGCAAGAACTGGATGCTCGGGCCGCAGGCATACCCCGGCGAGGCGGTCTGGCCATTGACGAAGAAAGAACGCAGCGCCATGCGCGCCGGCGGCACGGCCACCGCCGCCGGTGCCGCCATCTGCAGCAGGGTGCGGGCGGTCTCGATCGCCGTCGCCAGTTGCGAGGTCAGCGCCCGCATCGCCATCACTTCCACGTTGTTGAAGCGATCCCGCGCATGCCGCTGCACCACCAGGATACCGATCTTCTCCACCCCGCGCTGGATCGGCACCCCCAGGAACGCATCGTAGGGTTCCTCCCCCGCTTCCGGGAAATACTTGAAGTCCGGGTGGTCGCTGGCGTGCGCGACGCAGATCGGCCGCAGTTCCTTCAGAGCCTTGCCGACCAGACCCTCGCCGATCGCGAGACGGATCTGCCCCACTGCCGCCTTGGACAGGCCGTGGGTCGCCCGCAGCGTCAGCATGCGCGTGTCCTCGTCATAGAGGTAGATCGAGCAGACCTCGGCGTTCAGGTGGTTGGCCACCATGACGACGCAGCGATCAAGAAAACCCTGCAAATCGGGACTTTCCGACAGCAGTATACTGATCTCGCCGATATCCGCCAGCAATCCAAAATGATCTTCCGCTGTTTTCGCGCTCACACCCAGTCTCCTGTAATGGCGGAAGACTACACTGATCCCCCCCCCGAACGCAAGCCCCGCTTGCGGGGCGAGAGAACGTGGCCTTACTAACCTTGTCTATAACTTCATTATTTACTCTACAATAATTCTGTCGTAATGTGATTCTATCTATAAAAAAGGAGATAAAGCCATGACGCTGAAGGATATCGCCGCCCTCGACTCCGTGGAGACGCTGCACCCCGATTTCAATGCCGACACGGCCGTCACCGGCGGCTATACCTCCGACCTGCTCAGCGACGTGATGGCCAACGCCGGGGATGGCTGCCTGCTGATCACGATCCAGGCCCACAACAATACCGTCGCCGTCGCCGCGCTGGCCGGAGCCGTCGGCATCCTGGTCTGCAGCAACCGCCCGGTACCGGACGACATGATCGAATCCGCCCGCCGCGAGGGCGTCGCCATCTTTCGCACCACGCGCAACCAGTTCGAGGCCTCCTGCATGCTGGGCAAACAGCTCGGGGCCTGACGCCATGCTGGCCGACCTGCATAATCACTCCTGCCTCTCCCCCTGCGCCTCGCTGGAGATGAGCCCGGTGCTGATCGCGCAGACCGCCGCCGCCAAGGGCATCGACCTCATCGCCCTGACCGACCACAACAGCACCCGCAACTGCCCCGCCTTCCGCGACGCCTGCAAACGCCACGACCTGATCCCGCTGTTCGGCATGGAAATCACCACCGTCGAGGAATGCCACGTGCTCGCGCTGTTCGATGATCTCGACGCGGCCATGGAAATGGACCGCTGGATCGCCGCCGACCAGCCACGCACGCCGCTGAACCTGGATTACTACAGCGACCAGCCGGTCGTGGATGCCGATGACAACATCATCGAGCTGCTCACCTATTTCCTCGGGCAGGCCGTGCCGCACTCGATCGATGCCGTAGGCCGCCAGACCCGCCAGTTCGGCGGGCTTTTCATACCCAGCCATATCAACCGCCAAGCCTTCAGTGTCGAGTCGCAGCTCGGGTTCCTGCCGCCCGGCGACTACGACGCGATCGAGGTCATGCCCGGCTCGGTGGACGCTTACCGTCGACGCTATCCCGACCTGCCGGTGATCACCGCCTCCGACGCCCACTGCCCCGAGCAGATCGGCACCTGGCCCTTCCACATCCGCCTGGAGGGGCACGATATCGCGTCCATCCGTCGCGGCCTCATGAACCTGACGTTGAAGAACCTCTCCTCCTCCCCATGAAAACGCTGCTTTCCATCCTGTTGCCAGCTGCGGCCTTCCTGCTGCTGGCGGGCTACGGCGCCGGGATTTTCCCCTGGACCGTTATCGCCGCCACCGTGGCCTTGTGCCTGGCGGCACTGCGCCCTTGGCGGGAGGTAAAGTCGAAAGTCGAAAGTCGAAAGTCGAAACTATGCCAGGAGACAGAAGACAGAAGACAGAAGACTGCAGACTGCAGACTACAGACTGTAGACCTTCAACTCCCACCCCCCGACACTCGACACTCGACACCCGACAAGCCACAGTTGCGGCGCAACTGGGCTACCTGTAGCCCGCTCGCGCCGCGAGCGCGGCTTCTGCCGCTCTTGCGCCCGGTTTTCCGCTCCCCCTTCGCGCTGTTGCTACTCTATATGCTCGTCATGCTGCTGCCCCTGCCAGCGGGCCTGCCATTGCCCGGTGGCGGGGAACGCGCACGGCAGAACCGGATCGTGGTCGAGACGCTCGACGCGGTCACCGCCGCCGGCGTGGAGCACGGGGTGACTCCGGTCTTCTCGCTCACGCGCAGCCGCGCCGGCTCGCTGCGATTCCTGCTGCTGGCGGTGCTGGCGTACGCTGGCTGGTGCCTTGCCGCCAACGCCGGCACAAAGCCGCGCACGGCCGCGCTGCGAGCGGTGCTCCTCGTCGGCAGCGTGATGGCACTGGCCGGTATCCTGGGCAAATGGGTGATCCCGCAAGGCGATACGCTCTGGTGGTGGATCCCCATCCCGCACGGACGCCCCGGCCCGATGGGCGGCTTCATGAACCGCAACCACTTTGCCGGCTTCTGCGCCATCCTCACCCCCGCCGCGCTGGCGCTGGCCGCGCAGGATGCCGTACAACGCCGCCCGCTGGCCGCGCTGCTGAACGCGGCCGCAGCCGCCACGCTCGCCGCTGGAGTGCTGTTCTCGCTCTCGCGCGGCGGCATGGTCGCCCTGGCCGCCGGGCTGGGTACGCTGCTGCTGAGCGGCCTGCTGCACGGACGCCTCCGCACCCGCATCGCCATCGTTGCTGCCGTCCTGGTCCTGGGGGCCGGCGTCCTGGCGGTCGCCTGGCGGCAGGAGGCCATCCGCGAACGGCTATCGAGCCTGCGCGACCCGCTTGCGACGCAGAGCGTCCAGGACCGCACGGCGGCCTGGCACGACGCCCTGCGCATCTGGCGGCAATACCCGCTGCTCGGGACCGGACCGAATGCCTTCCGTGTCGTCTACCCGCAGCACCGCACCACCTCGGCCCGCGACGCCCGCGACTTCGCCGAGAACGAGTACGTCCAATGGCTTTGCGAGACGGGTCTGGCCGGACTGCTGCTCGCCCTTTTCCTCGCCACCCGCCTGCTGCGCGATGCCTGCCGCGCCCTGCACCCTGCCGCCCCGCCCGGCGCACGGGCGCTGGGCACGGCCGCCGTCGCCGCCCTCGCGGCCGCCGCTGTCCACGCACTGGCGGACTTCCCGCTGCACCTGCCACTCTATGCCCTGACCGTCGCCGCCCTCGCCGGGATGCTGGTGGAAAAGTCGAAAGTCGAAAGTCGAAAGTCGAAATCAACAGCCAACAATCAACAGCCAACATCCAACGCCCAACATTCGCCACCCGACACCCGACACCCGACACCCGGTGCCCGCCTCCCCGCGCTCGCCTGCCTTGTCATCGCCCTGGCGCTGACGGCATTCGACCTGCAACTGGACATGGATGGCCGCCTCACCCGCGCCGGATTCCCCGACACCGCCCATGCACTCGCCGCCGCGCCGACGGCCCCGGTCGCCTGGCGACGGCTCGCCGCGCTGCTCTGGCAGACCGATACACCCCCTGCCCGGACCCTGGCCGAGCGCTGCCTCACCCAGGCGGCAGCCTACGACCCCAACAACTACCCGCTCTGGCACCGCCTCGGCGACATGCGCCGCGAACTCGGCGACAACCGGGGCGCGATGGATGCCTACCGCCGCGTGAAGGCCCTGCGGAGCTGGGTCAACGTTCCCATTAGCCTGCCGGAGGAGAACTGACATGCATCAACCCTTGTTCGGTGCCGCCATTCCCCTGCTCATCGCCGCCGTCATCTACGCCTGCCGGCGCGGGCGCGCCCCGTTCTGGCTGCTGCTCGCCACCCCACCGGCCATGCTGGCGGGGGCGGTCTGGGCGGTCATTCCAGACCTGCCTCGCCTGTTCGGCGCGCACGCGCTCTACCGCCGCCTGGCGACCGACCCGCGCACGGATATCTTCTTCTGGCACTACACCATCGACCAGATGGAAACGGCGTTCCTCGACCGCTGGACACCGCTGTTCAACGCTCTCTTCGCCATCATGCTCCTACTTCTGCTCGCCGCCGCCTGGCGGGAGCTGAACCGGGCGGAAAAAGATCCCCGTTTGTAGTCCCGGCTTTAGCCGGAATACGCAGCATAAGCACCGGAAAAGCGTTCGTAGTCCCGGCTTTAGCCGGAATACGCAGCATAAGCACCGGAAAAGCGTTCGTAGTCCCGGCTTTAGCCGGAATACGCAGCATAAGTCCACAGCCCAAGCCGCCTTGCACGACGTATTCCGGCTGAAGCCGAGACTACGAACAGAGGTCAGTCCCGCCTTCCGGCATTCTGCTTTCCCAGCAGTTTCCCCAGCGGATCGTCCTTCTCCTCATCCGCGTCCGCCTCGCCCTTGGCGCTGAAGTCGTCACACATATCGGTGGCCTGCACCTCGATCCGGTGCAGGCTGCAGCGCTGCACAAACGGGTTGACGACATAATGCTGGCAGTGACGGCAATTGCGCCCCTTCTCGTCGCCCTGGAAAAGCTCAACCCGCTGCGAACGGTCGGCATCGGTAAAGACCTGCGGTTTCGCCGCCGTCTTGTACGGCACATCCGCCTCGGCCGCATATTCATGCCCGCAGCTTACGCAGAAAAGCCGCTCGCCGGTCTTGCGGAACCCCTCGTAGACCGGTTCACGCCGGATGAACGTATCCGCCCCGCAAGCCACGCACACGATCGCCATCTTTTTCGCGTTCATGCCCTCACCCCCGAATCCTCATAATGGAAGGACAGGCTACCGGTCCACATGGAACCAGACCTTTGCCGGCGGCGGTTCCGGCCAGACCGACCAGATCGCGCGCAGTTCGTACATTCCCCGGTCAACCGATGCTGTCCACGCTTCCTTATAATCCAGCACTTCATCCGGGTTGATCGTCAAGTCCCGGAAAGCCGCTGTAAATCCCTTGTCACCTGACCATTGCCAGATGGTCTTTCCTCGCTCATCAAGAACAATGAAATCATATACCTTGCCATCATTGAAGGTGACATTGGTCTGACTGCTTCCCGAATACGCAACGCGTAGATGGAGAGCCGGCGTCTGCCCTGAGTCAACAGCCTGTGTTGATTTGCCCGCCAGCGTGAGGTACGCCGAGATCCGGAAGTCGCCCGACTGGACAACGACCTCACCGGGGAGGGGCGGCAAGGGATCGTCATTGGCCGTCAAGGCAGAGGCGGCAGGTTGTTCCCCGCCGTCCGTGGTCGATTTATCATCATCCTCGCACCCGCAGAGCGCGCAGCCGACAAATAGCATGGAAACGAACAGAAACTTCACTTTTACCTCCTCGCCGCTGGTGCCCATGGTGGACACCGCCTTGCGTGCGCCTCACTTATCCAGAGTTTTCCTCGCGAACAGGAGCTGCTCTGCCAGATCCGTGATAAACCACTCTTCCGAGATGAGTCCGTCCTTGAAGCGACTCGTTCTCATTTCGCGCCATACCATGCCCGTGATGTGGACAATATAGTCCGGCGAGAAGCAATCTTCAATAACATCCGTCTCGCCCCGCAGGGCAAACGCATCTGAATTTCGGTCAGGTATCAACTACTGAGGCTCTTGCAAACCCCTCGGAAGAGGATCAGGTGAACGCTGGCAAGCCGCCCATCTGCCACTGCTTGATGGCATCGACAGGATAGAGCAGCATCAGGATGTTCAATGTCAGGTTGTCCCGCATCAGCAGCAGCAGGGCGGTCTCGACAACGACCAGCAGCAGGAGCGACCATTTCCATCCCAGGCGCGACGCGATCGCGAAGCCGATGGCGCAGCAGGCGATGTCGCCCAGCGAATTGGCAATCGCGTCGCCTTCATAGCCCTGGTCGATCGTGGTTTCCCGGTAGCGCTGGATGATGAATGGCGTGTTTTCCAGGATCTCCCAGAACACCTCGATCAAGGTCGCGACCCAAAGCCGCCACCGGAACCGCAGTCGCGTACGAAATACCAGCCAGGCCATGCCGCAGAAGATCACGCCGTGCAGGACATGGGTGAAGCTGTAGTAATCGAACAAGTGCTGCGACGTGTGCAGGCTCCACATGTGGCCATCCCAGGGACGCAGCGCCCCGCACTTGCACCACCAGACTCTCCCCATCAGATGCAGCGTGCCCAGCATGCCCGCGAGCAACAGCACGTAGGCCGCCAGCGGCCACCAGATCGTTTTCAGTTTGAACCGGCTATTTATCATATGGAGGATCTCCAGGGGTCAGCCTGATCATACGTTGAGATTGAGAGAAAAGGCGATGGCTCTGGCGACAGCGCTCATGTGCGCGGGCGAAAGGTGAGTTATTAAAACCCCGATCTTTCCCTTTGATACCGTCTGGATATGGTCGCAATTGATGGCGCAGTCATGATGCATGCCGTCATGCTCTGAAAGCAACACCTCGCTCGGTATCTCTCTAACGGTCGTTGTAATGGGCGCAACGGTGACCTCACCCAGATACTGGAGAATCGAGTCTCGCGTGAGGATCAAGACCGGGCGCCTCTTGTCCGGTGCGGCAAACGTGTACCATCGAATCTCTCCACGTTTCACTCGTCACCCCAAGCCTGCTCATTCTCCCAAACGCTGAATTCAGCCTTGCTGACAGGCTGTATCTCGTATCCATTACGGTGCCGACGCTCGAGTTCCGCCATGTTGAATCGTGCAACCGAGGAACGAAGGGCATCGCGTGTAAACGCAGATCGCGTGGTATGGGTTTTCTTGACAACACGATCCACGGACCGCACCAGATCCTCGTCGAGAGTCATTTGAATTGTTCTCATTGAGCCCCCCATTCAATCATGTTGATGGCTATAGCTATCATCATCCACATGACGCCAAATGTCAACCGTCATAAAACCTCATTATTCTGAACCGTGGCTAGCACAGCGCGGCCGCGCTCCATCACGCGATGCTTCTATAGACGGCTTCGGGGGGTGGTCGGGGATGGACGGCTCGATCCAGCCGGAGTGAAGAAAGTGGTGGTGGACCGCTTCCCGGCGCGCCCATCGGGATAACCCCGTCCTCAGGGATCGCTGTTTTGGAATGGTTATTTTGCCGGTATGGTGTAGTATGCGGGTATTGGATGGCGGAAGGACAATATGCCGAGATACCGATACAAGGCAAAAGAAGGGCCGGACAAGACCGTTGAACGCGAGCTGGTCGCCGATTCACAGGCGGCAGCGGTGGCGCGTATCGAGGCGCTGGGTTTGATCCCCATATGGGTGCGCGAGGCCGGGCGTGGTGTGCGCACCGCAGCCGGACGTCCGGCTAGCCGCGGGATCAGCCGGGGGGATGTGACGGTCTTCACGCGGCAGTTCGCCAGCATGGTGCATGCGGGGGTGCCGATCCTGCGGGCCCTGCTCAGCATCCACGAGCAGACCGAGAACCCGCGCTTCCAGGCGGTGGTGGCCGATCTGGAACATGCCATCCGTGACGGGGCGATGCTCTCGGAGGCCCTGCGGCCCTATCCCCTGCTATTCCCCGAACTTTATGTCAACATGGTGGCCTCGGGCGAGGCGGGCGGCGTGCTCGACACGATGCTCTATCGCCTGGCCGATGCGCGCGAGCAGGAGGACGAGAGCCGCCGCCGGGTGCAGGCGGCCATGGCGTACCCCACGCTCGTGGCGGTGACCGGTGTGGTGACGGTGCTGGTGCTGCTGGTCTTCTTCATGCCGCGGGTGATGGCGCTGTTCGACGAGTATGATAAGCTGCCGCTGCCGACGCGCATGTTGCTGGGAACCAGCACGTTCCTCTCCGAACACTGGCCCTGGCTGGTGCTGGGGATCGGACTGGTGCTGGTCGTGTTCCAGCGCCTGGCCGCCATGGACCGGGGACGGCTGCTGGTCGACTCTCTGAAGCTGCGGCTGCCGCTGCTGGGCCGTTTCCTGCGCGATGTGGAACTGTCCCGGTTCGCGCGGGTCTTTGCCCTGCTGATCGATGCGGGCATCCCGATCGATACCGTGCTGCAGTTGAGCGCGAAATCGGTTCACAACGCCGTGCTGCGCCGCGAGCTCGACGGCGTGCGCGAGCGCACGGTGCAGCAGGGACTGGCGCTCTCCGACGGACTCAAGGCCTCGAGCTTCTTCCCCTCGTTTGTCGGCAACATGCTGGCCGTCGGCGAGGAGACGGGGCGGATCGACGATGCGCTCAACGAGGTGGCGCAGTTCTATGAGCGTTCGGTGCAGCGCCAGAGCCGGATGGCCGTCTCGCTGCTGGAGCCGATCCTGCTGCTGGTGGTCGGTTGCATGGTCGGCTTCATCGTCTTCGCGATGCTCATGCCGATCTTCGAGATGGGCGTGCAGATGCGCTGAGGCTACCAGTGGCGGCGGATGGGGATGCCGGCGGCGACGAGGTCGGCCTTGATGGCCGGGATGGTGTAGTCGCCGGTATGGATCATGCCGGCGATGATCGCCGCGTCGGCATGCGCCAGCGTGAAGACGTCGACCAGGTGCTGCGGGCAGCCCGCCCCGCCGGAGGCGACCACCGGCACGGGGACGTTGTCGGCGATCAGCCCGGTCAGCACGAGTTCGAAACCGCCGCGGGTGCCGTCGGCATCGACCGAATTGACCACGATCTCGCCGACGCCCAGATCCACGGCGCGCTTCGCCCATTCCAGGGCGTCGATGCCCGTGCGCTCGCGGAAGCCGCGCACGGTGATCTCGTAGCCGCTCGGGCAGCGGGTGCGGTCATCGACCGCCAGCGGATCCATGCCCAGCACGATGCACTGCGCCCCGAAGGCCTTCGAGCCCTCGGCGATGATTTCCGGATTGCGCACGGCCAGCGAGTTGACCGAGACCTTTTCGGCCCCGGCCAGCAGCACGCGCTCCATGTCGCGCAGGTTCGAGATCCCGCCGCCGACGGCGAACGGGATGCGCACGGCCCGGGCGACCTCGATGACCATCTCGATATCGATCGGGCGGCGTTCGGCCGAGGCGGTGATGTCGTAGAACACCAGCTCGTCGCAGCCGTCCTCGTAATAACGGGCGGCCATCTCCACGGGATCGCCCAGTTCGACGTTGTTCTGGAACCGGACGCCTTTGGTGACGACCTTGTTGTGGATATCCAGGCAGGGGATGATGCGGCGTGTCAGCATGAGTGCTCCTCTCCGGCGGGCTGCCAACGGCAGAAGTTCTCCAGCAGGCGCAGGCCCGCTTTGCCGGATTTTTCTGGGTGGAACTGGGTGGCGACAATGCTGCCGCGGCCCAGGGCCGAGGCGAAGGTCACACCGGCATAACCGGTCGTGGCCAGCGTGAGGGCGTCCGTCGCGGGTGCCGGGTAGTAGCTATGGACGAAATAGAACTCGGTCTCGTCTTCGATGCCCTCGAACAGCGGATGCGGCACACGCGCATGAACCCGGTTCCAGCCCATGTGCGGGACCTTGTCGTAGCGGTCGGCGGGGGTGAAGCGGATGACGCGCCCGGGCAGCAGCCCCAGGGTCTCGACGCCGCCGTCCTCCTCGGAATGTTCCAGGATGATCTGGGTCCCGAGACAGATGCCGAGAAACGGCGTGCCGCGCCGGGCGACCTCGCGGATGGTGTCGGCGAGGTCGAGTGCCTGCAGGTGGCGCATGGCGGCACCGGCAGCGCCGACGCCGGGGAAGATCACGCGCTCGGCCTCGAGGATGCAGGCCGGATCGCTGGTGATCCGCGCCTCGCGGCCGATCGTGTCAAACGCGAGTTTGACGCTGGTCAGGTTGCCCGCCCGGTAGTCGATAATCGCGATCATCGTTCGTGTTTCCTAAATGTGTAAATGGTGACAGGAAGCGACTCTATAAAAGGTGAGTCTTACTGTCTAGGAATTTCAACATTCAATATTCAGCTTCGACGATGACTGTAGCCCGATCGCGCCGCGAGCGCGGCTTCTGAGTTGTAAGCAAACGGTTGATTGCCATACTCACGGGGATTTGCGAAATTGTAAGCACATCCCGGTGCCTCAGTTGCGGCGCAACTGGGCTACAGCAAACCCCCGGCGGTGCTTTCGCGCACGATCAGGCGGGGGGGGATGGTGACCGTGCCGCCGCTGCCGCTGCCGGCGGCGGCGATCAGCAGGTCCAGCGCGGCCTTGGCGTAGGCGGCGTGGTCCTGGTCGATGGTCGTCAGCGCGGGTTCGATCACGGTGGACAGCTCGAGGTTGTCGTAACCGGTGACCGCCACCGTTCGCGGCACCTGGATGCGACGGCGCTTGAGCGCCTGGATCAGCCGCACAGCCCACAGGTCGTTCGAGGCGATGATGGCATCGGCCTTGCCGCGTTCCGCCAGGGCGGTGACAGCCTCGTCGACCTGCGCGGCGGAAGCGGGTTGAGGTCCCGTCGCGTTGCTCCAGACGAGCGATTCGTCGATCGGCAGTCCATGAGCGGCCAGCGCTTGGCGATAGGCCTCGCGGCGGAGCATGATCAGCCGGTCGTTGAGGTTGGAAAGCTCGATGCCGATGCGCTGGCGGCCGGTTGCACGCAGATGATCCACCAGCATGCCGACCGCCCTGGCCGTATCCACCCGCACGCAGTAGCCGTCCTCGCGCAGGGGCATGCCGTGATAGACGATATCATGGCGTTCGCCGGTCAATGGCAGCAGGCGCGCATTGCGTTCGAGCGTCAGGTCGAAGAGGCAGAAGATCGCGTCCACGCCCCGGCTGTCGAAGTCGGCCAGGTAGTCGCCCAGCACGGAGGTGCGGTTGTGCAACTGGCCGATCAGCAGCCGGTAGCCGCGGCGCGAGGCCTCCTGCTCGATTGCGGAGAGGCGGTCGTTCATGACGGGGGCGTTGACGGTATCCATCAGGATGCCGAACGTGCTGGTCGCCCCGCCAGCCAGGCGCTGGGCCGCACGGTTCGGGCGGTAATTCAGGCTGGCGGCCGCCTTACTGACGAGTTGGAACGTGTTCCCGCTGATGCGCACATGGTCGCCACCGGTACCGAGCAGCACCTTGGCGGCCGTGGTACGCGAGACACCTGCCGCGCGCGCCACATCCGCCAGCGTTGCTTTCTTATCCAGCATCCTTACCGCCGTCTATAACGCTTCCGGCTTCTTCGGCAGCCGCAACTGGATATGCAGCTCGCGCAATTGCTTCTCCGTGACCGAGCAGGGGGCGTCCATCATCAGGTCCTGCGCCTTCTGGTTCATGGGGAAGGCGATCACCTCGCGGATGTTGGTCTCGCCCGCCAGCAGCATGACGATGCGGTCGACGCCCGGCGCGATCCCGCCGTGGGGCGGGGCCCCGAGCCGGAAGGCGCGGATCAGCCCGCCAAACTTCTGGTCCACCGTCTCCGGCGGGTAGCCGGCGATCTCGAAGGCCTTGTACATGACTTCGGGAAGGTGGTTGCGGATGGCACCGCTGGAGAGTTCGCAGCCGTTGCAGACGATATCGTACTGGTAGGCCAGGATATCGAGCGGGTCCTGGGTCTGGAGGGCCTCCATCCCGCCTTGCGGCATGGAGAAGGGGTTGTGCGAGAAAATGACCTGGCCGAGTTCCTCGTCGTACTCGAACATCGGGAAATCGACGATCCAGCAGAAGCGGAACACGTTCGGATCAATCAGATCAAGCTCACGTCCCAGTTGCACGCGCACCTCGCCCGCAATCTTGCTGGCGGGGGCCGCCAGGTCGCTGACGAAGAAGACGGCGTCGCCGATACCCGCGCCGGTTTGTCCGGCGATGGCCGCGATGGCTTCCGGCTTGAGGAACTTGGCGATCGGACCCTTGACGCCAGCGGCATCCCAGACCAGGTACGCCAGGCCCTTCGCGCCGACCGACTGCGCGAAGGCGACCATCTTGTCGAAGAAGCTGCGCGGACGGTCGGCAATCCCCTTGACCGGGATTGCCCGCACCACGCCACCTTTCTCGACGACCGAGCGGAAGGCGTTGAACTCGCTGTTGGCAAAGACGTCGGAGACATCGCTGATCTCGATCGGTATCCGCAGGTCGGGTTTGTCGCTGCCGTATTTGAGCATCGACTCGCGGTAGGGGATGCGGCGGAACGGGATGCCGTCGATCCGCTTGTCCGAGAATTCCGTGAAGAGGCCGTGCATCACATCCTCGACCGTGGCGAAGATCTCGTCCTGCGTGACGAACGACATCTCGATATCGAGCTGGTAGAACTCGCCGGGGGAGCGGTCGGCCCGGGCGTCCTCGTCGCGGAAGCAGGGGGCGATCTGGAAGTAGCGGTCGAACCCCGAGACCATCAGCAACTGCTTGAAGAGCTGCGGGGCCTGGGGCAGGGCATAGAATTTGCCCGGGTGCACGCGGCTGGGCACGAGGTAGTCGCGCGCGCCTTCGGGCGAGCTGCTGGTCAGGATCGGAGTCTGGAACTCGTTGAACCCCTTTGCGGTCATCCGCCGGCGCATGCTGGAGATGATCTTTGAGCGCAGGGCGATGTTGCGCTGCAGCCGTTCGCGGCGCAGGTCCAGGAAGCGGTAGCGCAGGCGGGTCTCCTCGGGGCCTTCCTCGTCGCCGGCCAGGTGGAGGGGCAGGGCCTCTGCCGCCGACTGCATCTGCACGGCGTCCACGACCAGTTCCACCGCGCCGGTGGGCAGGTCGGTGTTGACGGTTTCCGGCGTGCGCTGCATGACCCGGCCGGTCACGGTGACGACGCTTTCCGGGCGCCAGCGCTGGGCTTCCTCGAAGAAGGCTTTCTCGGGGTGGACGATAATCTGGGTGATGCCGTAGTGGTCGCGCAGGTCGACGAACAAGACGCCGCCGTGATCGCGCTTGCGGAAAATCCAGCCGGAAAGACGCGCCTCGCTGCCGGCGTCCGCCGCGCGCAGCGCCCCGCATGTGTGTGTTCTGTATGGATGCATGAATAACCCCCTAGTCAATAGTCGGTCAAAGCGACAGATTTGACACTATTTCCCGCCGGAAATAAAGAAAATAGTGATTATCGCGCGCCGCTGCCGGCCTCGATCCAGTGGAACGCCCGGTGCACCAGCTCGGTGGCGTTGTTGAGCTTGAGTTTCTGCTTGATATGCGCCCGGTGGGTCTCGATCGTCTTGATGCTCAGACGCAAGGCGTCGGCGATGCGGCGCGTGGCGTAGCCCCGCCCGATCAGCTCGAAGACCTCGAGTTCCCGGTCGCTCAACCGGTCCACCCCGAAATGGTCCGGTTCCGCGCCGGGTCCGTCCACCAGGGAACGCAGCACATTGGTGGACAACTGCTCGCTGAGATAGATATCGCCCTTGATCACGGTCCGGATGGCGCGCAGCACGGTTTCCGCGGCTTCCTGCTTCATGACGAACCCGCGCGCACCGGCGCGGAGCGCACGTTCGGCATAAAGGGTCTCCTCGTGCATGGAGAGGATCAGCACTGGCAGATCGGGGTATTGTTCCTTGATGGACTTGGTCAGGTCGATGCCACTGGCCCCCTGCAGGGAAACATCCACGACGGCGATATCCGGCTGGCAGCGGTCGATCTGCATGAGCGTCTCGGACGCGCTGCTGGATTCACCGCACACCATCAGATCGTCCTCCTCGTTGATCAGCATGGCCATGCCGTGCCGCACGATCGGGTGGTCGTCGACCAGCATGACGCGGTGTTTCGCCGGCGTGTCGTCTGTAGATGTTGTCATCCCGTCCCCCCTTGTGTTGCCCGGCCCTTGATATCCTCCACAGGACAAGCCTTTGATGCGGGGGAGACTAGCATCTAGCTGACTTCAGGTCAAGTGCTACAACTCGATACGCACGGCCGCGCCGAGCGTGATGGTGTCTGAGTCGACATCCTTGTCCAGCGTCCTGATGCTGTCCCACTCCTCGAAACGGTAGTTCGCGTTGATGTCGAGATAGATGAACGGCAGGAGGTTCAGGTCGAGGCCGGCACGGATGTTGAAGAACGGGTCGTCCGCGAACTCGCCATCGGTATAGTAGGTGCCGATGCCCAGTCCGGCATAGATGGCGCTACCCAGTATGAGGTAAGCCTGCGGCGCGAAGACGTTCTCTTCCGCCCCGCCGAATTCCTCGGGCAGCATTTCCACGTCGAGCCCGAACTTGATCAGCGAGGCGGGGCGGAGCTGGTAGCTGACCAGGTAGGCGAAACCGTCCTCCTTGACATCATCCACGTCGATATCGTCGATCGCGGTCCAGTAATGGGCTCCGACGCCGAAACGGTGCTTGAGCTCGGCTGTGGCACTCGTGGCGGCTGCCAGCAGGGTCAGGGACAGAACCAAGGCCAGTGTGGTCAGTGTTCGCATCGTGTCATCTCCTTCGTGTTGATCCGGTTTACAACAGCGACCGTTGCTGTTTTCGCTACAAATGCTACTCCACGCGGTTAATCAGTCAAGTGCCGAGTGCGTTTTTTTCTGTGTAAGGGATTGCGGTGGTGGATCGAATAAACTATCATGAGAAGCATGATGCGTTCACTCATTTGTCTGATGGCCGGTTCGTTGGCGTTGTCCGCGGCGGCGGAAGAGCCGTCGGAATTATCGCGTGCCACGGTACACGCCGCCCCGTTGGCGATACGGGCGGGCGGGCGCGTGCCGGTGGCTGTCCGTTTCTCCATGGCACCGGGCTGGCATACCTATGCCGAGGATCCGGGTGATTCGGGAATGCCGCCTGAGATTGAAATCAAGGGGCCTGAAGGGCTTCGCGTTGAGAAATGGCAATTCCCGCCGGCCAAGCGGTTTACCGATGCGGCGGGCACGACCTTCGGCTACGAGAACGAGGTGGTCTTGATCGGTGCGGTGCACCTGCCACCGTCGCTGCCTGCCGGCGAGTCGTTCGACCTGGTGGTCACCGTGGTCTGGATGATATGCAAGGAGGCTTGTGTCCCGCTTGAAACGTCGCTGCCGCTGCGCTTGCGCGAGCAACCGGCGTCGCCAGCCGGAGCCCGGCTTGAATGGGAACGTTTTCTGGAGGCGGGCGGGTGGTCCGCCTGTGTTGAACCGGTAAAAAAGGGCGATGTGCCCGGATATAAGGAGAAGAAATGAGAGCAATGAGGACTCTGGCGACGGTATTGGCGTTGGGTGCTTTAATTGGAAACGGCGCGTTGGCCCAGCAGGCGGCACCTGCGTTCGAGCTGGCGGATGTCAACGGCAAGGTGCATTCGCTCGCGCAGTATGCCGGCAAGGTCGTGGTGCTGGAATGGACCAATTACGACTGCCCGTTTGTCAAGAAGTTCTACAGCGTCGGGGCGATGCAGGCGTTGCAGGAGAAATACACGGCGCAAGGGGTGGTCTGGCTGAGCATCTGTTCGTCGGCTGCAGGCAAGCAGGGGCATTTCACGAAAGCGGAGTGGCTCGGGCGGATCGCGAAGAGCGGTGTCAAGGCCACCGCGGTGCTGCTGGATGAGAGCGGCGTGACCGGCCAGGCTTACGGCGCGAAGAACACCCCGCACATGTTCGTGATCGACAAGTCAGGCACGCTGGCCTACCAGGGCGCGATCGACGACAAGCACTCGGCGGATTCCGGCGATATCGAAGGCGCGCGCAACTACGTCAAGGAGACGCTCGAGGCGCTGCTGGGAGACAAGCCTGTCGAGGTTGCCGAGACCAAGCCCTACGGCTGCTCGGTCAAATACTGACCCGCGTTATTCTTCAAAAAGTGCTTTTTGGGGTTGTTACCATCGTTTCTGCTCGGTAGACTGTTACACGTATCTGGAATCCGCTTGGTTTGATCGGTTTTCTTTAGTGTCGGGTTCCGTTGGGGGGTGGTTTTATGAAGACGCGAGAAAAAACAGTATCGATGGGTTTGGCATTCCTGCTGTCGCTGTCCTCGGTGCCGCTGGTCTTGGGTGACGACAAGGCGGTCCCCGATCCGGTCAGCGACTGGCAGGAGGCGGCGTTCAACTACGAGTACGCGGCCGAGGCGCAGGAGTCGGCGGCTGAAGAGATGCTGGAGCAGGCCTACGATTTGCGCAATTCAGTCCAGGAGGATGTAGCCAAGACCCGCCGCAGCAAGATCCAGTCCGGTAATCTGCAGGTGCGTGCGGCGGATCTGATGCTGGCCGCATCGACCAATCTTAGCAGTGCGGCGCGCGTATGGAACCAGGCTGCGACGGTGGCCGGGCGCGAAACGGCCGCCGGCCAGTATTTTGCGTCTGCCGGGAAGGCGTCCACCTCGAAGGCCTTGAGTCTGGTACGCCGGGCGGTCGACCTCTGCGAGCAGGCGGCCATCTTGTTCGCGGAGGTGGAGGAATTCCTCAGCCAGGCAGGGGCGAATCAAAAAGCCGCCGTTTTGCGGGAGCGCCTGGCCAAACGCTAGGAAAATCGGGTCTTCCGCAGAATCTGTGGGTATGTATGTTCGCGGGGTTCTGTCAAACTG
>CAZSRU010000039.1:0-25729 GCA_964609395.1 uncultured Victivallales bacterium
TAGTTTCACACTTACTTGGTTACGCTTAAACCACCCGCTTCGTCGATCTCCACAGCCGAATTAATCTCGATACGGGATAATTCTGCCTATTCTACACAACCACTGCACGCAAAATCCCCGCCAATAGGCCATATTATCGTTCATCAGTGATTTCATCTACCCACAGATTCTGCGGAAGACCCGAATTTTTAAGGCGCTTCCGGGTTTGTGGGGGGATTATTGGCTCCTATGCACATCCGTGCTCTGACTGGGCGGTTAAGTCGATCGATTAAGCGTAACCAAGTAAGGGTGGGGCTTGCAGATTGCACGGCCAAGAGAAATCGTTAAAATGGACTTCAGCAAGATCGGGATTGCAGCGCGGGGCTGTCTGGAGTACCGTAGTTGCAGCCATTGTGGCTGGTGGTGTGTATCTGGGAGGTTTACGCAGAGATGAAAATGGACGAGGAAGTTGAGATTGTCCGGTGGTCCGGCATATGGCGGCAGGAGCAGGAAGTGCGCGTCGGGGCGCGGCTGGCGGACGGCCGGGATGCACTCCTGGTGGCGTTTCTCGGTGGCGATGCGGGACAACCGTCCGTGCATTACTCGCTGATCATCCAGGGGGTTGACCATCAGGCGGAATTCGTGATCCCGACCGAACTGGAAAAACGGGTCGAGGAGAAACTGTTCCAGAACCGCCGGACACCCGGCAGCCGGACGTTGAAGGATCTGAAACTGTTTTAACGGAGGACGGGGAATGCAGGATTGTCCATGTGGCAGCGGCCTGGCCTACAGTGCATGTTGCGAGCCGATCATCAAGGGAAATAAACCGGCGGCCACGGCAGAGGCACTGATGCGTTCGCGCTTCACAGCCTATGCCGTGAAGGCGATCGACCATCTCGGGGCCTCGCTACAGGCGGCGGACAGGAAGCAGTTCGATGCGGCGTCCGCCAAGGAATGGGCCGAGAGCGCGCAGTGGAACGGGCTGGACGTGGTGGCGACCGAGCGCGGCGGCGTGGATGACGAGGACGGCATTGTCGAGTTCAAGGCCCGCTACACGGTCAACGGACAGGAGCAGGAACACCACGAACGGGCACAGTTCACTCGCGAAGAGGGCCGCTGGGTCTTTGTCGAGGGACGTGTGATCGGGCGTGACCCGTATCGGCGCGAGGAGCCGAAAGTGGGTCGCAACGACCCCTGCACCTGCGGGAGCGGTAAGAAGTTCAAGAAGTGCTGCGGACGCGGGTGATGCCGGGGCGGCCGGGAATGTTGCGGGCATGGCGCGCGGCAGGACTCCTGCGCGATATCGACGTGTACGCGACCGAGGCCGCCGTCCGCGCCAGCGGTGCCACCGACGTCGAGGCCGCCGCGATGGCGCTGGCCAGCCGCGCGGTGGGCGACGGGCATGTCTGCCTGGAGCTTGCCGCCGTGACCGAGACCTGGCTGCGATCCCTGCAGGCCGATACCGAGATTCCCCTGCCCGAAGGTACCGCCGCCATCTGTGCGGCCATCCGGTTGCTGGCGCATAGCAGCCGTGATTCTGATCATGGCCTAAACCCCGTGTCGATTCCGGCTGAAGCCGGTACTACAAACACGGTTTGCCCCGTTTCCGAGGCGTTTGTAGTTCCGCGTTGCCATTCCCTTCGGTCATTGCTTGCTGTTGGAAAGCCTCGCTTCGCGTCAGGCGGCTTTGCGCGCACTGCGGGGGAACCCGGCGTTTTCGTGCTGGCGTCGGGACGCCTTTACCTGCGGCGATTCTACAACGATGAGCGGCTCGTCGAGCGCCGCCTGGCCGAAATGGCGGCGGAGGGCGGTAACAGCACGCTAACACCCGAACTGGAATCGCGCCTGCGGCTTGTCTTCCCCGGCGAGGGGGCGGCGCAGCAGGCCGCCGCGCGCGGGGCACTGACGCGGCGGCTGACCCTGATCACCGGTGGACCGGGTACCGGCAAGACCTACACCGCGGCACGCATCCTGGCGCTGCTGACGCATCAGCACGATGGGCTGCGGCCGCTGCGCGTGCGCCTGAGCGCCCCGACCGGCAAGGCAGCGGCAAGACTGGGCGAGAGCATCCGGCTGGCGCGCGCGGCCATGCCGCCAGGGACGTTTTCGGATGGGATGATCGTCGACGAGGCCTGCACACTGGACCGTCTGCTGGGCCGCAGGAAGCAGGCATCCGCCTATCGCTATCATGCGGATTGCCCGCTGGAGGCGGACGTGGTGATGGTGGACGAAGCCAGCATGGTGGATCTCGCCAAGATGGCCAGGCTGCTGGATGCGTTGCCCGCGCAGGCACGGCTGGTGCTGCTGGGCGACCGGCATCAACTGGCGGCGGTGGCTCCGGGCAGCGTACTGGCGGCGATCTGCGCGGCCCCGGCCATCGCCCCGGCCGTGGTGGAACTGACCGAAAGCCGCCGGTTTGCCCCCGGCGGCGTGATCGCGCGTTTCAGCGCGGCGGTGAACACGGCGTACGATACCGAGGCAGCTGCCCAGGCCGTGGCGCTGCTCACGCCGCCGGACGTGGACACGGAGGATACGGTAGGTTTCGTCGAGACACCGGCGGTGCTGAAGACCTGGCAGGGCGGTGTGGATATGCGATTCGCAGAGGCCGTGCTGCGCGGCTACCGCGACTTTCTCGACGCACAGGCGCCGGCGGCGGCCTTCGAGGCCCTCGCGGGATTCCGGGTACTGTGCGCGCTGCGGCAAGGTCCGCTCGGGGCGGAGCAGGTGAATACGCTGATCGAGGAGATCCTGTCTTGGCGCGGGCTGCAGATGGAGAAGCTGCCGCCGGACTGCCGCCCGGTGCGCGCACTGGAACGGGCGGGGGCGTTCTATTCGCACCGGGTGGTGATGGTCACGCAGAACGATTACGCCACCGGACTGTACAATGGCGACGTGGGGATCGTGCTGCCGGCGGCGGACGATCCGCAGCGGCTGGTGGTGTATTTCGAGCAGCCGGCGGATGCCGATGGCGAGCGCTACCGGCGCGTGCCCTGTCATCTGCTGCCGGCACATGAGACGGCCTTCGCGATCACCGTTCATAAATCACAAGGCAGCGAGTTCGGGCGTGTGCTCGTGCTGCTGCCCCCGGCGGACTCGCCGGTGGTGACGCGGGAACTGATCTACACGGCCGTGACCCGCACGCGATCAGGCGTGACCCTATGGGGCGGGCGCGAAAGCCTCATGGCGGCAATGCAACGCACCGTCCGCCGTTTCTCGGGCCTGTTTGCCTGATGGCGGTACCGAAGACGGCTATGAAGGAACTACTTCATTTTTACAAGGTTCCCTTTTGCCATTTCGATCAACGCCATGCCAGACTTACTGTTGTCACCAGTGGTTTTCCCGGCTTTATCCCGCGACCCGCTGTTGATCAACTTGCTGTACATCGCCTTGGCTTCGGCGTTGCGACCGGTTTTCTCATACACAACACCGAGATTGAGCATCGCGTACGGGTTGTCGGGATTGATGGCCAGCGACTCATTGAAGTACGCCTCTGCCTTGACCAGATCGTCATTATCCAGACACTCGAACCCTTTGTCCATGACGCGCATATCCTTCGTCACGCAACCCGTTGCAACCACAGCTCCCAGAATGCACATACCCGCGATTAATGTCTTCATTACCAACGGTCTCCTTGTTTGTTTACGATTATTTTCCGCGCCCTTGGCATAACTGGCTGCGTATTCAATTCGATTCATGTAGTTCCGTCAATAACATTTGTTCCAACCCAAACCGCGGACTCGACATCGCCGGCACCGTGAACCCTTTGCCACGACGGCTCGCGAGAACGAAAATGCGCTTACTGGGTTGCACGATTGAGCGGCTGACCGACCTTGGCCAGGCGGGTCTCGCCCTGGTACTCCAGCAACGCGCCCTGCGGCTTGATCGCCAGGATACGGATACCCTCGACGGTCTCGTTTACCCGGATGACCTTGCCGTTGACGAAAACCGAGCCTTTCTGCTCCTTGCCGACAACGCCGGTAATGGTGATGTCGGGCCACTTGATGAGTGACACGGGCGGCGGCACGGGCGTTTCCGGAGCCTTGACGGCGGCCACGGCTGGCGTTCCCGTCACGGTAGCGGTGACGGCTGGCGTCGGATCCTTGACGGAGACCGTCTTGACCGGTGTTTCCGATTCCGCGGGTTTCTCACCGGCGGCGTCCGTAATAACGACATTGGCATCGGCCGTTGCGGTATTGGCATCCTTGACCGTCTGGCGCACAACCGAGCCGATCGTGGGCTTCCTGGCCGGGGCGGCGGAATCCGCACTGGCCGTGGTGTCGGCGGGCTTTACCACTGGCGTTTCCGCCACGTTCACCTTGCCAGCCCCCTCGGCACTGGCTACTGCGGCAGCGGCAGGCTGCTCGGCGACCGGCTGCTCGGCGACAACCGGCTGGGCTTTGGACCAGGGCATGCGGATGCCGGCCCGTTCGAGCCCGTAGGTGACGGCCCACGCGAGGGCACCGGCCAGGAGCAGAAACAGGATGATCATGGCGGCCAGCGCCGGCAGCACGCGAGTCTTCTTCTCGTCAGCGGAATCCGCTCCGGATGGCGTCGGCGAGACGCGTTTACGCTCGGGTTCGCGCTCGGGCTCAGGCGCGGCCGCGGGCGGCACCGGTTCGGGGGACGGCACAGGCGGGCGGGCGTTGCGCTTGAGGCTCAGTTTGGCGTGGGCTTCCGGCTCCGCTTCGTCTGCCGACAGCATCGCACCCGGCAGGATAAAGGTCTCGCCGTCCACAACCGTCGATGTCAGCGGCGGCGCGGCTTTGGCGGCAGCTCCGGGCGGCGGGGGCAGTTTGCCTTCCTGTTCCATCTGCTGGCGCTTCAAGGCTTCCTGTATTAGGCTCATGGTTTTACCCTTCTAATTGTCGAATCGCTTTCTTGACACAAGTGGCGGAGACATTCGGCTCGCCATAGACGTAGGCCGCCAGCATGGCGTTATCGCAGACCGCATTGATCAACCGCGGGCACCCCTTGGCATAGCGGTTCACGGCCCGTACGGCAAACAAGGAGAAGCAGACCGAGCTGGCGGGACCGGCCACGCGCAGCCGGTGATGGATGTACTGCTCGGTTTCCGCGGCGGTCAGGGGCGGGAGGTAGTAGCGGACGGTGATGCGCTGGCGCAGTTGGCGCAGGTCCGGTCGGTTCAGGCGCTTTTTCAGTTCCGGCTGCCCGCAGAGCACGATCTGGATGAGCTTGTGCTGGTCGGTCTCGAGATTCGATAGCAGGCGGATCTGCTCCAGGACTTCGGGTGCCAGATCCTGCGCCTCGTCGATCAGCAGGGCGACATTCAGGCCCTGGCGGTAATTGTCGAGCAGGAATTCGTTGAGGCACTCGACATAGGCGAGACGGTCACCATGCTCGGGCGAGAGCCCGAAGTCGTTGAGCATGGCCCGCAGCAGCTCCGTGTCTGAAAACGTCGGGTTGAGGATCAGCGCGGTCTTGACCTCGTCGTCGAGGCTGGCGAGCAGGGCGCGGCAGAGGGTGGTCTTGCCGGAACCGACCTCGCCGGTCAGCTCAATGAACCCCTTGCGCTGGGTGATGCCGTACATCAGATGGTCGTAGGCCTCGCGATGATGCGGCGCGTAGTAGAGGAACCGCGGGTCGGGCGTGATGTTGAAGGGCATCTCGTCGAGATTGAAGTGTTTCAGGTACATAGGCGTCTTCGGTTTTGCTGTGCCGTTTGCGGGGCGGGCGGGTTGTGGCGGAGGGTCAGTCCTTGGCGGTTCTGCTCATATACCGGGTCATAGTAACGGTTTCACCGCGAAATGCAAGCTGTTGAACCGTTGACAAAAGAGCTTGTAATCAATCCCGCTATTATGCTAAATGTGAACTTTAGTGGTTAATTATAAAGACACCAAGAGGAGAGGATACGATGCTCAAGAACATGGAAGGGAAACCGGTACCGCAAGTGACATTCCGCACGCGGCGGGGGGATGCATGGGTGAACGTGGACAGCAAATCGATATTCAACGGGCGCACGGTGATCGTCTTCTCGCTGCCCGGCGCCTTCACGCCGACCTGCTCATCGAGCCACCTGCCCGGCTACAACCAGCTCGCGCATGCTTTCAAGGAAAAAGGGGTGGACGAGATTGTCTGCATCTCGGTCAACGATACGTTCGTGATGAACGAATGGGCCAAGGACCAGGACGCCGAGCATGTGACACTGCTGCCGGACGGCAACGGCGAGTTCACCGAGAAGATGGGGATGCTGGTGGACAAGAGCGACCTGGGGTTCGGTGCACGCTCCTGGCGCTACTCGATGGTTGTGAAGAACAGCGTGATCGAGAAGATGTTCATCGAGCCGGACGTGCCCGGCGACCCGTTCGAGGTCTCCGATGCGGAAACGATGCTCAACTACATCAGCCCCGGCGAGACGCCCAAGGTGATGGTGCTGTTCTCGCGGGTCGGCTGCTCGCACTGCACGACGGCGAAAACGCTGCTGATCGGGAAGGACATCAGCTTCGAGGAGATCATCATCGGCAAGGACATCTCCGTGCTGGCGATGAAGTCGATCACCGGCAAGACGGCTTCGCCGCAGGCATATATCGACGGACGCCACATCGGCGGGCTCAAGGAGATCGAGGCCTACGCGGCGGAAGTCGCCTGAAACGCTATTCGCGGCCGTTCCAGCAGTAGGTGCAGACGTTGCCGGGCGGCAGCCCGATGGCGTCGAGCAGGTCATCAAGCGTCTGGAACCGCAGCGAAGTCAGGTTGAGCCGTTCGCGGATCTTGTCCACCATGGCCGCGTAGCGTTCGGTCGTCGGGTCGGTGTATTCATCGAGGTGCACGTATTCGCCATTCTCCAGTTCGCGGATGGCAATGCGCGATGCCAGCTCGTCGATCGAGCGCGAGCGCGAGAAGTTCAGGAACTTGCAGCCGTAGACCAGCGGCGGGCAGGCCGGGCGCATGTGGACTTCCCTGGCTCCGTATTCGGAATAGAGCCGTTTGATGGTGTCCTGGAGCTGGGTGCCGCGCACGATCGAATCCTCGCAGAAAAGCAGACGGCGGCCTTCGATCAGCTCGCGCACCGGAAGCAGCTTCATCTTCGCGACCCGGTTGCGTTCATGCTGGTTCTGCGGCATGAAGCTGCGGGGCCAGGTGGGGGTGTACTTGACAAATGAGCGGCGGTAGGGCAGGCCGGATTCGTGCGCGTAGCCGATGGCATGCGCGATGCCGGAATCCGGGATGCCGCAGACACAGTCGGCTTCGACGTTGTCGCGCCGGGCGAGGATCTCGCCGCAGCGGTTGCGGACCTCCTCGGCGTTGCGACCCTCGTAGCTGGAGGCCGGATAGCCGTAGTAGACCCACAGGAACGCGCAGATGCGCAGGCAGTTGCCGGGGGCCTTCATCTGCTCGATGCCGTCGGCCGTCACGCGCACGACCTCGCCGGGGCCCAGCTCGCGCTCGACCCGGAATTGCAGGTTCGGCAGGGCGCAGCTTTCCATGGTGACGGCAAACCCGTCCGCTTTTTGGCCGATGATCACCGGCGTACGCCCCACCCGGTCGCGCGCGGCGTAGAGGCCGTCGCGGGTGAGCAGCAGGATCGAGGCGGAACCCTCGATCGCCGCCTGCGCGCGGGCCAGCCCGTCGGTGAAGTCGCGGCCCTGGTTGATCAGGTGCGCGATCAGTTCCGTGGGGTTCACCTCGTTGCCGCTCATCTCGCAGAAGTGCACGCCGGTGGCGCAGGCCTCGGCCTCCAGCGCGTCGGCATTCTGCACGACACCGACGGTGGCGATGGCATAGCGGCCATGGCGGGAATTGATGATCAGCGGCTGGTCCTCGTAATCGCTGATGATGCCGATCGCGGCGCACCCGTGCATCGTGCCGATGTCCGCGTCGAACTTGGACCGGAACTGGGCATTGCGGATGTCATGGATGTGGTGCGTGAAGCTGCCGTCATCCCCCAGGGCCGCCATGCCGCCACGCTGGGTGCCCAGGTGCGAGTGATAATCGGTCCCGTAGAAGACATCGGAAACACAATCCTGCCTTGATACCACACCAAAGAATCCACCCATGATCAGCTCCTTGTCCGGTTGGTTGTTGAAGGCGCCTGCTTACGCCATTTGATCAGAATTGGTGCGACCAGGTCAGCATCACGCCAACGGTGTCGCGCGTGTAGGACAGGTCGTCGTTGTCGCTGGTGCGGTCCGCGTGCGACGCATAGATCGAGCACATGGTCTTGCGCGTGACACGGAACCCGGTGGAGGCACTCAGCGTCAGCGTCTCGTAATCGCTGGTGATGTCGGCCAGGCCGGCATCACCGGTATCGCCGACGGCATCGTTCATGCGCATGGCGTAGGTGGCACCGAGCGAGAGCTTCAACACCCGCGTCAACTGGTGCTGAACGTTCAGTCCCGTTGTCCAGTCGGAATAGCCGTTACGCGCCGCATCCTGCGGGTCGAAGCGCGACCATGAGGAGGACAGCGAGCCGGGGAAAAGCCCGCTGCTCCAATTGTATTGATAGGAGAGGGTGTCGGCGATATCGACGCCGCCATCGAAGGCCTCGGCCAGGGAGCGCTGATAGGCCAGACGCTGGCTGCGCACCTCGGAGATCTCGTGGCTAAGCCCCAGCGAGGCCGTCATGCTGCTGTTGTCCTGGTCGCCGTCAATCCCGTCGGACGAGGTGGTCGAGAACTGGTAGCCCACGGCGGCGTCGCCCGTCAGGCTGCGCGACAGGCGCAGGCCGGTGAACGCGCTGATGCCGTAGAGGAAGACGTCCGGCCGGTCCGCCTCATCATAGAAGCTCTGCGAGGCATTGCCCAGCAGCCCGACGGCCATGAAGGGCGAGAGCGAACGGCGGTATGACAGCATCTCGCCGTAGACATGCCCGTTCTGCCGATCGAACTCGTCATCGAAAGCGATCGTATCGCGCCGCGAGGCGGCGGCTGAGAAACTGTCGAGCGGTGTCGGTTTCCAGTCCCAGTCGAGCCCGGCGGTATTGCTCAGGCTCTCGTACTCGCGTCCGCCGTAGCGATCCTCGAGTCCGCGCGTGTCGATGTAGGCGGTGCGGTAGAGGATGTCGTCGTAGATCAGGATCCGGGAGTTCTTCGAGGCCAGCAACTGCGTGGAGAACGTGGCGAAGATACCTTCATCGGTGAGGTTGATCTGGAGTTCGTCCTCCTGGGTCTTCATCGGATAGTGGTAATAATTGACGCTGACATTGGCCTCGAGGTCGATCTTGCGGGTGATGATCATGTAGTTGTTGAGCGTCAGGCCGGAGACCATCGGGAACTCGGTGCCGTCATCCTTGATGTCGCCACGCCGGTTGCCTTCGAGGTAATCCACGCCCGCGCCGGAGAGGCGCGTGTAGCTGGTGCCGATGCTTTGCGAGATGCCGATATTGGAGTAAAGCGGGCCGATGCGCAGCGTCGCGTACTCGGGCGGTGTGATCTCGCGGTGCTGGTCGTAGCGCAGCATGGCGGACTGGCCGCCGCCCCTGACACCGCTGCGTGCAGCGCCGATCGAGGATGAACCGCCAGGCATCAGTGCCGGGGCCATGTCCACGGTTCCGCTGCCGGAAACGCCATCACCTGCCGCTTCCGCCGCCTCGCGCGCCTCGGTTTCCTCAAGACCGTAATCCGCCGCCTGGCCATAGCTCCGGGTGCCTGCCGTCAACGCCAGGCCCAATACGATCAGCATCGCTTTTTTCATGGTGATGGGTTCCTATCGGACGGCGAGGCTGCCGATCCCCTTGCCGGATTTCTCGTCATTAAACGCAGCGGCGTCTCGCCCTGCCCGAAACCCTCGATCAGCATGACGGTGGAATACCGCGCCTGCAACGCCTGTTCCAGGCGGCGCATCTGGTCCGTCTCCACCGGCACGATCCCCGGCGAGCGGATCGCCAGCCCCCAATCGCTGAAGGCGACAACATCGGCCCCGCCGTTGGTGATCCGGTCCAGATAGCCCGTCTCATTCAGCACATGCAGGCGGGCAGACTCCTCATCACCGAGTCCGGGGAAGAAGCAGAACGGGCCGAGTTCCATGCCGTCGGGCACATGCCAGCCGGTCTCGACCGCCAGGTAGGTGTCCTGCGTGAGCAGCACCTTGCGGCCGCCCTCGCCGCCCAGCGCCCGGACGGCTGACGCCGCCTCGCGCAACCCCTGCAGGGCCGTTCGGCTCTTCAGCGGCCACCAGATCCGGTTGCGACCATCCACCAGCCAGGCCTGCAGCAGGGGCGAGGAGAGGCTGTGCGCCAGCAACAGCAACAGCGTGCCGGCGACCACGGCCAGCCGTCCGGATGCCGTCAACGGCAGGCACCGCAAGAGGCGGGCGGCGGGCGGGACGGCAAGCAGGACGGCGCAGGGCATGATGAACACCTGGTAGTCGTCATACGGGAATGGTGCCGCCAGATGCACCAGCGTCACGGCCATCAGTCCGCATCCCATCAACAGGGGCAGGCGTGGTGCCGGGGGCGGTGGCAGGGTTGCGCGGCCATGGCCGCGTTGATGCAGCCAGCCGGCCAGCCCGAGGGCGCCGACAACCAGTAGCGGGAAATGGAACGTGCAGAGGCGCAGCAGGAACCCGGCCTTGTAGGCCAGCATGACCGGGGTGCGGCCGACTTCTCGCGCGGCATGGTAATCGAGCAGGCCGAAGACCAGTGCATCGGGCACACTGAACAGGAACGGTCCGTAGACAGCCGCCAACGCCAGCGTTCCTCCGGTCAGCATCCCGGTCAGCAGCGGAAGCTGGCGGCGGCGCGCGGCGGCATCCGCCCGCCAGCAGGCGAAGGCCAGCGGGAGCCAGACCGCCGGCAGCAGGATGCCGGCGGAAAGCCGTATGCCGGCGGCGATGCCGAAGGCGGCCGCCGCCAGTGCCGCCAGCAGGAACGTGCGTTTCGCGCGGCCGGCATGCCGCACGGCCCGCAAGGCGCCAGCCAGCCCGCAGAAGCCCAGCACGGTCAGCAGCCCGGCCGCCCCGTAGGTCTTGACCAGGGAGGTGAAATAGACGTGATACAGGTTGAGCCCCAGCAGACCGGCGGCCAGCAGTGCCGCCACCGCGCCGCCAGGATGTGCCGGGTTGTCATCAGCCTTCTCCGCATCAGCGGCCAGCCGGTACGCCAGCCAAGCCGTGAGCGCGATGGTGAGCGCGCCCAGCAGGGCCGTGAAGAGCCGTCCGCCAGCCACGCCTGCCACGCGCACCAGCGGCCAGGCCAGGCTGTACAGGTAGGCCATTACCGGTCCCTGCGTCGAGGCGAAGTCGCGGAACGGATGCCGCCCCTCATGGACCAGCCGTCCGGCATACAGGTACCAGCCCTCATCCTGGTTCAGGGCACCGAACCAGATGGCCACCACGTAGAGCACGGCCACGGCACCCGCCAGCAGCAACCCCACCGCCATCCACGCCCGCCAAGACTTTTCCGCGTTAATTTCCAATTTCGACTTTCGACTTTCGACTTTTTTACGATCCCGGATGCTCGGCCTTCGAGCCGGTTTTGCACAGCGGGCAGGTGCCGGGTTCCCAGACCGTCGGTGCCATCTCGATCAGGCTGGTCATCGGCACATCGAAGTGCGCGTTGCCGGCACTGCGGTCCACCAGCACGCCGATGGCCGTCACCACGCCGCCGCCAGCCCTGACGATATCCACGGTTTCCTGCACGCGTCCGCCGCGCGTGACCACATCCTCGCCCACCACGTAGCGCGCACCGGGCACGATCCTGAAGCGCCGCATCACCAGCACGCCATCGGCCTTCTCGGCAAATATCGACATCACGCCCAGGGCCCGCGCCAGTTCGTGACCGACGATCAACCCGCCCAGCGCGGGCGAGATCACGGCATCGACGCCACCCGCCAGCACCGGTTGCATCTTCGCCGCCAGAGCCCGGCAGAGTTTTTCGGCCGACTCGGGGTAGCGCAGGGCATTCGCGCACTGGAAGAACCGGTCGCTGTGCAACCCCGACCGCAACTCGAAATGCCCCGTCAACATCGCCCCGGTATCCGCCAGCACCTTCAACACATCCGTCTCATTCATCGCATCCCCTCCTAATCGCCTCTATTTCGGCCTACGAGAACGGCGACGCGAACGGTGAACGATTGGATACTCTACTCGTTATCCGTTCTCGTCGCCGTTCTCGTTAACCGATTTCCCTTTTCATAGTTTTCATAAAATTTTGACAGTACCGCACATTATTTTTCCAGCTCGATGCCCCGCCGTTTGTAGGTCGGCGTATCCAGATCCTCGCCATCGAGAATCGTGGCTGTCATGTTGTTGAACCGACCACGAGTGGCTCCCGTGATATCGAATTTCAATTCCTCCTGCGCCGGTTTCGTCGACTTGGTCCCGGGCTTCGAGGTCGTTGCCGCCGACGCTACCGATCGCGTGCCAGGGCGTGCCACCGGCGTGACGGTACGTCGCCGGTCGGCAAGCCAGACGGCAGCGAAGATCCGGTTCCGCCAGGCCTCGTTGATCACGGTGGCGATCTGCAAGTCCGCATCCTCGGGCAGGCTGGCGCTGATCTCGCCGACGAGGTCACCGACTTCCTGGAGGGTGATGTCGTGGCTGCCGCAGATGCAAAGCAGGGCTGCCCCGCTGGCGCGCAGAGCCTCGCCTTGCTCGAATACCGGCCCTTCCTTCAACGCCTTGGCGGCGGCATGCGCGCGCCCGGTACCGCTGGCGGTCCCGAAGCCGAACCGGCAGATGCCGCTACCCTTGGCAGCCAGCGCCATGAAGGCTCCGGGATCGACACTGATCATCATCGGTTGCGTGAGCATGAGCCACAGGCTGCAGATGCCCCCTGCCAACGCCTCGTCCGCCCGTGCGAAGGCCGCGGCAAGATCGCCTTCCGCACCGGCACCGGCAAACAGGCGGTCGTTATCGATCACGCACACGAAATCCGCCGCGGCCGTGATCGCCTGCAGTCCAGCCTGCGCGGTGGCACGGCGGGCCTGTCCCTCGAACAGGAAAGGCATGGTGGCCACGGCAACGGTCATCACGCCGGCCGCCCGGGCGGCATCGAGCAGGACCGGCGTGGCACCGGTACCGGTGCCGCCACCCAGCCCGGTGGCCAGGATCAGCGCATCACAGTCGGTAAACAATCCGCGGATCATCTCGAGATCGTGCTCCGCCGCCACCTTGCCGACGAGCGGATCCCCGCCCGTCCCGGCCATGTCGCCATCCTGCTTGCCGATCTGCACTTTTGTCACCGCCCGCGAGGCGGCCAGGGCAGCCGGGTCGGTATTGATCACGGCGATCGTGCATTCGCCACTGTTGCCGCCCAGGACGCCATCGACCGCGCGGCTGCCGCCGTCGCCAACGCCCAGCACGCACACGCGGCGCATGGCACGGCCCTTGTCTTTACGAACGAGTTTGAACATAACCGCCATCTCCCGCCTGCAACAACGTTAACGACCTCTGCCCAGAAGGGTCTTCATGAATGTGCCCAGCCGCGAGCCGGATTGGTCCTCGTCCTGTTCACGGGTGCGGAATGCATACTCCAGCAACCCGCAGCAGGTGGCGTACTCCGGCGCATCGACCCCCCTCTTCAAACTGAGTACATGGCGCGCCTTGCCGGTGAAGCAGGGGACGCCGAACACGGATTCCGCCAGGGCGGTGATGTCGCGCATGTGCGCGCCGCCGCCGGTCAGGTAGATCCCGCTGCCCAGCCGCGTGAGCACGTTGGCCTCCTCCAGGCGCCGCCGTATCTTCTGCAGCGTCTCCTCCAGGCGCGCGTTGATCACCGTGTGCAGCGAACGCAGGTTGACGACATTGCCCGAGAATCCCAGCTCGGCCGGCAACGCCAGCTTCGGCGGGTCCACCACATCGGGGATCAGCGCCCGCCCGTGCTCTTTCTTGATCTTCTCCGCCCGCGCCTGGGCGATGTTGAACGCGATCATGATGTCATTCGTGACATGATCGCCGCCCACACCCAGCGAACCGCCGCAGGCCAGCACCTCGCCGGCATAGGCGATGTAGTCGGTCGTCCCTGCCCCGAGGTCGATCACCACCGCCCCGCTGCGCTTCTGCTCGGGTGTCAGCACGGCCAGGGCCGACGCCAACCCGCCGAACACGGTGTCCTGGATCTCCATCGGGATCCGCTCCACGGTCCGATGCGTGGTCATCAGCAGGCTGCGCACGCCGTGGAAACCCAGGATGTCGAGCGAGAGCTTGGCCCCGACCATCCCTTCCGGATTGATGACGGGCTCGTGGTCGTCAACGCTGTAGCTCTGGTTGATCGTATGGATCATCTCGCGGTCTTCCGGCAGATGCACCGCCCGCGCCAGCTCCTGGACCTCCTCGATGTCCTCCGCGGTAATCACGCCATCGGACTCGCCGACCGGCACGGTGCCATTGTAGACCGTGCCGCGGATATGCCCGCCTGTGACGGCCAGGACCAGCTCGTTGATGACCACATTGCTTCCCGACTCGGCCTCGGCCAGCGCCTTGCGGGCCCCGTTGACCACGCTCTCGGGGTCGATGATCTCGCCCTTGCGGATACCGTTGGTCGGATGCTCGCCCTTGCCGGTGATCATCAGGCTGCCGTCCTCACGCATCTCGCCGACCAGTACGACGGTCTTTGATGTGCCGATTTCCAATGCCACTACAGGATCCATGAAACATCCTCCCACACAAACAACCAAGAACTAGGAACGTCTACCGCGCATGAACCCGCCCCGGAAGAACGGTCGCGTCGTATTCCGAGTGGGCCGCGCGGTCCTTCTCCACAGCCTGCCGCACTTCCGAAAGCCGCTGCCGCATGTTCGCGTACGTGGTCGTGGTACGCCGCCCCATGCCGTCCCAGCTCAGCTTGACTTCCTTGATGCCATCCGCGGTCAGCATGTGCAAGCGCAGGTAGTCGCTGCGGCTGACATCCACCCCGACCAGCCGTATGCCCATAAGCGGGTTGTCGCAAGCGGCCAGAACGTCGATCGCGACCCGCGACATGCCCTGGACGTCCCGCCCGGGCGCGAGTTCGGCATCCTTGTCGCCGATGATGACCGGCAGCCGGTGCAGGTCGCTGCTGAGGCGGAATACATAGCCATCGCGGTCCGCCACCAGGTTCCCGCGCTGCCCGAGCCGTACCAGCGGGTCGCGCTCGCGGATCTCCACTTCCAGCGTCCCGGGCAGACGACGACGCACATGCATCTGCCGGACCAGCGGGTTGCGCTCCAGGTAGAGCGCGACCAGCTTGCGGATGTTGAACGCGAAAAGATTGCTGCCGGCGGTGATGTCGACATAGGCCAGGTACTCGCGGATCATGGTCTCGGTCTTGATGCGCCCGGGGGTGATCTCGATGGTCTGGATGCGGAAACGGTCATTCTCGGAAAGCAGCGAACGATACAGGAACCGGGTGCCGGCAATCGCCACCAGGATCACGCCGCAAAGCGTGAGCACGAGGAAGGCCACCGCCCCGACCTGGTACCAGCGCTTGCCGCCGGTGCCTTTCCTGCGCACCCGTGTCCCGAGCTGTACCGACCGCTGCGCCATGCCACTGCTGCTATTATACGCTCGCGCCATTCTAACGCTCCATCATACTCATATTCATGTTCATATCCAGGAACCACACGTTTCCGCCTCTAGTGTAGCCCACTCGCGCCGCGAGTGCGGCTTCCGCGTTGTAAGCGAGCGGTTGACTGCTCCGAAATTCCGCCGCAGCGGGCGGTGCGCATCAGCCGGTCGCACAGCGCCGCGAACGGGATTCCCGCCGCCGCCGCCGCCTTGGGCAGCAGGCTGGTCTCGGTCAGCCCCGGAATGCTGTTGAGCTCCAGCACGAAAAGCCCGCCCTCGGGCGAGAGCCGGAAGTCCACGCGCCCGAAGCCCTCGCAGCCCAGCGCGTCAAAGACCGCCACCGCCAGCCGCTGCGCCTCGTCGCGCACCTCCCCGGGCAGTTCAGCCGGACAATAATAGCGAGTTTTCCCCGGTGTGTATTTGGCCTCGTAGCCATACCAGCCATCCGGTGCCGCGATCTCCACCACCGGCAGCGGCTCGCGGTCGATCACCCCGACGGTCAGCTCCCGCCCCGGGATATAGGCTTCGATCAGCACTTCCCCGTCGTACCGGAAGGCATCCTCCAGGGCCGCCGCCATCTGCGAGGACTCGCGCACGAGATGCACGCCGAAACTCGACCCCTGGCGGACCGGCTTGACCACCGCCGGCAGCGGGAATACCGGCTCGTCGCCGCGCGGCAGGACCCGGTACGCGGGCGTCGGGATCCCGTGCGCGGTGAAGGCCTCCTTGGTCAGGATCTTGTCCATCGCCACCCGGCTGGCTTCCGCGCCCGAACCGGTGTACGGCATGCCCATGCCATCGAGCATGGCCTGCACCTCGCCGTCCTCGCCGAATTCGCCGTGCAAGGCGATGAACACCGCCTCCGTCCCCGGTGGCAACGTGAACGTGCGACCGGTCACCTCGACCGCCGTGGCCGTGTAACCGCTCTCCTGCAACCCGCGCAGCGCCGCCGCCCCGCTGCGCAGCGAGACCTCCCGCTCCGCCGAAGGCCCGCCCATCAATACCGCCACGCGCTGATATATCATACCCTAATCCCTAATTTCTGCTTTCTGCTTTCCCGATTTCTGCTTTTCCCCGTTACTCCAGACAGACCACTTCCCGTACCAGTTCCACACCCGAAACGCGCTTCACAGCCTCCTCGATCCGCTGGATCAGCGCCAGCACGTCCGACGCCGTGGCCCCGGCCTCCTCGGCCACCACGAAGTTGCCGTGCCGCGGATACACCACCGCCCCGCCGATCCGCATCCCCTTGAGCCCCGCCTCCTCGATCCGCCGCCCGGCATAGTCCCCCGGCGGATTCCGGAACACCGAGCCTGAACAGCGCAGCCCCTGCATCCATGCCCGTTTCTGCGCGATCTCCTCCCTCTTCCCCCGGATCGCGTCCGGCTCACCCGGCTCCAGCCCGAAAGCCACCTCGACCACCAGGAAATCCCGCAGCGATTCACAGCCGCGGTATCCCCATTCAAGTGCATCGGCACGCACTATACACGCTTCCCCGTCGCGATTCAAACCGCGAATCCATAAAATTCGCTCGCGCACCTCGTGACCGTAGGCCCCCCCGTTCATGCGCACGATCCCGCCGACGCCCCCCGGTACCCCTTCCAGGAATTCCAGCCCGGCCAGCCCTGCGTTTGTCAGGTAGTCGTGCAGCCTCGCCAGCGGCACCGCCCCACCGGCGATCACCGTGGTCGCCCGGCAATCCTCATGATGGCCATTGCCGCCTGAAGGCGGAACTACAAACGCCTTGGGAACAGGGTCAAACGTGTTTGTAGTACCGGCTTCGGCCGGAATCGACACGCCCTCGCGCCGGATCCCCTGGAAGACCGCTCCGGTCAGCCGCATGACCACCCCGCGCACCCCCAGGTCGCTGACCAGCATGTTGCTGCCCGCCCCCAGTATCCGCAGCGGCAAGCCAGCCTCCCGGCAGAACCGCAGCACCGCCCCGGCATCCGCCTCGCTGGCCACAGCCGCCCAGTAATCCGCGCAGCCTCCCACCCGGTAGGTCGTCTTCACCCCCAGCGGCTCATCAACCCGCCATACCGAATCCGACGAAAGACAGGGCGAACCCAGGTAGGGCGAACCGTCCCGGTGAGCCGCAGCACCCTTCTCGTATTCCGTCTTCGCCCACCCCGCGATCTTTTCCACATCCCCCGCGCCGATCACCAGCAGGCGGTCGCCCGACCGCAACTGCCGCCGCAAAAACCCCCAGGCCTGCTCCAGCGAGGTCGCCAGCAGCGGCACCGGCACGCCAGCCACGGCGCTTTCGCGGAACCGTGCATACAGGTCGCACGCCAGCCCCCCCGGCAGTGGCGGCTCCGAGGCTGCGTATACCGGCACCAGCACCAGCGAGTCCACTCCCGCGAAGGCTGCTGGGAAGTCGCCCCCCAGGGCCGCCGTCCGCGTGTAACGGTGCGGCTGGAAGACCGCCAGCAGGCGCCCCCCGTGCGCCTGCCGCGCCATCCGCACCAGCGCGGCCACCTCGGTCGGGTGATGCGCGTAATCGGAAATCACCCGCACCCCGTCGCGTTCGCACACGGTCTCGTAGCGCCGCTTCGGCAGCGCCAGCCCGGTGGCGGCCTTTTCCAGGGCCGCGAACGGCACACCCAGCTCCAGGCATACCCCCGCCGCCGCCAGCAGGTTCAGGGCGTTGTGATCCCCGGAAAAGGCCAGCGGCAGCTCGCCCAGTCGCTCACCGTGCAGGAATACCGCCAGCCGCCGACCCTCCGCCAGCCGCTCGCCGCGCAATTGCGCATTTTCCGCGAACCCGAACGAGAGCCCGTTCGCCGCCGTGGCCCCGAGCCGCCGGGCGCGCGGTTCGTCCACTCCGTAGATGACCCGTTGCCGCGTTGCGGCCATGAACGTGGCGAAACAGGCCTCGAACGCCGCCACCGACTCAAAATGCTCCATGTGGTCGAACTCCACGTTCGTCACCACCGCGATATCCGGACGGTACAGCGCCAGCGTGCCATCGCTCTCGTCTGCCTCGGCCACCAGGATGCCACCCGCGCCCGCGTGCGCCACCGCCCCCAGCGGGGCCGATTCCCCGCCGATGCACCACGAGGGATCCCGCCCCGCCGCCCGCAGGAGCTGCGCGATCAGCGTGGAGGTCGTCGTCTTGCCGTGCGATCCGGCCACCGCCACCGCGCAACCGCTGCTCGCCATCAGCACCGGCAGCACCGCACCACGCCGCACGACCGGCAGTCCCGCCGCCCGCGCCGCCACCAGTTCCTCGGCATCCTCGCGCACCGCCGGCGTGCGGATCACCCAGGCCGCCCCGCTGCCGGCAATATGCCCCGCCGCGTGCCCCGTCTGCAGCGCGACGCCTGCCCGCTCCAGCGAGCCCGCCAGCGGCCCCCGCACCGCGTCGCAGCCCGACACCGGTACCCCGCGAGCCCGCAGCAGCAGCGCGACGCCCGCCATGCCGACCCCGCCGACGCCCACCATATGGACCGCCGCCCGCGCCTCAATCAATTGTCGAATTTGCTCCATTACATCCACTCCCGATACGGGCACATAACGAATGCCGGAGTCAATGGTACCCGGCAGGCATATCGAGCTTCAGTCATATCAAATGAGTCGACAGTTGTAGTGCTTGAACGCTTGATCCTGTGTTACGACGAACAGATTACGCTCAAGTGCCTGGGAGATCAACATGCGGTCAAATGGATCTCGGTGATGAAAGGGTAGGTCACGAAGCCGTGTTGCATCGCGTCCGGAAAAGTCGAGTGGGAGAAACCCCGCTTCGGTAATTTGTTCGTTTGCGTCGAAAGGAAAGTCCATTTTACCGATCGACACCTTGATCATGATTTCTGTCACGCTTACAGCACTGACATACACGATGTTCGCAAGCTGTTTGATTTGGTCTCGCTGTCGGACGGGAATCCGATTCGGATCAGAGATTGCCCACAAAAACGTATGCGTATCTAGAAGGAGATTCATCGTCCATCACCGTAAAACATTTCCTCGATTGCCGCATTCATCTCGAATGCATCATCGGGAATCTTGACCCGCCCGGCCAGCAGTCCTAATTTTCGGGCACGCGACGGTTGGTGGCGCACAAGATCGACAAGCGGCGTACCATTTTTGGCTATTACCACCGTTTCGCCATGATAGGCACGATCAACCATGTGTGACAAATGCGCTTTTACCTCTGATATATTTGCAATCATTGTTCACCTCCTTCTAATGGTGCTATTTGACCAGAATAGGTCAGATAGGTCAACCGTGGATTTCAGGACCGCCGCAACTCTCAATACAACCTCGGGACAACCTGAAGGTTGAACTACGAGGAGATCAGAGGTCTGTCCCTTGGCGGTCCAGCTTTTGGGGTGGAAACTGTCCACTATGACACCTTACCGCACTCATTTAATCTTCCCTTCGCATTCCCTTGCAGTGGCAGCCCTTTTCAAACGCGCCTGCCGGTTTGGCCGGATGTACCGTCGTTGAGGTCAAGCGACGTGCAACCTACACCAATAACAGCATCATGTAAAATGGATTTCGAATTTCCCACGATTCAATCCCAACTGCTTTTTGCTTGATCCGGGGGCGCTTGTCTGCTTTGATCCACGGATACTGTTGGATTGTTCCAGTTGCCCGCCCGGTTGCGTGTCACGGAGGAACGTCCGCTTGCACGAAGGAGTTAGGGTATGGATTTCGGCTTAACCGAAGAGCAAATCATGATTCGGGATCTGTGTCATCAGATCGGCGAAGAGAAGATAAAACCGGTGCGCGAGCACTACGACGAGTCCGGCGAGTTCCCCTGGGACATGGTCAAGGTCTTTGCCGATGCCGATCTGTTCGGGATTGCCATCGAGGAGCAGTACGGCGGCATGGGCGGCGGGTGCATGGACCAGATCGTGGCGATCGAGGAGCTTTCCAAGTACTGCGCGGGCATCGCGCTGGCGCTGTTCGGTACCGGTCTCGGCGTCACGCCCATCATGCTGTTCGGCAACCACGAGCAGAAATCCAAATACCTGCCCCGGGTCTGCAAGGGCACGGTCTGCGCCTTCGGTCTGACCGAGGCCAACGCCGGCAGCGACGCGGGCGGCATCCAGACCACCGCAGTCCTTGACGGCGACAGCTACATCCTCAACGGCACCAAGCAGTGGATCACCAACGGCGGCGAGGCCGACATCTACAGCGTGATCGCCATCAGCGACAAGAGCAAGGGCGCCCGCGGCGCCAGCGCGTTCATCGTCGACAAGGGCACGCCCGGTTTCACCTTCGGCAAGAAGGAGAACAAGATGGGCATCCGCGGCTCGATGACCCGCGAGCTGGTCTTCCAGGACTGCCGCGTCCCCAAGGAGAACCTGCTCGCCAAGGAGGGCATGGGCTTTATCGTGGCGATGAAGACGCTCGACTCCTCCCGCCCCGGCGTGGCGGCCCAGGCGCTCGGCATTGCCCAGGGAGCCTTTGACGAGGCCCTGCGCTACAGCCGCCAGCGCCGCCAGTTCGGCAAGGCGATCTCGTCGTTCCAGGCCATCCAGTTCATGCTGGCCGACATGGCGACGCATATCGAGGCCGCACGTGCACTGACCTACCGCTGCGCGCAGTTCATGGACAGCGGCGCGAAGGATGTCAGCAAGTGGTCGGCCATGGCCAAGGTCTACGCCTCGGATGTGGCGATGAGCGTCACCACCGACGCCGTGCAGATCCTTGGCGGCTACGGCTACATGAAGGAGTACCCGGTCGAGAAGATGATGCGCGACGCCAAGATCACGCAGATCTACGAGGGCACCAACCAGATCCAGCGCGAGGTCATCGCCCTGAAGCTGATCAAGGAATGCGCCAGCTAGACCGACGGCGCAAGGTCCATACGGAAGGCGTGGAGGGCAACCTCCACGCCTTTTTTATTGGCCGCCAACGAACCGGTCCAGGATATCCTGGATATCCTTCAGCAGGTACGGCTTGCGCAGCACGGCTTCCGGCTGCTCGACAGGCCCATCGGGAGGGACCGCCGCATCATCATAGGCGGTCGCGAAGACAACCGGTATCGTCCGATCGGCCTTGCGCAGCTTCTCCAGCACCTTCCAGCCATCCATACCCGGCATGCGGATGTCGCAGAATACCAGGTCGATCTCGGCACGATGCCGCTCGAACTGCTGCAACGCCTCCTTGCCGTCCTTCGCGCTGATCACCCGCCCGCCAAGGGACTGGATCATCATTCCCGCCAACTCGCGCATCGGGGCCTCATCCTCGACCAGCAGGACGGTCACGGCTCCATGCCCAGGTACCTCCGCGGGGCGCTTCGCCGCGGACCTCGCACTGGCAACCGGCGCCGCATCCCCGGCGGCAGGCAGGCAGACGCGGAACACCGTTCCCTCGCCAGCCTTGCTATCCACGATCACCCCGCCACCATGGCTGCGCGCCAACCCCAGCACCAGTGGCAACCCGATACCGCGCCCGGTGAACTTGGTCGAGAAGAACGGATCGAAGATCTGCTCGACCATCGTGGCCGACATGCCCGCCCCGTCATCGGTCACCTCGATCACCACAAAGGCGTCGTCCAACGGCATCCAGTCGATCGGGGTGCGGACTCCCTTGCCAAAGGATCCGGGGTGCATTCGCGCCACGCGAAGCCCGACCCGCGTCGTGCCTTCCGCCTCCCAGGCGTTCGTCACCAGGTGTCCCACGATCTGGCGGATGGCCTCGACATCGGCCCATACCTCCAGAGGCTCCTGCGGCAGGATAAGCTCCAGGATCACGGTTTCCGGCATGGACGATGCCAGCACCGGTCGCAGCGCCCGGCATAGCGCCGACAGATCGACATGCCGCCGCTCCAGTCGCGAATGCCCCAGGCAGGTCAGCATCAGCCGGCTGATATCGGCCGCCTGGGTCGCGGCCTCGACGGCGATCGCGATCGATTCCGTATCGCCACCTTTCTCACGGGCCTGCATCTGGACCAGCTCCAGACTGGCCAGAACCCCGCATAACTTGTTGTTGAAATGATGCGCAACCGCACCCGCCATCCGGTTGATGCTATCCGCTTTCTGCAGGTGGTGAAGCTGGTTCTCCAGCGCGGTCTTCTCCGCCACGGCCTGCTCGTAGCGCTTACGCTCCGTGATGTCCGTGATGAACCCCTCGATCAACAAATCGTCAACACACCGGCCTTTTTCCCAGACCCACTTTTCCTCGCCCCCCCGGGTCTGGATTCGGTATTCTAGAGTGAACGTGCGATCCTGCTGGAGTGCCTCCTGGATCGCCGTCCAGACATAGCGCCGGTCGGCGGGATGAATCAGCGAGGCGTAACGCACCCCCTCGCGGCCAAGCAGTTGCTCCCGTGCATAGCCGGTCAGCGCCTCCGCCCCCTCGGAAACGAACTCCATCGTCCAGCCAGGGTCGTTCGCGCAGCGGTAGGCCATACCCGGCAGATTGGCCAGCAGCGTGTTCAGCCGCTGCTCGCTTGCCTGCTGTTTCTGCTCCGCGAGCTTGCGGTCGGAAATATCGCCGACCAGCGCGAGGATATAGTCATGGCTGTCGAACGTGACCTTGCCGAGACGCACCTCCGCCAGGTACGACGCCCCGTCCTTGCGCCAATGGCGTGCCTCGATGCAGGCCCGGCTGCCTGGTGGCAGCCCCAGCCAGAGCAGCTCGTAGTCGTTGCGGGCCGCCGCCTCGTGGTCGATATCGTAGACCGAAAGGCCGAGCAATTCCTCGCGCGTGTAGCCGGTCCCCTCGATGGCGGCCCGGTTCACCTCGCGGATACGCCCAGCGAAATCATGCAGGAACAGCATTTCCGCCGCTTCGTTCACCAGGATATGATACTTTTCCTCGCTTTTCCGCAGCGCCTCTTCCGTTGCGCGAAGCGTGGTGACATCGGTGATATCGCGCCCGAGCACCACGATGCGCCCGATCTGGTCATCGGCACCGCGGACCGGATAAAGGTGGTTGTCAATGACGCGCCCCCCCTGGCGGCTCTCGTAGAAAACCGGACGCCGCGTCTCCAGCAGTTCCGCGATCTTCTCCTTGAACAACGCAGCCTCCTCGGGCGGCAGGAAATCATATAGGCACTTGCCCAGTAGTGCCGCCCGATCCCGCCCCAGGCGACGGACCGTCTCGGCATTCATGGCCAGCAGTACGCCGGCGGGGTCCAGGATGAATGCGGTATCGGGAAGGGTATCGAGCAGGAATTCGCTATCGGCGGCAAACCCGCCGTTCTCGACTACCGGCGTCCTGCCAAATACATGAGTGAACCGACGCATGACAACGCGCCTCCCCCCCACTGCCGACGAATGCCCTGCACGTGCTGCCTGCCGTTTCCCGCCCGCGCAAATCTGCGCTGCACAGGCGGAAGTGACACGATGTACGATAATGCATCGCGGCTCGTTGAGGAAAGCCTACAAATCGCCACCGCATAATGCAAGCGCTAAAAAACACGTCACGCCGGGTCCAGTGCCTGCTCAAGCACCGCCGCCAGTGAACCGATGGTTGCGGCCACCAGCGTGGCGCGCGTCTTTTTCCCCGGTTTATCCGTGACCAGGATCGTGCGGCAGCCGGCACGCCGACCGGCCTCGATGTCGGTCTCGTTGTCACCCACCATCCAGCAGGCACTCAAATCCAGGTCATGCGCCCGCGCCGCCGCCAGCAGCAATCCCGGCTGCGGCTTGCGGCAGGTGCAGGTGTCGCGTTCATGCGGACAGCAGAACACGCCCAGCAGCGGGACCCCCTGCGCGGCCAGTTCCGCCGTCAGGTGCGCATGAATCGCCTCGACCGTCTGCATCGACACGACACCGCGCGCCACGCCACGCTGGTTCGTGGCCACCGCCACGCCGTAGCCGCGGGCCAGCGCGACCCGTGCCGCCGCCACGAACCCCGGCTCGAGGTGGAAATCCTCCAGGCGTTCGACATACCCCGGCCCCGGGGATTGATTGATGACGCCGTCGCGATCGAAAAAGACGCAGCGGTTCAAGGCCTGATCCTGTCCATGCCGCCCATGTAGGGCACGATCGGCGCCGGCAGCACGACCGAGCCGTCCGCCTGCTGCCCGTTCTCGAGAATCGCCACGACCAGTCGCGGCAGCGCCACGCCGGAACCGTTCAGCGTATGCACGAACTGCACCTTGCCCTCGCCGTCGCGGTAGCGGATCCCCGCCCGCCGAGCCTGGAAATCCTCGAAGTTGCTGCAGGAGGACACCTCCAGCCAGCCGTCCTGTCCCGGCGCCCACAACTCGAGGTCGTAGCATTTGGCGGCGGCGAAACTGATGTCGCCGCTGCACAGTTCCAGCACGCGGTAAGGCAGCCCCAGCCGCTGCAGCACGTCCTCGGCATTGGCCGTCAGCGTCTCGAGCGCCTCGTACGAGGTCGCCGGCTCCACAAACCGGACCATCTCGACCTTGTCGAACTGATGCACCCGGATCATGCCGCGCGTACCCTTGCCCGCCGCCCCGGCCTCGCGCCGGAAACAGGGGGTGTAGGCGGTCAGGAGCACCGGCAGCGGCCGCTCGATGATCTCCTCGCGGAAATAGTTGGTCACCGGGACTTCCGCCGTCGGGATCATCCAGAGGTCATCCTCGACCAGATGGTACATGTCCTCCTGCATCTTCGGGAGCTGCCCGGTCCCGGTCATGCTCTTGGTGTTGCACAGCGCCGGGGGCCAGATCTCCGTATAACCGTGCTCGGTGATGTGCAGGTCGAGCATGTACTGGATCAGCGCCCGCTGCAGCCTGGAACCGGCACCGACCAGCAGCGGGAAGCCCGCGCCGGTCATGCGCGTCGCCCGCACGAAATCAAAAATCCCGAGGGATTCGCCCAGTTCGATGTGCGATTTCGGCGCGAAATCGAACTGCCGCGGCTCGCCCCAGCTTCTGACCACGCGGTTGCACGAGGCGTCTGGACCGACCGGGATGTGCGGGCAGGGGATATTCGGGATCATCAGCATCCGCTGCTCAAGCTGCGTCTCGACCTCGCGCACCTGCTCGTCGAGCGCATTGATCTCGTCGCCGATCCCGCGTACCTGCGCCTGGATGTCCGCCGTATCCTCGCCGCGCTTGCGCAAGTCGCCGACGGTCTTTGAAATGCGGTTGCGCTCGCTCTTGCGCGCCTCCGCCTCCGTCAGCAATTCGCGCCGCCGGGCATCCAGCTCCAGCACCCGGTCCAGGACCGAGGCATCCGCCCCGCGCGCCTTCAGGCCCTGGCGCACCTCGTCCGTCCGCTCCCGTATCCGTTTCATATCCAGCATGACAAACTCCTCTTTCTTTACCACAAAAGCGGTTCCCTTTTTACAGCAACCACCGGCATAACGCAAATCCTGAATTTTGGGTCTTCCGCAGAATCTGTGGGTATGTATGTTCGCGGGGTTCTGTCAAACTGGC
>CAZSRU010000040.1:0-25354 GCA_964609395.1 uncultured Victivallales bacterium
TGAACAGGAAAAACGGGAAGCCACCCACAGATTCTGCGGAAGACCCACAAAAAAGGGCGCCCTTTACAGGACGCCCTTCGGGAATCAGACGAGCCGGCACTACTCAGCCGGTTCGAAATCCTCCAGCCCCGCTCCGCAGTCCGGGCAGACCCAGTCTTCCGGCAGGTCGGCAAACGCCGTGCCTGCGGCCACGCCGTTGTCCGGATCGCCGATGGCGGGATCGTAGATGTAACCGCAAAGATTGCAAACGTACTTCTTCATGTTGTCCCCTTGTTAGTTCAGCATTGGTAAAACGCCTGCACCTATAGCGCATTTGCGCTATAAGTGCAAGAGGAACCTTACCAGTTCTCGGCCAGCAGTTCAAAATGCGCCTGCGGATGCGCACAGGCCATGCACACCTTGGGTGCCTCGTTGGCCTCGATGATGTAGCCGCAGTTGATGCAGCGCCAGACGACGGGCAGGTCCTTCATGAAGACCTTGCCGCTGTCGACGCTAGCCGCAAGCGCCAGGTACCGCTTCTCGTGCTGGCGCTCGGCCACCGCGATCGCCTCGAAGATCTTGGCGATGTTCTCCAAGCCTTCCTCACGGGCGATCTTGGCGAAGCCCGGATACATCTCGGTCCACTCGTAATGCTCACCCGCCGCGCCGTGGCGCAGGTTCTCGACCGTCGTGCCGACCGGGCCGGCGGGGAACGTACCCGTGATTTCCAGCTCGCCGCCTTCCATCAGCTTGAAAAGCCGTTTAGCGTGTTCGCGCTCCTGGTCGGCGGTCTCCTCGAAGATATCGGCGATCTGCCGGAAACCCGCCTTGCGAGCCTCAGCCGATGCGTAGGTGTAGCGGTTGCGCGCCTGCGATTCGCCAGCGAACGCCGCCATCAGGTTCTTCTCCGTCTTGCTGCCCTTCAGTGCCATGTGCTCTGCTCCTTCTGTTGTTGCGTTAATACTTCTGCCTCTGCCATTGCCGTCGATACCACGCGCGATGTCGTTTATAATGCTTCTATTTCTACCGCATTTAGCGGCAGCGGTAAAGCAAACGCACGCCACGGGCATTCATATTTTTTCAAATAAACGCAAAACCCTTTATAAAGAGATACTTTTTCACTATCTGCAAAATAAAAGCAGATCAAGTTGTCGATCTCTGTAGCCCGCTCGCGCCGCGAGCGCGGCTTCTGCGTTGCACGCGAACGGTTGTTTGCCATACCCGCGGGGAGTTGCGAAATAGCAAGCGCATCCCGTTGCCTCGGTTGCGGCGCAACCGGGCTACATTTCAAGACCTAAACGATCTCCTTATGGAATTCCTGCAGCGAGCGCACAGGCGTGTCGCCCGCCAGCCGGGCGGCAATGCCGTCGGCAGCGGCCACCGCCGCCGCCACGGTCGTGATGTAGGGCACATTGTGCCGGATCGCGGTCTTGCGGATGTACGAGTCGTCCGTCACGCTGAGCTTGCCGGCCGGCGTGTTGACGACGAGCTGGATCTCCTTGTTCTTGATCGCGTCTCCAATATTGGGGCGCCCCTCGTTCATTTTCAGGATCGGCTCCGACCCTACCCCGTTGGCCGCCAGGAACGCCGCGGTACCCGCCGTCGCCCGCAGACTGAACCCGGCATCCCGCAGCTTGGCGGCCGCCAGGACCACCTGTTGTGACCGGTCGCGTTCCGCGACCGTGAAAAGTACCGTCCCGCTTAGCGGCAGGGTACTCCTGGCCGCATCCTGCGCCTTGAAGTAGGCCAGACCGAAGGAGTCATCCATGCCCAGCACCTCGCCCGTCGAGCGCATCTCGGGGCCCAGCACCGGATCGACTTCGGGGAACATGTTGAACGGGAAGACCGACTCCTTCACTCCGTAGTGCTTGATTACCCGGCGGGTGAGGTCGAAGTCCCCCAGTTTCTTGCCCAGCATGATCTCGGTCGCCATGCGCGCCATGGAGATGCCGCAGACCTTGGACACGAGCGGTACCGTGCGCGAGGCGCGCGGATTGGCCTCAAGCACGTAGACCACGTCCTCGCAGATGGCATACTGGATGTTCATCAGCCCCACGACCCCCATTTCCCGCGCAATCGTGCGGGTGTATTCATAGATCGTATCGATGTGCTTCTGCGGGATTCCCACCGGCGGGATGACGCAGGCGCTGTCACCGGAATGGACACCGGCCTGCTCGATATGCTCCATGACGGCTGGCACGAAGGCATCCTCGCCATCGGCAATGGCATCCGCCTCGGCCTCGGTCGCGTTCTGCAGGTAGCGGTCGATCAGGATCGGGCGGTCCGGCGTGACGCCGATCGCCGCCGCCATGTAGTCACGCAGCATCTGCTCGTCGTAGACGATTTCCATCCCCCGTCCACCGAGCACGTAGGACGGGCGCACCATCAGCGGATAGCCGATCCGCGCGGCGATGGCCAGCGCCTCGGCCATATTCACGGCCATGCCGCTCTCCGCCATGGGAATGCCCAGCTTGCGCATGACCGCGTTGAAGCGGTCGCGGTCCTCGGCCAGGTCGATGACTTCCGGCGAGGTTCCCAGGATGGTCACGCCCGCCTCCTCAAGCCGCCGGGCGATATTCAAGGGGGTCTGTCCACCGAACTGGCAGATCACGCCCATCGGTTTTTCCTTCTCGTAGATCTGCAGCACATCCTCGACCGTCACCGGCTCGAAGTATAATTTATCCGATGTGTCGTAATCGGTCGAGACCGTTTCCGGATTGCAATTGACCATCACCGTCTCGTACTGCATCTCGCGCAGCGCGAAGGCGGCATGGACGCAGCAGTAGTCGAACTCGATGCCCTGGCCGATCCGATTGGGCCCGCCGCCCAGGATCATGACTTTTCGCGGGTTATCCGAGACAGGAACCGTGTCCGGCGCGTTGTAGCTGGAATAGTAATAGGCCGCATTATCGACGCCACTGACCGGCACCGCATGCCAGCCCTCGACAATCCCCGCCTGCTTGCGCTGCTCGCGAATCACCGTTTCCGTACTGCCGGTCAGCTTCGCCAGGCAGGCGTCGCCGAAACCGTCCTTCTTGGCGGCCCGCAACAGTTCCTCCGGCAGTCGCTGCCCCTGGTAACCACGAATCTGCTCCTCGCGCTCGACCAGTTCCTTCATCTGCTCCAGGAACCAGTGCTTGACCTTGGTTTTCTGGAACAGGGACTCGACCGTCGCGCCCTTGCGCAAGGCCTCGTACAGCAGGAAATGCCGCTCGCTGGTCGCTACCGACAGCCGTGCCATGAGCTCGTCGAGCGGCAGGCTGTTGAAATCCTTGGCGAAGCCGAGCCCGTCGCGCCCGTTCTCGAGGCCGCGGATCGCCTTCTGGAACGCCTCCTTGTAGGTCTTGCCGATGCTCATCACCTCCCCGACCGCGCGCATCTGCGTCCCCAGGCGATCCTCGACGCCCTTGAACTTCTCGAAGGCCCAGCGGGCGAACTTGATGACGACGTAGTCGCCGGAGGGCGTGTAGCGATCAAGGGTCCCGTCGCGCCAGTACGGGAATTCCGGCAGCGACATGCCACCGGCCAGCTTGGCGGACACCAGGGCGATCGGGAAGCCGGTCGCCTTCGAGGCCAGTGCCGAGGAGCGCGAGGTGCGCGGGTTGATCTCGATCACGATCACGCGGTCGCTGACCGGATCGTGCGCGAACTGCACGTTCGTGCCGCCGACCACCTCGATGGCCTCGACAATCGCGTAGGCCGCCTTCTGCAGGCGCTGCTGCAGTTCCCCGCTGATCGTGAGCATCGGTGCCGAGCAGAACGAGTCGCCGGTATGCACCCCCATCGGATCGATGTTCTCGATAAAGCAGACCGTGATCATCCGGTTGTCGGCATCGCGCACAACTTCCAGTTCCAGTTCCTCCCAGCCCAGCACGCACTCCTCGACCAGGATCTGCCCGACCCGGCTGGCGGCAATACCCCGCGCCGCGATGATCCGCAGTTCCTCCACGTTATAGACGATGCCGCCGCCTGTTCCTCCCATCGTGTAGGCGGGACGGATGACCACCGGATAGCCCAGCTCCGCCGCCGCCGTCGCGGCATCATCGACGTTGTACACGGCCGAGCTGCGGGCCATCCCGATCCCCAGCCGGTCCATCGTCTTCTTGAATTCAATGCGATCCTCGCCCCGCTCGATGGCGTCAAGCTTGACGCCGATCACGCGGACGTTGTAGCGGTCCAGGATGCCATGCTTGGCCAGGTCGGAGGAAAGGTTCAAGGCCGACTGCCCGCCAAGGTTGGGCAGCAGTGCATCGGGACGCTCACGGGCGATGATCTTCTCGAGCGATTCAACCGTCAGCGGCTCGATGTAGGTGACATCCGCCATTCCCGGGTCGGTCATGATGGTGGCGGGATTGGAGTTGACCAGCACGATCCGGTAGCCCAGCCCGCGCAGGGCCTTGCAGGCCTGTGTGCCGGAGTAGTCGAACTCACAAGCCTGGCCGATAATGATCGGCCCGGATCCAATAATCAGTACGGTTTCGATATCGTTGTGCTTCGGCATCATGTCCCCTTTCGTTGCGTTTCAGAATACGTGTCCTGTCGTTGTCTGCATCACCCGCCGTCATACATCCAGCAGATCGGCGATAAAACTGTCCTTGGCCTTGATCTCCTCCGGCGTGAGTCCGTCGAGTTCATGCGGGAAGACGATCCAGCGGTCGGTCTTGCGCAGGAAATAGTCGGGCTCGATATCGGTCACATTGGACCCTTCCTTGTAAAACAGCGTGGCGATGCGGATCTGGCCGACCCGGGGCTTGAGTTCCTGCACGACCTTGCTCATGGTGCAACCTGAATCGAAGATGTCGTCCACCACCAGGACCTTGCTCTGTGGCGTGATATGATCCAGCAGCCGGTCGAAATGCTCCAGCTCCGGCTCGCCCCGCTCGCCGATCCCGCTGTAGGACGCGGCCTTGATCGCGGTGTGATAGGTCGAGATCCCCTTGTAAAGCAGGAACTCGTGGATCACGATCCCGACCGGCGTCCCCCCGCGCCACAGCACGATCAGCACATCCGGCACGAAGCCCGAATCGTAGATCTGCCGCGCTAGGGAAAAGGAATCGCGCACCTGGTCATCCGCCCGGATAAATGTCTTCTCGGTCATCATGCAGCCTCCGCAATCAACGCACAAAAAACACCATGGTCATGGGCGGGATAGTGCCCTCCGTGACCTGCTCGCCCGTCAGCACGCGCCCGTCGTTCAAACGGTAGAACGTCGTCGGGGCATTCCACTTGGACCCGCATATGTCGAATGCACGGCGCTTGGCGGTCACATAGCCCCCATGAACATAGCCGACCAGGATTCGCGTGCCCGACGGCAGGGCATCGACCTGCTCGCGGGTCATCTCGCTGCCCTGCCGCACCCGTCCGTCCTTGAGGAAATAGATCGTCGTGGCAGCCAGGGACTCGTCGCCGGCCAGTTCGCCGACACCACCACTTTCCGTCCCGATCTCCAGTATCTGTTCCTCCTCGTTCTCGCGGGCGGCGGCTGAGAGTACCACGCGCGTCCCCGCCGGCATCGTCTTCCAGTTGGTCACCTGGTCGCCGCGCAGTTCCCTGCCGTCGGGGAACCGGTAGCGTGTATCCGCACTGCGGTACTTGTCGCGCGCGATATCCCAGGCACTGCGGCCGGGACCGATGATCATGGCCGAATCACCATCGAAATGCGCCGCCGCCTTCGTCTGCTCCCGCGCCGAGCCGAACAGCGCCAGCGCCAGGTAGGGATCGGCATTGACCAGCCGACCCGCCTTGACATCCGGATCGAACAGGGGCTGGTGCTTGAGCCCCAGTTTCTCGCGCAACGAGCGGTCGGCAAACTGCATCCCGCAGCGCTTGCGCCCACGATGCGAACGCCGGTGCCAGCGGTTCGGTGCCCCGTAGGCCACCATCGAATGCGGGATGACGTTCTGGTCCGGAATCCCGTAAGCAACCTTCAATTGCTCCAGCAGCTCGCGCAAGGCGGCAATCTGCGCCTTGGTGATCGGGCGGTTGTGGTAACCGACCACTTCAATACCGATCGTGTAGTCATCCAAGCTGGTGCGCCCTTCCCACATACTGCGCCCGGCGTGCATGGCCACGCGGCGGCGGTCGATCAGGCGGTAGACAACACCGTCCGTATCGACCATGAAATGCGCCTCGCCATAGCGATGCAGCTTCTCCAGTGCCCCCTTGCCAGCGCCCTCGGTCGTGTGCAACAGGATATAGCGCGTCTCGCGCCGAGCCTCACGCTTCGTGTTCCACGGACTGAAGCGGTCCTTGTACTGCAGCGCCGCGACAGCCGTCTGCGCCACCAGCACGCCGAGCAGCAGCAACGGCAGCAGCACCCGCCCGCACCTCTTATCAGCCATCCACCGCATCACTACCCCCCGAATCCCGGCTATCTGACCAGCAGGCTCACCGCCGTCATCTCCACCGGCACCGGCAGCCCCAGCAACTCCAGCACCGTTGGCGCGATATCCGACAGTTTGCCATGCGATACCAACCGCCGGGCGGCAGCATCCTTCGCCACGTAGATGAACTCCACGGGGTTGAGCGTATGACTGGTCTTGACCATTCCGGTCACCAGATCGATCATTTCCTCGGAATTGCCGTGATCAGCCGTGATCAGCACATGCGCATCCAGCTCCAGGCAACGCTTGACCAGCCGCCCCACGCATTCGTCGACGATCTCGATCGCCTTGCGCGCGGCCTCGAACAGCCCCGTGTGCCCGACCATGTCGCCATTGGCGTAGTTGACGACGATGAACGCATACGGGTTGTCCTGCAACCGGGCCAGGATCGCATCGGTCAGGTTGTAGGCCTCCATCTCGGGATGGCTGCCGAACGCCGACGGGTCGAAGCGGCCAGGCACATCCACCTGGTCCTCGCCTGCATAAGGCGTGGTCGATTTGCCGTTGAAGAAGCTGGTGACGTGGCGGAATTTCTGAGTCTCGGCAATGCGCAACTGCCGCAGCCCCGCCGCCGACACCACCTCGCCCAGCAGGTTCTCCATACCGCCCTCGGCATCCATGGCCCCCATCATGTACTCGGTGAACTCGTTGAAGTAGCGGGTCAGGCCCAGGAACGTGACCGCCGGACGGACCTTGCGCGTGCCGGCGTAGTCATCGGACGTGAAGGCCAGCGCGAGCTGGATCGCCCGGTCCTGGCGGTAGTTGGTGTGCAGCACGCAGTCGCCGTCGCGCATCCCCTCGTACCCCTCCATGCGGTAGGGCAGGATATATTCATCGACCATCGGCTCGCCGTCCGGCGTCTTGTCGTTGGCGTACGATTCCGCGACCGCCTGCCGGATCGTCGGTGCCACACGCCCCTCGCCACTGACCAGGCAGTGGTAGGCGATATCCGTCAACCGCCAGTTCTGCGAGCGGTCCATTGAGTAGTAGCGCCCCATCGCGGTGCCGATCGTGCAGCCGCCGACCTCCGCCATCACCAGTTCCAGCTTGGCGATGTATTCCAGCGAACTGCGCGGCGGCGTGTCTCGCCCGTCAAGGAACGGGTGGATCACGATCGCGCCGCCGGGATACTCGCGGCGCGCCCGGCGCATGATCTTGAACAGATGCTCCTGATGCGCATGCACCCCCTCGTCCTGCAGCAGTCCCAGCAGGTGCAGCCGGCTGCCGTTAGCCTTCCAGTTGGCCACCAGCGTTTTCCATTTCCCCGCCTCAAACAGTTTGCCGGTGCGCAGCCCGTCGTCGATCCGCTTCAGTTCCTGGATCACGATCCGGCCCGCCCCGATGTTCAGGTGGCCGACCTCGCTCGACCCCTGGTAGCCGTCCGGCAGGCCGACCGGTTCGCCCGAGCAATCCAGCGCGGTCCAGGGATACTGCGCCTTGTAACGGTCAATGTTCGGCGTATCCGCCGCCATCACCGCATTGCCCCGCGCATCCTCGTTGATCCCCCACCCATCCCGTATGATCAATACAACCGGTCTCATCCGTTTTTTCCTTTCTATTGGCTTGACTCGTCCGCCCATTGAAACCGAACCGGGGCCAATGAGCAAGAATATTGCAACCCACCCCTGCAATCCCCGTGATTTTTTGTCAGAAAAGTAATGACAAATGAAACCATATGTGTACTATTTACACATCGAGCAAAGAAGGGAGACTTTTCATGGCCATGGTAAAAACAAAAGACGGCAAGATCACGGGACGCCTCAAACTATCGACATCCGAACGTTTCGGGGCACGGCTACGCCTCTGGCGCCGGGCCGAGGGACTACCCCTCAAACGTGTTGCTCATGACCTGGACGTATCGGTTTCGGTCGTCAGTCAGTGGGAACGGGGACTGCGGTTCCCATCGGTCAAGAACCTCGACAGCATTGCCCAGTACATGGACATACCGGTATGCAGCCTGCTGTACGAAGGGCAGAGCGAATGCCCGCACAAGAAACGCGAATAGACAAAAACACCCGCCGGAGGATCCCCGGCGGGTGTTTTCGTCTATCGTCATTTTACCGGATCAGGCGTCCGTAGTCTTTTTGACGGGGGTTTCGCGCTTCTGCTTCATTTCCTCGCCACGCGCTTTGCCATCGCGCTTGCGCTTCATTTCCTCGCCACGCTCCTTGCCCGGCTTGCCATCACGGTTGTGCATCCCTTCGGGATGGGCATCCTTCAAGGCACGCAGGATGTCCTTTTTCGTCAGGTCCTCTTTCCCCTTCAGCGCATCCAGCTCCGCCAAAAGCCCGGCATTATGCGCGTCGGCCTTGGCCTTGTTCGCTTGCATGTTTTTCAATAGTTCCGCGAGTTTGGCCTCGTGAAACGCCGAGCGTTCCGCATGCTGCTTGACACAATGCTCGCGCACCATGGCCAAGGCCTTCTGCACGTCCTCCTCGGCACCAACCGCCTCCATGAGCTTCTTACGCGCCTCACGGTTCTTCTCCATCTGCGCTTTCATCTGTTCCCTGTGCTGCTCACGTGGCTGCTCGCGCCCCAGCTTCCTCTCGCCAGCACCTTCGCCCGGACTGCCATACTCGCCGGTGCCTTGCCCCTTGCCCTGCTCATCTGCCAGCGCCATCTGCCCGACCAGCAACCCCGCCGCCAGCATGCCCATCGTCCCTATCCTGATTCCTGCTTTCATCACACAAGCCTCCTGTTTCCGATTTACCCGCCGCGCCCCCTGCGCGAACTCATGAAACGAAGAACGCGGGGATACCCCGCTTTATTGCAAAGCGACCGGCGATTCCTCAATCATCGAGGAATTCGATCAGGTCACGATCCACATCCAGGGCGACCGACTGCCCAATCAATTCCACATTCAGGCGCACCTGGGCCCTCCCTCGCGTGGTCGCCAGGATGCCCTCGATACCGGCAAACGCACCCGACGTGATGATGACCCGACGCCCCTCACGGAAGGCGGCATCGGCCTCCAGCCTCGGATCCGCCTCAAGCGCCATGCGGATCTGCTCGAGATCTCGTACCAGCCCCGCCTCATCATCGGGCGCCAGGACCCGGATCACGTGATTCGTCCGATGCAGGAAGATCCGCTGATCGGGCTCGAACGCGGCAAACAGATACCCGCTGAACAGCGGCTTATGCACCGTCACCTTGCGGCGCTGGTAGATCTTGGTTTCCTCGCGCAGCGGCAGGTAATGCTCAATCCCGTGCACCACACAGACATCCGCCACTTTCTTCTCCGTGCGCGACCTTAAATGTAAAACATGCCAGTTCATGGGATCGCATCCTATCTGATCAGCGAGCCGATGACAAGCAAGACCCGTGCGCAATTCAGCCGCACAACATGACTGCGATTTCAACTGGACAAACTGTCGTTCCAGTCTAAACTACTGCGCATGTTCAAACGATTGTCATTGGTCATCTTGCTTGGCGGTTTCTGCCTGCCTTCCGGTGCTTCCCCCCTGCACCAGGCGGTCAGGGCACGGGATATCGCCACCCTCGATGCGTTGCTGGAATCCCATGTCGGCAGCGCCCTCGACGCGGTGGTCGGTAATGGCGTCACCCCGCTGCACCTGGCCGCCGCCACCGACCAGGCCGATATCGCCGCCCTGCTGATCTCGCGCGGGGCCGATACCGGCGCGACCAACAGCCTCGGTTTCACCCCGCTGCACTGGGCCGCCAGCCGCGATGGCGTCGAGACCATGCGCGTGATTATCGCCGGCGGGGCCGACATCAATGCCAAGGCACGCAACGACATCACGCCCTTGCACTGGGCAGCCACGAAAAACGCATCGTCCGCCGTGACGCTCCTGATCGAGTTCGGTGCCGACATCACCGCCACCACCGCCATGGGCTATACCCCCCTGCATCTGGCCGTGAAGAACAACCCCTACTGCGAAGCCGCCGTGCTCCTCGCCCAGGCGCGCGCAAGCCAGGAGGATGCCGCCGGCATCCTACCCAGAACCGCAGCCACGCCCCCCCCCGAGACATCCGGTCCCGCCTCCCCGGATACAACCGGTCCCGGCACGTTGCCGGACGCCCCGGAGCCCGCAACGGAACCCGTCACCCCCGGCATGTTCCTCAGCGTCCCGATCGGTCTCGGCGATGTCCTGAGCTTTGTCTGGATGCCGGAAACCAAGGTCTGGTTCGGCAAGCACGAGATCAGCAACAACCGCTACCGGCGCTTCGACCCGCAGCATTCCAGCCGCCGCATCGAGGGGCTCACCCTCGACGATCCCGAACAGCCCGCCGTCTACGTGAGCTGGAATGACGCCATGGCCTACTGCACCTGGCTGACAACCAACTTTGCCGACCGCATACCACCTGGCTATGTTTTCCGCCTGCCGACTGAAGCCGAATGGATGATTGCCGCCGGGGCCGGCACGATCCGAACCTACCCCTGGGGCAACGAATGGCCGCCGACCTACGGCAACGTCTCCGACCAGTCCGCCCGCGGCAGCTTCTCCCAGTGGCGCGGCATTGAAGGCTACAACGACGGCTACGCCGCCACCGCGCCGGTCGAGGCCGCCGGCATGAACGAACTGGGCATCTTCGGGCTGGCCGGCAACGTCTGGGAATGGACACTCGACTGGACCGACGACGCCAAGCCGGAGTACAAGATCCGCAAGGGCGGCTCCTGGGATTTCGACGGGCAGGAAAGCCTGCGCATCAATGCCCGCGGCTTTGATCGTCCGGACGCCCGGTACGACACCATCGGGTTCCGCATCGTCGTCGCCCCGGCAAAGGATTAGCACCATGCTGAGCATCACGATCAATGGCGACACACCGACCTCGGCCCCCGATGGCACCCGCGTGCTGGAACTGGCCCCGCCCTCCCCGCAGGGCCAGCCCCCCTGGGTGGCTGCGCTGGTCAACAACGACCTGGTCTCGCTCACCTACCCGCTGAGCGTCAACAGCGATATCCGCTACATCACCGCCGCCAACCCGCACGGCTGGCGCGTCTATCGCTGGTCGGTCTGCTACCTGCTGGCCAAGGCGGTGAAGGACGTGGCCCCGCAAGCGTCATTCACGATCGAGCACGCCATCGGCCCGGGCCTCTACTGCACCTTCAACGGGGGCCAGGCTCTGACCCCGCAGGTACTGGCGGACATCAGGCAGCGCATGCAGGAGCTGATCCGGCGCGACCTGCCGATCGAACGGCGCAAGGTCTCATTCCTGGATGCCGTTAAGATCTTCGAGCAATGCGGAATGGAGGAGAAGCTGCACCTGCTGCAATACCGCAACCCGCCCCGTGTCGTGATCCACTGGTGCGACGGCTTCTGCGACCTGGCCCATGGACCGCTGACACCCTCGACCGGCACCCTGGGTCATTTCGAGCTGATCCCCTACGCGCCCGGATTCATCATCCAGCTCCCGACGGCGGAAGCACCGGCAGCCGTGCCGCCCTTCCAGGACCAGCCCCACCTCTTCCAGATCTTCCGCGAGCACAAGGGCTGGGGACGCATCCTCGGCGTCACCACCGCCGGACGCCTCAACCGCATCACCTATACGGGGGAAGTCGAGCGCTTCATCCATACCGCAGAGGCCCTGCATGAGAAGAAACTCGGCAGGATCGCGGACCAGATCACCGAACGCCAGCCCCCCATGCGCATCGTCCTGATCGCCGGACCGTCGTCCGCCGGCAAGACCACCTTCGCCAAACGCCTCTCCACCCACCTGCGCGTGAACGGACTGCAACCCGTCACCATCGCCACGGACGACTACTTCGTCGGCGAGGCCATGAACCCGATCGGCGAGGATGGAAAGCCCGACTACGAGCATATCGAGGCCGTGGATATCGAGGCGTTCAACCGCGATCTGCGGGCCCTGGTCGAAGGCCGCCCCGTCCCGGTCCGGCGATTCAACTTCGAGAAGCGTGCCCCGCAGATCACCGAGGAAGTCGTGACATTGGCCGCCGACGAGGTCCTGATCATCGAGGGCATCCACGGGCTCAACCCCCGCCTGACCGCCATGATCCCCGCCTCGCAGAAGTTCCGCATCTACGTCAATGCCCTGACTCAGCTCAATGTCGACAGCCACAACCGAATCTCCACGACCGACAACCGGCTCATCCGCCGCATGGTCCGCGACCACCAGTTCCGCGGCCACAGCCCGCTACGGACGCTTTCCATGTGGCCAATGGTCCGGCGCGGCGAGGAACGCTGGATTTTTCCTTACCAGCAGGAGGCCGATGCCACCTTCAACTCCGCGCTCGACTACGAGCTGGCCGTGCTCAAACCCTTCGTCGAACCACTGCTGATGCAGGTCAAGCCCGACCAGCCCGAATACGCCGAGTCACGCCGGCTCTCGGAGTTCCTGCTCAATTTCATCCCCGTGCAGGAGGACCTGGTCCCCCGCAACTCCATCCTGCGCGAGTACATCGGCGGCAGCATGCTGCATTACTAACCGAAGCCACAACCTCCTGCATCATCCGACCCGATGCCCAATCCAGCGACTATCATCATGACGGCAAGCACCATGACACACGCGGCAATCGTCCGCCTGCGCCGCCTCTACCGATGGATAGCGGCGAGCCCGCTCACACCCCCCGCCATCGCGCTCGGAGCAGCCCTGCTGGCCTTTAGCGGCATCACCCGGTGCGGCTTCATCGGGCTGGACGATGACCTGTACGTCTACGAGAACATGGTCGTCAGCCAGGGACTCACCTGGCAGGGCATCCGCTGGGCGTTCACCGCCTTTTTCGCCTCGACCTGGCAACCGCTGGTATGGCTGAGCTACATGACCGATGTGACGCTCAGCGGCCTGGACCCCGCCGCCCTGCACCGCACCAACCTGCTGCTTCACCTCGTCAATATCGTGCTCGTCTACACCTGTCTGCGGAGACTGACCGGACGCACACGCCCGGCCTTCCTGGCCACACTGCTGTTCGCCGTGCATCCCGTTCATGTCGAATCCGTCGCCTGGATTGCCGGACGCAAGGACCTGCTGAGCACCCCGTTCTGGTGGCTCGCCATCCTGGCCTACACCGCCTATGTGCGTACCCCCTCGCGAGGCCGCTACGCCATGGTGATCGCCGCGATGCTGCTGGGACTGATGGCCAAACCCATGCTGATGACCCTGCCGGCGGTCCTGCTGCTTCTGGACATCTGGCCGCTGCGGCGGGTATCGCTCTCCCGCCCGGACGGCTGGAAACCCGTGCTGCGCGAGAAGTGGCCACTGCTGCTGGCGGCACTGCTCTCGCTGGCCGTGACGATCCACGTCCAGTCGGCAGGCGGATCGATCCTCGATGTCGAGACCATCTCGCTGTGGGGACGTGCCAGCAACGCCGCCGTCAGCATCTGGCGCTATGCGGGCAAGCTGCTCTGGCCGTTCCGGCTGGCGATCCTCTACCCCCACCCGGGGGCCTGGTCGGCGACCGCCACGTTGGCCGCGCTGGCAGCCCTGGCTGGCGTGCTCGCCGCCGCCTGGCGATGGCGCGACCGGCAGCCCGGACTACTCGTCGCCCTGGCTGCGTTCCTCGTGACGCTCGTCCCCGTGCTGGGCCTGGTCCAGTTCGGCTGGCACGCCATGGCCGACCGATTCCTGTACATCCCCGCCACCGCCCTCTACGCCACCGCCGCCCTGGCGATCGACGCCGCCTGGCGCGCCGCACCGCGCTGGCGGCCCCCACTGGCCGTGGCCATCACCGGCGTGACGCTCGCGCTGATTGCCCGTACCCACGACCAGACCACCCGCTGGCGCGACAGCCTCTCGCTGTTCTCGCATGCCGTCGCGGTGACCGAGGATAACTGGATGATGCATAACGGCGTCGGGGCCGCGCTCAGCCGGGACGGACGCAACGACGAGGCCGCCCCGCATTTCGAGGCCTCCATCCGGCTGAAGCCGGACCGCCCCAAGGCGCACTTCAACCTCGGGCATGTCCGCTTCATGCAGGGACGCTGGGCCGAGGCGGCGGCCTGCTTCCAGCGCAGCATCGACCTGCTACCCACCGACAAGGCCTACTTCAACCTCGCCGCCGCCCAGGCGCGCGACGGCAAGCTCGCGGAGGCGGAGGCCACCTATCGACTCCTGCTGGAACGGACACCGCTGCACATCCCCGCCATGGTCGCGATCGCGGATCTCTGCCGGGCGACCGGACGCCATGAGCTGGCCGCGGTGATCTACAAGCAGGCGCTGGCCCTGGATGACGGCAACAGCCGCGCGCAGACCGGACTTGGCATCGCCCTGCTCGACAGCGGCAATCCGGTCGAGGCGCTCAAGCAGCTTGTGCTCATCCTGCAGGAAGACCCCGCCAATACCGAGGCCCGCCAGGCGGTCCAGCGCGCCATGATCCCAGGCGGTTTAGACTGACTATTTATTTGTGGTTTTTTTGTGCGCGCAGCCCTGACGCATGAGTCAGAATCTTCCTCAATAGGGGTTCTGCAAGTGCCTCAATTGACTTTCTCATTCACGCTCGAAGCGGATGCTGCCTGCCCGCGCGTGCGCGTCGAGCCCCTCGACGCGGCCAAAGGCCTCGATCACCGGCAGCACATCCTGCAGGTCGCGGCGGGTGAACTCGACGAAACTGCTGCGCCGGCGGAAGTCGTCCACCGTCAGCCCGGAAAACATCGCCGCCGCCCCGCCGGTCGGCAGGACATGGCTGGGACCGGCCGCGAAATCGCCGGCGGATTCCGGCGTCCATGGGCCCATGAAGACCGCGCCGGCGCAGCGCACCTTCTTCACCCAGCGGCGCGGCTCGCGCACGATCAGTTCCAGATGCTCGGGAGCGAAGCGGTTGCAGAGGTCAACGCCCGCCTCGAGGTCATCGACCTTGACCAGCATGATGCCGCCACCGTCGGCCACGCGCCGGATGGCCGCACCCCGCGACAGCGTGGCGGTATGCGCAAGCAGGGCGGCCTTGACGGCGTCGATCAGCGCGGCGTCTGTTGCCACCAGCAGAGCCTTCTCGTGACCGGTCCCGTGCTCGGCCTGCGAGAGCAGGTCCATCGCCACATGCGCCGGATTGGCACTCGCGTCAGCCAACACGGCGATCTCGCTGGGTCCGGCCACCAGATCCAGTGCCACATCGCCATAAACCTGCCGCTTGGCCGCCGTCACGTACGTGCCGCCCGGGCCGACGATCTTCCGCACCCGCCGCACGCTGCGCGTGCCGTACGCCATCAGGCCGATGGCATGGATTCCCCCGACGCGGTAGATCTCGGTCGCCCCGGCGAGCTGCAGCGCGTAAAGGACATACGGATTAACTGCGCCATCCGCCCCGCAGGGGGTGCAGGCCACGATCTCGGGCACGCCGGCGGCCTTCGCCAGGGTGGCGGTCATCAGCGCCGTGGAGGCCAGCGGGGCTGCGCCGCCGGGGACATAGACGCCCACGCGGTCGTAGGGCACGAAGAACTCGCCCAGCCGGCCGCCGCGTTCAGTCTTTATCTGCCAGTCGCGCTTGACACCGGCCATGGAGAAGCGGGTGATCCTGCGATAGGCCTCCTTGGCGGCGGCACGGAATTTCGCATCAACCTGTTTCGCCGCCGCCTGCAATTCGGCGTCGATGACCCGCAGCGTTGCCGCGCTGAGGCGGGCACCGTCGAAGCGAGCCGCGTAGTCCACGACCGCCGCGTCACCGCGCTGCTTGACATCGGCCAGGACCGACCGCGCCACATCCTGCGCCTTGTCATCGAACGCCGGCCGCGACAGGAAGGTATCCACCATCCGGTTCGCGGTCCCGGCTTTCCATTCAGTTGTCTTGATTCGCATCGGTCCCTCCCGTTCCCGCCAGATAGCGGATATTCATACGGCCCTGCCCGGCGGCACCCGTCCAGTTGGCAGGGTTCCATAGCTGCCGCACCAGTTCCTGGGCAAGCGCCCGGTTCTCGCTTTTCTCGATAAAGAGTTCAAGCGGTCGCCCGCTTTTGTCGAATTGAATCCATAACTCCGCTTCAAAACGCTTCACGTCGCCAGGCGGTTTGAACGTATCCATAAAGGCGGCGCTCAATTGCGTACCGCCCAGCGACGGGGAGCATACCACACGCCAGCCGGTCATGGAAGCCGGAATCGTGTTTCCGCCATCTGCGGTCAACACGGCGGCTAAAGGGCTCGTAACCAGGGCTTCCGCCGCTGCCCGGCGCAGTGCAGCAGCCTCGGCGGTTTCACCATCCACCGGCGGCGGGGCGTCATCCACCGGTGGCAGTGGCTTGCCCGTGTAGCGACGGAAAGCAGGCACACCCTGGAGCGAATCCACGGACGGACCACCAGCCCCGAAGGAGACGGACGAAGGCAGCGTCACCAGATCCGGACGGAGCGCCAGCGACACCTGGGCAAGCGGTTCGTGCCAGGCGCTGATCATGCTGGCGGGGGCCGACGGGGAATACGGCTCGACGGACGGGCGAGACGGCACCAGCAGCAGGATACCGAGCCAGAGCAGAACCACGACAGCGGTTCCACCGTCGATGGCTCCGCGCACCCCGCCTCGGCGCATCCATTCCCTGCCCGGCGTACCGCTCATGGCTTTGCATCCACCGGTTGTGTCCCCAGGTTGATGCGCTGCATGCCGGCCTCCTGAGCCAGTTGCATCAGCCGCATCAGATGGTGATGCTCGATGCGCCGGTCGGCATACAGCGTCAACGCGGTTTCATTCAGGTTAATGCGCTTTTCAGCCAGGGCCGCCCGCAGCGCCTCCAGGCGTTTCTCGTCGTCAAGCGCATACTGAGCGTTGTCGAAGAAGACGCGGTACACGGGGGCCTGTGGAGGACCGGACACCAGGGCCACCGCAATCAGCGGACTGATCAGTCCCGTACCGGGCTGCGCACCCGGCAGTTCCACCACCACGCCGGGCTGGAGCACGACACGCGAATGCAGCAGCACCAGATAGAGGAGCACAAGTGCCATGTCCAGCCAAGGGGCCATCCGTAGTAGCCCGTGACGGAACCGCACGTCGGGCACGTAGCGGGTCCGCATGTCCCCCCCGGGCAACGGGGCCTTGATCAAGGTCGGCGGCATGGCGTTACTGCTCCTCCCGGCGGCGGATCCCCTTGAGGAAGGCCACCATCTCGTAGCGGGTCCGCTCCATGTCCAGCACGATGCGGTCGATCTTGATCACCAGCAGGTTGAAGGCGGCGTAGCACGGGATCGCCACGGCCAGCCCGACCGCGGTCGTGGAGAGCGCCAGCAGAAGCCCGTCAAGCAGGTTCGCGCTCTGCACCAGCGGACCCTGTGACTGCAGGGCCAACGCCCCGTCGAGAATCCCGAGAATGGTGCCGAAAAGCCCCAGCAGCGGGGCGAGCTGGGCGATGGTGGTGAGCACGACCAGACGCCGCTCCATGCGCGAGATCTCCGCCGCCGCCGCGTCCTGCAATGTCCGGTGCAGATCCTCCTTGTCCGCCTCGCGGTAAAGGATGGCGACCTTTACCAGGTAGGCCACCGGCCCGGGCGTCTCGTCGCAGAGTGCCAGGGCCTCCTTGATGTTCCCCTTGCTCAGGACATTGAACATGCCATTGAGGAAATCGGAATAACCGATCCGGGCACGGTGCAGACTGAACGACCGCTCGATAAACACGCCGAAGGCGATCATACCGCCAAAGGCGATGATCCAGGAGACCGGCCCTCCCTGCGACAACAATTCCAGTACCGCCATGACTCACACCTCCCTGTCAGTAGAACATCCACCAGTAATCTGATTTGACCGCCTTGATCCGCGCTTTCGCCTCGGGCGAGAACTCGACATCCGCCGCCTCCGCCCGATCAAGGATCCGGACCAGGCGACGCCAGTCCTGGCGGCGCTCGATGATCGCCGCCGCGCCGCGCGCCGCGCGCGAGAACCAGACACGGGCCGCCTCCCCGGGAATACCGCCGTGTTCCTTCTCCACCAGGAACGGCAGCATCACACCGTTATAGAACTGCTCGAGCGCCACCTCCGTCCGCCCCAGCTTTTCGTGAGTCAGCCCCAGCTTGTAAGCAGCCTGCAGGACATCGTCCAGCATCAATCCGGGGGTCTGCAGCAGCGCCTGGTAGGAAAGCGCGGCCTCCTCGTACCGGGCAGGGACTTCCGCGCCCAGCGTGAACTGGCAGTCCCCCTTGCGGCCCAGTGCCATGGCGGCGAGTTCGCGGCCGGGGTAGTTGATGATGACCTCCTCGTAAACCAGGATCGCCGCCGCGAAACGGCCAAGCTGCACCATCGCCTCGGCCTGATGGAAACGGGCATCCGCCAGCAGATCGCTGGCCGGATACTGTTTCGCCATGCGCCCGAGCAGCTCGATCGCCTGCAGATACTGCTGGCGACGCAAGGCCGCAAGGCCGGCGCGCAGCAGTGCCTGGGGGGCCAGTTCATGAGCCGGATAGCGGTCGACGAAAGCGAGGAAGGCGTTTTCGGCGGCCTCGTCGTGACCGGCATTGTACTCCAGGCGCGCCACCCAGAACTGCACGGGAGCGGCCCATTCGGATGCCGGGAACCGGGTCAGGAAATCACGGCAGATATCCAGTGCCTGCGCATCCCGTCCCAGACGGTACAGGCACATCGCACGCATGAAGTGCGCATGCTCGGCCATGGGGGTCCCCGCCGCCTCGGCGGCGATGCGGTCGAAGTCGTCGATCGCATCCGGAGCCCAGCGCCGGTAGCGAGCCATGCCACGCCCGTGCAGCGCCTTCCAGAAGGCCGTGGTGCCGGGCCAACCGGCCATGACACGCGCGAACGCGGCCTCCGCCGCTTCCATCCGCCCTCCCTCGAGTTCCAGATCGCCGATCGCCAGCAGCGCGTCCGCCGCATCGGGACCGTCGGGATAGGCCTGCACGAGCGTCTCGAAGGACTGGATGGCCTCGGCGATCTCACCCAGCGAGGCCAGGCTCGATGCGCTCTGGAACAAGGCGCGAGAGGCCAGTTCTGGTGGTACCCCGGACGGCGGTGTGGCGGTCCCTATGTCGGCCTGGACGCGGCGGTATGTCCCCAGCGCACGAAGATACTGCCGGTTGGCGAAGTAGCTGTCGCCAGCGCGGAACCGGCATCCGATCGCCTGTCCGGGATCCGCGAGCTGGTCGGCCGCCCGCTCATACAAGAGTGCCGCCTCGGCGTGCCGCCCCTGTCCCGCCAGGGCGGCGGCCTTGCCCGCATAGACCAAGCCAGCCGCATCGCCAAAGGCCTCCAGGTGCTGCTGGAAGGTATCGCCAGCCTCCGCATGGCGCCCGGCCGCCAGCAGGGCCTTGGCCAGCCGGTAAAGTAATCGAGGTGCCTGCGCGTCGCCCGGATGTGCCGCCACGAACGACCGCACCTGACTCGCCGCCGCGTCCAGCAGACCGGCTTCGAGCAGGTGATGCGCCAGCTCTCGTTCCGTCTGTCTTGACAGATCCGGATTGCGAATAGACGCCATCGCGTTGGTCAATACCGCCGTACCGCCGGCTGCATCGGCAGTCTGGCGCAAAGCTTCGGCCAGGGCGGTGGCGACACGCACCCGGACCGGCTCTGCCAGGTCCGGCTTGGCGACCAGGGGACGCAGCAGCGCCACCGTCCGATCAGGTTCGCCGTCAAGCAGGAACGCCTGTCCAGCCCAATACGTGGTTTCCACCGCCAGCGCTGGAGGCAGGTTGGTGGCCGCCAGCAAGGGTTCCCAAACCGCCTGCGCGGCAACGGTCTCGCCAGCGGCCAGCAATACACATCCCCAATCCAGCCGGTTGGCGGCACGGGCAGACGCATCGGTACAGGTGGCATCGAGTAATTTGAAGAGCGCCGAGGCAGTGGAGACATCGCCCGTCTTGAAGTGCGCCAGCGCCTTGAGCCGTAGCGCGGATGGCGTGTAGGCCGAATCGCGATCCGCTTCGGCAGCGAAGCCATCCAGTGCCGCTACCGCTCCCGCCCAGTCCTCGAGCCCGCTCAGACGCACCCCACGCCAGTAGGCTACCGCGTCGGCCGCCAACACGCCTTCGCTTGTAAACCGCTCCAGGTCCTCCTCCAGCCGGTCGAAGCGTTTCTGCTCGAAATGCGAGCGCAGGATGTAATGCGCCGCCAGCGCGGCATCGCTCGAGGAAGCCTCCTCGATAACATCAAGGAAAACCCGGTCGGCCAGCGCATAAAAGCCATCTTCCAGCGCCAGTCTCCCGGCTGTCACACCGGCAGGCACAGCACCAGCCCGCAACCCGGCCAGAATCACCGCCAGCAGGCAATACCGCCTGCAAGCACCAGCAACCCCGCGATTGATTATTTCCCGTGTTCTATACATCACACACTCTTCGTCGACTTGTTTCTCACCATTCGACTCAAGAACCGCCCGGTATGCGAGCGCGGATTCGCCGCGATATCCTCCGGCGTGCCCACCGCCACCACTTGACCGCCCCCATCGCCGCCCTCCGGCCCGAGGTCGATGACATAATCCGCGCACGCGATCACATCCAGGTTGTGCTCGATGATCAAGACCGAGTTCCCCTGGTCGCGCAAGCGCACCAGCACCGACAACAACTGCTTCACATCCGAGAAATGCAACCCGGTCGTCGGCTCGTCCAGCAGGTAGAGCGTCCGCCCGGTCGATACCCGGCTCAATTCCGTCGCCAGCTTGACCCGCTGTGCCTCACCCCCCGAGAGCGTAGTCGCGGATTGCCCTAATTGCAAGTATCCTAAGCCGACCTCGTTAAGCGTCTGCAGCCGACGGGCAATCACGGGGATGTTGCGGAAGACCTCTAGCCCCTCGGTCACGGTCATGTCCAGCACATCGGCAATGCTGTGGCCGCCATAGGTGACCTCCAGCGTCTCGCGGTTGTAGCGACGCCCCCGGCAGCGCTCGCAGGTGACGTATACGTCCGGCAGGAAATGCATCTCGAGCCGGATCTGCCCACCGCCCCCGCAGGCCTCGCAACGGCCCCCTTTGACGTTGAAGCTGAACCGCCCCGGCCCGTAGCCGCGCAGGCGCGACGAGGAGGTCTCGGCGAACAACTTCCGCATGGGATCGAACGCACCGGTGTAGGTGGCCGGATTGCTGCGCGGGGTGCGACCGATCGGGCTCTGGTCGATCACGACCACCTTGTCGATCTGCTCGATCCCGCGGATGGCGTGGTGCGCCCCCGGCACCTCGGTTGAATGGTAAAGCGCGCGGCACAGCGCACGCCGCAGCACGTCATCGATCAGCGTGCTCTTGCCGCTGCCGGAAACCCCGCTGACGCAGACCAGCAGCCCCAGGGGAACGGCGACATCGATATTCTTGAGGTTGTTGGCGGAGGCCCCCTCGATACACAGTCGTGCCTTTCCCGCCGTCAGGCGTTCGAACGGCTCGAAGCGCGGCTCGTCATGCCGCAGGAACCGTGCGGTCGGCGATAACTCGCTCGCCGTCAGCTCGTCGGCGGGACCGCTATACATCACCTGCCCGCCAGCCTTCCCGGCCCCAGGCCCCAGGTCAACAACCCAGTCGGCGGCCCGGATCATCGCCTCGTCGTGCTCGACCACGACCACCGTGTTGCCCAGGTCGCGCAGCCGCTTGAGGATCGCGATCAGGCGCTCATTGTCGCGCTCGTGCAGGCCGATGGTCGGCTCGTCGAGCACATACAGCACACCCGTCAACGCGGATCCCATCTGCGTGGCCAGCCGCAGGCGCTGCGACTCGCCGCCGGAGAGCGTGCCGCTCTCGCGATCAAGCGTCAGGTAGGTCAGCCCGGCATCGCACAGGAAGAAAAGCCGCTGCCGGATCTCGCGGACCAGTTCACCGGCCACCGCCTGCTCGCCGGGGGAAAGAGCAAGCGCGTCGAAGAAGGCGTGTGCGCGCTCGATCGGCCAGGCCAGCAACTCGACGATCGCGACATCCTTGAAGGTGCAGGCGGCACTTTCGGGACGCAGCCGGTGCCCCCCACAGGAGACACAGACCCGGCGGGTCATGTAGCGCCGCAACCGCTGCCGCACCAACTCGCTGTCGGTCTCGCGCAGCCGCCGCGACAGGTTCGGGATAATCCCCTCGAAGGCTGCTACTTTCTTGACGGGCCCGCCGCCCTTTCGTTTGGAGAAGGCCATCTCGACATCCCCGGATCCGTTGAACAACACACGCCTGGCCTCCGCATCCAGCGCCTCGACCGGTGTATTCGACGGGATCCCGTAATGCTCGCAAAAGCCTTTCAGCATTCGACGGTAAAGCAGGATCAGCGCCCGTCCGCCGGTGCGCCAGGCCGGGATCGCCCCCTTGTCGAGCGCCACCGACGGATCGGGAACCAGCAGCGCCTCTTCAAAGACAGCCTCGGTCCCCAGCCCGTCGCAGACCGGACAAGCACCCTGCGGACTGTTGAACGAGAAATGCCTCGGAGTCAGCGTCGCGAAGCGCACGCCGCAGCCATCACAGCACAAGTCCTCGGAAAACCGTTGTTCCTGCCAGTCGCCGCCGCCGCCAGGAGCCTGCCGCAGGACGACCAGCACGCCCTCGCCCTCGCGCAAGGCGAGCTCGACGGAGTCCGTCAGCCGCGCGCGATTGACATCGGTCCCCGCCGCCAACCGGTCGACCACAACCTCGATCCGGCTCGATGCCTTGACCGCCTTGGGATCGGCTGCTTCCAGTTCCATCACCTCGCCATCAATCCGGACCCGGATATAGCCGCGCCGTCGGATCTGCTCAAGCACGGTCTTCGTTGGCGCGGGAATCGGCGCCAGCAGCATGACACGCGTGCCTGCCGGCAGCGCCATCAGGTGCTCGACGATGCTTTCCGCGTTCATCCTGGCCAGCGGCACACCGCAGTGCGGGCAATGCGGCTGTCCCGCATTGGCATAGAGCAGCCGCAGGTAGTCGTGGATCTCGGTCGCCGTCGCCACAGTCGAACGCGGATTGGCCCCGGAGTTGCGCTGCTCGATGGCGATCGCGGGCGAGAGTCCGTCGATACGCTCGACGGCTGGTTTCTGAAGCTGCTCGATGAATTGGCGGGCATAGGCCGAAAGACTTTCGACATAGCGACGCTGCCCCTCGGCAAAGAGCGTATCGAACGCCAGCGAGGATTTCCCCGAACCGCTCACCCCGGTAATCACCGAAAGCCGGTTCCGTGGCAGCGTGACGTCGATATGCCGCAGATTATGCTCTGCCGCACCGACCACTCGAATCACATCATCCATAATGCCTGAACTCAATTCTCATCTCGGCCGCGATCGCGCTGAGCCGTTTGTCTTTCGTCCATATAGTGCATCCATCCAGATGGCACGATGCCAGGAGATGCACATCAATCAGTCCAACGCCCCGCCCCATGAGCGCGTATCGCTCCAGGAACAGCAATAGCTCATCGTCCTCGACCTTCGTCACCGCCGGCAGGGCATGTAGCAAGGAGATGATTTCCTTCCTGTTCGCCAGGTTACCGCAAGCAACCTCTCCCAGGACAAACGGGTGAATGGCGACCTCATCCATTTCCAACAGAGAGGAGAGGCTGGGATTCGCCTTGCGGAAATGGTCGATCCAGACCGATGTGTCCACGAGCACCACTACGCCGACCTCCGGCGGGGGATGGGCCGGGCGGCGGGTTCAGACCCGCCAAGCGCTGCTAGGCGTCGCGCACTATAACGTGCGATCAACGCTTCCAGCCCCATTCGCACCAGAGATGTCTTCTCCTGCACGCCAGTCAGCCGCGATGCTTCCGCCAGCACCGATTGATCAATATTAAGCGTTGTTTTCATACATACAAATATGGTTGATCAGGATGTATTTGTCAAGCAGCACCGGCTAACAGCGGGGCGAATGACGGTCTCGACGGCTGACGTATTAACGAGCGAAGCCTGGGTGCCTCAGGCATATACCAGACGCCCTCTTGGCTGAGTTGCTTCTCAGTGCTGTCAACTCGGGCTAGATACCCGGCGTATCCGTATGGTTCGACTACCAATCACACAGAAAGAGTTGATCATCTCGGCCTCATGCTCTTGGAAAGCAAATGAAACGAACAATGCCTTCTGGTCGGGGCGCAGTCCCGCTAGCCGAATAAGCACGACTCCCGACATGGCCTGTTTCAAGCGATAAACAAGCTCGCCAAAGTCCTTGTCGGCAGTGATGAGCACAGCGCTTTGCTCTTTAGCAATCCGCAAGACATCTTGATCCGTTATCGAAGGTGATTCCTCGGCAATATACCACACCCGATACCCGTCTTCGCGAAGCCGGCAAACGATCTGCCCGTCGACACTTTCATCGGCGACAATGTTCATGCGATTGCTTCAATGGGTTCGGGATAAAGCACGTCTGCTTTTAGCGCTTCGGCGGCAAACTGCAGCGCAGCCTGAATGGCTCCGTGACAAAGGCGAGGGTGCGCCTGCAGGATCTGCTGTTCTGGCTCACCTGCAGCCAATTTCTCCAAAATCAATTCTACCGTTATTCGCGTGCCAGCAATCACGGGTTTTCCCATCATAATTTCCGGCGATGCCTCAATCCATCGTTTCATGCGATCTCTCCTCATTAAATCACCAACTCAATCGATCCGAATTCTTTCACACAATCGTAAATCAATCAAGAATCATGCAATTACCATCCTGCGCTTCCTTTAATAAGGACAACTCGGATGACTGTTCAGCAGTCTCTCCACGTTCACTCACCGATGCTCCGTTGAAGTACTCCACGCAGCCTGATGCGCATCATCACGTCCTCAATCTCCTGCCTATGGAAGCCGTCCATGTCTCGATACCGACGCGGTTCCAGGTCCGGGCACCGGGCAATCGAGATCTTCTTCAGCACAGGCAGATCATTCGTCGTGGCAATTGCCGTCATCGACCACGCCGCTTGAGGCTGATGGCGTTGTTTCAGATGATGTCAGGAGAAGAAGGACAACACCTTTCCCCCTGCAAAGCTGATCAATGTATCCGATCTTTTTCATGTCTGGGGAGGTCTCCGTCAGAATCAATGCAAGACATGGGGTGCGACTGGAAGCGTCGCCATAATGCAACGCCTGCCCGACACCCTCCTGCCACTTGTCAAAAAAGTCGATTTCGATTGCGTAGGTGTCAGTCAGCACGTCGATCCGACCGAACTCGACCTGCGATTCCGGCCTGCCACCAAGTCGACGCGAAAGTGCATCACGCCAATGACAACAGCGACAACGACAATCATTGTGTTGCTGTTCTTCTT
>CAZSRU010000041.1:0-24555 GCA_964609395.1 uncultured Victivallales bacterium
AACCATGGACAGGAAAAACGGGAAGCCACCCACAGATTCTGCGGAAGACCCTGAATTTGTAGCCCGCTTCCTGGCAGGTGATGAACGCGACCGACTAGACCCGATACTCGACGGCTGTGTGGCGACTTACTCCGAACAGCTTGACGAGGATGGCCAAGTCGAATTCAAGAGCCGCGCCAAAGCCTTCTGCCGTGCCTACGGCTTCCTGTCGGCCTTGCTGCCCTACGGGCATGTCGGCTGGGAGAAACTCTCCATCCTCCTCAACCTGCTCATCCCGAAACTGCCGGCACCGATTGATCCCGGCTACATCGTCGGACTTGTTGAATCCATCGATATGGACAGCTACCGGATTGAGAAAAAAGCCACCATGCAACTGGCCCTTGCCGATGAAGAGGCCGAAATCGCTCCCATACCGACCGAGGCAGGCGGACATAAGCCCCAGCCCGAACTGGACCGCCTCAGCGTCATCCTCAAGAATTTCAACGAGCAATTCGGCACCCTGTTTACCGACTTTGACCGCGTTGCCCGGCGTATTCGTGACGACATCGCTCCCAAGGTCGCCGCCGATCCGGCCTACCGCAACGCCAGGGAAAACACCCCGCACACCGCCCGGCTCGCCCACGATCAGGCCTTGGGCAAGATCATGCAGACCCTCCTGCGTGACGACACCCAGGTCTACAAGCAATTCGTCGAGAACGAAGCCTTCCGCCGCGCCATCACCGACATGGTCTTCACAATCACCCAAGACGCCGCGTAACCCCGCCCGCTGATGAGGTGTACGAAGCTCGCCAGTAGGCTTGATATCTGACGCGGGCTGCGCTAGTGTACCGTTTATTACCAATTTAAATGAAGGGGGAGCGACGGATGAGGATACTTTCAGGCATTCAGCCTTCCGGCAAGCTGCATATCGGCAATTACTTCGGCATGATGAAACCGGCGATCGAGCTGCAGTTCCAGGGCGAGGCGTATCTGTTCATTGCCAACTACCACGCCCTGACCAGCGTGAAGGATGCGGCGCGGCTGCGTGCGGACACGCACGATGTCGCGCTCGATTTCCTGGCCTGCGGCCTGGACCCGGCACGGACCGTCTTTTTCCGCCAGAGTGATGTGCCGGAGGTGACGGAGCTGATGTGGCTGCTCTCGACGGTCACGCCGATGGGGCTGCTCGAGCGCTGCCATTCCTACAAGGACAAGCTGGCCAAGGGCATTCCGGCCAGCCACGCGCTCTTCTCGTATCCGGTGCTGATGGCGGCGGATATACTGGCGGTGCAATCGACGGTTGTGCCGGTCGGGCGCGACCAGAAGCAGCATGTGGAAGTCACGCGGGATATCGCGCTTAAATTCAACCAGCAGTACGGCGATGTTTTCACGATCCCCGAGCCCTCCATACGCGAGGAGGTTGCGGTGGTGCCGGGTATCGATGGGCAGAAGATGTCCAAGTCGTACGATAATCACATCGAGCTGTTCGGTGATCTGAAGTCGACCAAAAAACGGATCATGCAGATTGTGACCGACAGCACCCCGCTGGAGGATCCGAAGGACCCGTCCACATGCAACGTTTTCAAACTATTCAAGCTGTTCGGCACCCCCGACCAGTGCGAGGAGCTGGCGGCGCGCTACCGGGTGGGTGGATTCGGCTATGGCGAGGCGAAGAAGGCGTTGCATGAGATCATGACCGTGACCCTGGCCCCGTTCCGAGCCCGCCGCGAGCAACTGGCGGCCGATCCGGATTATGTCGAGGACGTCCTGCGAACCGGGGCCGCCAGGGCACGCGCGGAAGCGGGGCGGACGCTGGCGGCGGCCCGCCAGGCGATGGGATTATAAGGGGGCGTTTTGAAACAGGAAGAATACAAGGTTGATCTCGAGGTCTTCGAGGGCCCGCTGGATCTGCTGCTTTACCTCATCCGCAAGGACGAGGTGGATATCTACAACATTCCCATCGAGCGCATCACCACGCAGTACATGGAATACCTCAGCGTCATGCGCATGCTCGATCTAAACATCGCTGGCGAGTTCATCGTGATGGCCGCGACGCTGATGATGATCAAGAGCCGGATGCTGCTGCCGGTCGATGAGCGCGCGGAAGAGGAGGAGGAAGAGGAGGAGGACCCGCGCTGGGACCTGGTACGGCAGCTCGTGGAGTACAAGAAGTTCAAGGACATCGCCAGCCAGCTCCAGGAGCGCGAGTTCTACCAGGAGAACGTGTTTGCCTTCGGCGGCAAGAGCGCGGTGGCGATCGAACCGGAAGACACGGGGCTGGGGCTGCAGGACGTCGGCCTGTTCGACCTGATCGCGGCCTTCAACGAGGTCCTCAAGAATGCCCCGCCGGAGCAGCTTGGCGAGATCGCGGCGGATCGCTATACCGTGGCCGACAAGATCGACCATGTGCTCCAATCGGTGCGCAACGGGAGCTCGCTGCGCTTCTCGCGGCTGTTCGGGCGCATGGCCTCGCGCAACGAGATCATCTGCACCTTCCTAGCCTTGCTGGAACTGCTGCGGCTGCGGCAGATTGTCGCGGCCCAGGATTCGACTTTCGGGGATATCGTGATTACCCAGTCCGATGCGGTCTATGACCCGGACTCCGACTCGATCGAGGCGGGGGCGGGACGTGATGATGATCGCACGGGCGACCTTTTTGAACGGATGGAAACGGGAGGAGACGCGAATGTCTGATGTGCAAAGCCTGCCGGAACTGAAGCAGATCCTTGGGGCATTGATCTTCGGGGCCAATCGTCCCTTGACTATCAAGGAACTTCGCGCCTGTATTGTGGAGGTGGCCGAGTCGGATCCCGAGGTGGCGGTATTTGCCGATGTGCAGCCGAAGCAGTTGGAGGATGCCCTGGATGAACTGGGGGATGACCTCATGCGCACGCATGCGGGCTTCACCGTGCAGGAGGTCGCCGGTGGCTTCCGCCTGCAGAGTGATGCGTCCTGCGGGCGCTGGCTGAGGCATCTGCTCAAGACCAAGCCGCAGCGGCTTTCGCAGCCGGCGCTGGAGACCATGGCGATCATCGCCTACCGCCAACCGATCTCGAAGGCGGATATCGAGTCGATCCGCGGGGTGAGCGTGGCGCACATCATCAAGGGGCTGATGGAAATGCAACTGGTGCGGATAGCCGGCCGCAGTGAATTGCCCGGTCGTCCGTTCCTGTACGGAACGACCCACCTGTTCCTGGAGCATTTCGGGTTGAAGGATCTCAGGCAGCTTGACAAGATGGCCCCGCGTGTACTGTCGCGCAAGGTGCGGGCGGATGACAATGCGGAAACCCTGTTCGAGGCCGCCGAGGGAATCGAGGTCGAGGAGGATCCGCGCCAGGTGGTGATGGAGTTTGAAGAAGAAAAGCAGAAAGCAGAAATTGGGGAAGCAGAAAAGACCGAAGACTGAAGACGGCGACGGGGAGACTACAGGCTGCAGACCGCAGACTGCAGACTTTAGGGAGGTGACCGCAGGCTGAAGCCCGGCGTCGGGAGTCGAGAGTCGGGCGTCTTCCCTTTCCTGGAGGGCGAGCGTCCTCGCGAGCCGTGAGAATGGAGTCGACTAAGGTAAGCGACTAAGTGTAAGCGATTAAGTGTGTGTCAGGAGCGGGAACATGATTGAGTCGGTGGCGATTGTCGGCATGGGGCTGATGGGCGGTTCGCTCGGATTGGCGCTGCGCGCGTGCGGCGTGGCGGTCCGGGGCTATGCCCGCCGGGATGCCGCGCGGCAGCAGGCGCTGGCCGGTGGTTTTGTCGATACGGTGTACGATAGCGCGTCGGCGGCTGTGGCCGGGGCTGATCTGGTGGTATTGTGTACACCGGTGCTGACGATGCCCGCCCTGGTGCGGGAGATCCGCGATACCCTGAAGCCGGGCTGCATCGTCACCGATGTCGGCAGCACCAAGCAATGGCTGGACGGCGAGCTGCAGGCGGCGCTGGCCGGCAGTGGGGCGGTTTACGTCGGGAGTCACCCCATGGCCGGCTCCGAGAAGGTCGGGATGGACGCATCGCGGGCGGATCTTTACGAAAGGGCCTGCGTAATGGTAACACCGGGCGATACCTTGCCCGAGGTTGACGCTGGGGCTGAGTTGCGCCGCTTCTGGGAAGCCGTGGGCGCGGAGGTGACGCTCATTACCCCGGAGGCGCACGACCGCCTGGTTGCCCGGACTAGCCATTTGCCGCACCTGATGGCCGCCTTGCTGGTGGAGGCGGTGAATCGTGATGGCGACTGGGTGCTTGGATTCTGCGGACCGGGGTTTCGCGATACGACCCGTATCGCGGCTGGGTCGGAGGATATCTGGCATGACATCGTCAAGAGCAATGCCACGGCGGTCCGCGATGAGCTTGATGTGCTGCGGGCCGGGATTGATGGCCTGTGCGGGTTGATCGACGCGGGCGATTTCGAGGCGGTGCGCGGATTGCTGGCAGACAGCCGCCGCAAGCGCGAGGCGTTCCGTAATCACGGGCAGCAGGGGGAATGAGTCCCGTGTAAAACGAAGGCGTCTGAACCCGTTAAATGGTGTGAACCTTTTTGGGGACGGAAACGATTGTAGTTTGTGAGTGTGTGGGCAGGTATCCGTGCCCGTATGAAAAGGGAAATCGGTTGACGAGAACGGCGACGAGAACGGATAACGAGTAAGCAATCCAAAACGTTCACCAATCTCGTCGCCGTTCTCGTTCACCGAATGGAGAGCGAGCGTCCGTGCGAGCCGAGATAATAGAAATGAAAAAGGAGGAGAATAAAATGCACAAGGTGATGATGGCGGTTTGTTCGTGTTCTGTGGCAATCTTGGTTGGTGGTCAGGCGCTGGCACAGAAGGTGCCGGTTGCAGCCGACAGTGCCTCCGCGGTCGGGGTCTCGATGACGCATGAGATCAACGCGTCGATTGATCGGGCGCTCGATTGGCTGGCGGCGAACCAGAAGCCCGGCGGGGCTTGGTCGAACGAGCAGTTTCCCGCGCTGACGGCACTGTCGGCCTGGGCGTTCATCCGATCCTCGCATCCGCAGCGTGACAATGTCGTGCCGCTGGCATTGACCTATTTGAAATCCTGTGTTCAGCCGGATGGCGGTATCTATGTGCCTGTAGAAGGTCGCAAGGGTGGGGGACTCAGCAACTACAACACAGCGATCTGCATGACCACGCTGCATGCCGCTGGTGATCCCTCGCTGGCCCGGATCATCCTGGATGCCCGTGCCTTCGTCGCCAAAGGGCAGCACAGCGGCGATGACGAGTATCGTGGCGGGTTCGGCTATGACAAGAGCACGGATCGGGAATACGCCGACCTGATGAATACGCTTTATGCCGCCGAAGCCATGCGCTTCACCGAGAGTATCGAGGATCAGCGTCCAGCAGGCGAGGCGCGTGCCGAGGTCGATTGGAAGGCCACTGCCGATTTCATCAGCCGCATGCAGAATACCCCCGATGCCGGTGCAGGCGAGTCAGGCGGTTTCTTCTACAAACCGGGCGAGTCCAAGGCCGGTACGATCACCAACGCGACTGGCCGGGTCGTCTTCCGCTCTTACGGCAGCATGACCTATTCCGGCATGCTGGCGCTGGTCTACGCGGGTGTGCAGCGTGATGACCCGCGCGTGCGCTCGGCCTTTGACTGGGCCTCGAAGCACTGGTCTCTGGAAGAGAACCCCGGCATGGGCATGGAAGGGTATTTCTTCTTTTTCAACGTGCTTTCACGGTCGCTGTCGGCCTACGGCGCCGATCTGGTGCCGCTGGCGGATGGCACAACGGTGAACTGGCGCAAGGATGTCGCCTCCCGCCTGCTGAACTCGCAGAAGATCGATCCGGCGACCGGCCACGGCTACTGGCTTAACGAGTCGGGCCGCTACTGGGAGAGCGATCCGATCCTGGTTACGGCCTACACCCTGCTGGCCCTGCAGAGCCTGGGTCAGTAGTTAGCCCCGGCCCCGGGCAAGCCAAGATGATGTAGATGTTCAGTGTTCAAATGAATTGAAGTTACAACCTATTCGGCGTTGCCCTCCTGGAAGCTTTTGGCGACCAGGGCGGACAGCGTCTCGGACGGGGCGAGCACGAACTTCTTTGTAAGACGGAACGTGGTCTTGCCTGTGTTGCGCGAGATCAGTCCGAAGCCGTATTCCAGGTCGTGGAAGCGATCGCTCCAGAACTTCGAGACGGTGATATGCTCCTCCAGGCAGATGCGGGCGATCGTCTCGGTCGCCTCGCGGTTGAGCTGTAGTCGGATGCCGGTTTCGCGTTCAAACGCGTCTGCTGCTGCCTGGATATCTGCTTCCAGCGACTGTAGCCGGATTTCCACGCTTTTTCCCAGGAGCAAGGACAGCACGGTCTCGGGATCCTTGACCGTCTCGCGGTTGACATGCAGTGACTGGATCCCGGTCGATGGCAGCTCGAACTTGAAGTGTCGCAAGGTACGTTCCAGTACGGTCATCAGGCCGCGCGCCCCGGTCTTCTCTCCCTGTGCCTGCTCGGCGATTTCACGGATCGCCTCGGGGGCGACGGACAGCTTGAGTCCGTAGCCGGCGAAGTCGCGTTCGTACTGGCGCAGCACGCTGCCCTCGGAGCGCAGCATCACCTGTTCGAGATCGTCCACGTTGAGCGGATCGCAGACCACGCGCACGGGCAGCCGTCCGACGAATTCCGGCTCGAAACCGTAATCGATCAGGTCCCGTGTCTGCACGGCTCGCAGGAAGGCCGCTTCCTCGTCCTCGGGCGTGCGGCCGTCGGCGGTCTTGGGTGAGAAGCCGATCACGCTTGACTTGACCCGCTTGCGGATCAGGGCGGGGAGGCTGTCGAATGCCCCGCTCATGATGAAGAGGATGTGGCGCGTGTTGATCGTGCGTGGCCCTGTCTCGGCGCCGCCGCGCTGCATCTCCATGATCGCCTGCATCTGGCCGATGATATCAGTCTGGCTGAAGAGACTGACGTCGGTCTCTTCCATTAGCTTGAGCAGCGTCGTCTGGACGCCGCGTCCGGAGACATCCTTGCCGATGCCGGCCTGCGCCGCGATCTTATCGACCTCGTCGAGATAGATGATGCCGTATTGCGCCAGTTCGACGTTACCGTCGGCCGCCTTGACCAGGTCGCGCACCAGATCGTCCACATCACGCCCGACATAGCCGGTCTCCGAGAACTTGGTCGCATCCGCCTTCACGAAGGGGACCCCGATCAGCTTGGCGATGCAGCGCATCAGATAAGTCTTGCCGACGCCCGTGGGTCCCAGCAGCACCACGTTGTGCTTGAGGTACTCGAGCTCGGCGGTGGCGGGATTCTCGACGCATTGCCGGACATGGTTGTAGTGGTCGCAGACGGCGACGGACAGCACTTTCTTCGCCTCATCCTGGCGGATGACAAAGCGGTCGAGATAGTCGCGCACCTCGCGGGGGCGCAGCTTGAATTCCCGGATCGGGAGCAGCGGGTCGGCTGCCGGTTCCTTGGCCGGTTCCGGCTGTGCGGCTGCAGCCGGGGCGGTGCCCGGCATCATGAAGGAGAGGTTGGCGTTCTTGAGCATGTTGCGCAACTGGTCTTCCAACCGCTCGGGGGGTGTTTCGTTCGTAGGTGTCGTCATATCGGAATCCTTATGTTGAGGGAGTACATTCAAAAGGGAGGAGTCTAGCGGACCGTTGGGGCAGATGCAAGCCGCACCCGATGGGCGTTGATAACTCGATCACTGGAGTTCGAAGCGGAGAAACTATTTTTATTCACAACGAATGAGGGACGCAACGAATATGAAGTTACCGCATCGTCCGAAAACATAGTCAAGCCCGCCACCCACGGGTGGAAAATAATGAGGGGATAACTTAAATGTAGCCCAGTTGCGCAACTGAGGCAACGGGATGCGCGCACACTTTCGCAAATCCTAGCGGGTATGGCAAACAACCGTTCGCTTACAACGCAGAAGCCGCGCTCGCGGCGCGAGCGGGCTACAGTTTGCAGTCTCTATTTCGACTTTCCGATTTCGACTTTCGACTTTACCTACCGCCGTTCCCAGGCGGTCAGTTGGGCGATGGTGTGCTGGGTCTTGCGGCGGGTCTCGCGGATCACGAAGGGGATATCCTCCGGCTGGCCTACGGGCTTGAAGTGGGGGGCTAGGCAGTCGTGCAGGGCCTCCTGGGTCGTGTAGGGCTCGCCGTCGCGGCGGGTGCCGCCGAGCCATTCGTCCCGCTGGGTGAATTCCTCCAGCCAGGTGTAGGGCGAGGTCAGCACCAGCAGACCACCGGGATTGATGCGCTCGTGAATCATCGCCAGGAATTTTCGCGGACTGTACAAACGGTCGATCAGGTTGCCGGCGAAGACGAGGTCGTAGCCTTGGTAAAGGTCCTTGAGGTTGCAGGCGTCGGCCTGGAAGAAGGCGACCTTGGCGGCGATGTCCTCCAGTCCCAGTTCGCGGCAGGTGCGCTCGCAGTAGGTCATCAGGTCGCCCTCGTCGCGGCGCGTGTAGCGGATGGCCCCCTGTTCCTGCATGGCGATCGCCATCCGGATAAAGTTCGCCGAGAAATCCAGGCCGGTGACCTCGTCGAAAACGCGCGCCAGCTCGAACGTCGCACGTCCGACCGAGCAGCCGATATCCAGCGCCCGGCGCGCGGGACGACCGGCCATCAGCTCCAGGCAGCGGGTCGCGCAGGCGTGAGGATAGTTCGGCACGTCGAGGGCCGGATCGCCGTAATGGAACTCGCAGTACTGGCAGAGCTGCTCGTCGGTCTCGTAGACATCGACGGCGACCTGCACGCGCTGGGCTGATTCGACATAGCGCAGGCCGGCATGCTGGTAGAAGTGGCGGCGGAAGGCGTAGCGGCTGTCGCGTGTGGCCTCGTTGCCGGTCGAGATCCAGGAGCCGCCCTTGATCAGGTTGTGCTTGCCGTCGAAGGTGGGGACCGAGAAGTCGTCGTAGCAGGGATGCACCTCGAAGCCGCGGAAACCGCTGATCGGCGTCTCGGTCCATTGCCAGACGTTGCCGATGACATCGCAGAAGTCGCCGAAGGCATGGCGCGTGACCGGGCAGGATGAGGCCGTTCCCTCAAGGTTGATATTCCCGGGGGCCTTTTCCCAGTAGGGCTGGTCGGTCGATAGGCAATGATCGCGCAACACCAGCCATTCGTCCTCCGTCGGCAGCCGGACCGGCTTGCCGGACTCTGCCGCCTTCCAGTTGCAGAACGCCTTGGCTTCGAGCTGGTTGATCTCGACGGGCCAGTCCCAGGGCATGGGTACGGTTTCGAGCATGTTGCGTTGCCGGTAGCTGCCGTTGGAGGGGATCCAGAACCGCGGATGACAGATCTTCGCGTAATCGAGCCAGGCGCGGCCTTCGTCGGTCCACCAGCGGTCGGTCTGGTAGCCATGGTCCTCGATAAACGCCAGGAACTCGCGGTTGCTGACCAGCAGGCGTGAGGCGTTGAAATCCTGAACTTCGGCCCGGTGCGTACCGAACTCGTTATCCCAGCCGTAAAGCGGGTGCGTCTTGTCCTTGCCCCATGTGAACGTGTGGCCCGGTACAGCCACCAGGCTGTTGGCGGGTGGCTCGCCGCTTTCGGCGCAGGGCGTCCAGAGTGGGTGCGACCGCAGCAGTTCCAGCGGAAGCTGGCGGATCAGGACTGATGAGGTCTCCAGATGGATGCGGGCATGCTCGATGCCCATCATGATGATCCAGAAGGGGGTTTCCCAGGTGATCGGCAGTTTAAGCGGGAGCGAGCCAATCAGGCCATCGACGCAATCGCGCACCTGGTTGCGGTAGTCCTGCACCTCCGCGACCGTCGGCCAGTCGTAATGCGCCTCATTCAAGTCATCCCATGACATCTCATCCACGCCGATCGCGAACATCGACTCGAATCGCGGGTTGATGCGGGTGGTCAGTAGCTTGCCGACGATCAGCTTGTTGATGTAGAAGACGGCGGTATGGCCGAAATAGAAGATCAGCGGATGGCGCAGCGGATCGGCGCGGCGGGTGAAGGCATTCTCGTAGCGCAGGGTCTGCAGCAGGGCCTCATCGATATCGAACGTGGCATGGAAATAGGCACGGATCTCCTCCCGCTTGGCCTCCGCATCGCCATGGTCGAGGATGACCGTCCGTGTCCGTCGCAAGTCCGTGTTTTCCTGCAGTGTGATGTTTCTCTCTCGCATGGCGGCATGTCCTCTGAAGTCTAAAGCTTTGCGGCGTCACGCGGTTGCCGGCAGGTATTCGGATCGCGACCACGAACCGCCCATGTCTACCATTTCCCGTCGAAGAGCCATTCCCGCATCAGCGCGGGTTTCTCGCAGACGCTCCCGATGGCGACATGCGACCCATTGGCCGAAGCATCGTGGAAGGCGTGCATCAAGTCAAGCACATCTGCGGGGCTTGACTTGCGTGGCGCTTTTGGACAGAATCCCGCGAATGATAACAAAAATCAGACCGATTCTTTCACGGGTGTTTCTTCACCCGTTATTCCGTCTTAAACGATACGCGCTCGCGGATACGGGAGTGAGTCCCGACGCGTTGGCGGCGGCGCTGATCAAGACGGAACTTTTCTGTAATGCCGGTTCCCGGTTGGTGCGGGCGATGCTGGGGGCGATGGCGGTGCGGCGTGTGCATGCCGGGGACGTGATTCTGCGGCAGGGCCGCCGCAGTGACTCGATGGTGTTGCTGGCGGCGGGGAAGGCGGAGGTGACGCGGGCGCAAGACGGGGGCCGGGCCGTACGGCAGCTTGCCGTGTTGAACAAGCCCGAAGGCCTTGGCGAGGAGGCGTTGCTGGGGGCGGAGATCCGGAGCATATCGGTCACGATGCTGACCGACGGTTTTATCCTCAGGATCCGCCGTGCGGAATTCGCACACCTGGTGTCGGATCAGGGGGTTTCCTGGTTGACCGCCGATGGCGCGGAGGCGATGGCGCAGCCGCCGGGGGCCTGGCTCTGGATCGGGACACCCGGTACCCGTCCGGCGGGGATGGCCGCGTCGGTTCCGACTGTGATGCTGGAGCGCTTGAGGCAGCGGTTGTCGGAACTGGATCCGGCCCGGCACTATCTTTGCTGCGGACGGGATGAGGCGAGCTGCGCGCTGGCCGCATACCTGCTGACCCGGCGGGGGTTCAAGTCCAGCGCGGTGCGAGGCGGGCGCCATGTGGCGGTGCCGGACCGGGTGAAGAGGAAAGGGTAGCGGTATGTGGCTGGTCAGCAGTACAGGGGCGGATTTCATCGCGCGTGTACGCACGATATCCCGTACAGCGGCGGTGCTGTGGGCAGCGCTGCGACTGATGGCTACCCGCGAGGCCTGGCCGCGTACCGTGCGTGAACAGATCGGCAAGCAGATCCTGTTCACGGGTTACGAGGCCATGGGACTGACCCTGCTGATCGCGGCGGCGGTTGGTGTTTCGGTTGTCGCGCAGGGGCAGGTCTGGCTGTCGCGGTTCGGGCAGTCCGATATGCTGGGATCGCTGCTGATTGCCGTGATCTTCCGGGAGGCCGGGCCGCTGCTGGTGAATTTCCTGGTGATTGCGCGCAGCGGCACGGCGATCGTGACGGAGCTGGCGACCATGCGGGTGCAAGGACAGGTGCGTGTGCTCGATATCCAGGGGATCGACCCGATGATCTACCTGGTCATCTCGCGCGTGATCGGGGTTGCGGTTTCCGTCGTCTGTCTGACGATGTTCTTTATCGCGTTCTCGCTGGCGGTCGGTTTTCTTTTCGGTCTTTCCATGGAGGTGGGCACGCGGGATGCGATCGTGTTTATCGAGAGCGTGCTCAAGCCGATCCGCTTCAGCGATATCGTCAGCCTGCTGGCGAAGACGATCCTGCCCGGACTGCTGACGGGGGTGATCTGCTGCGTGGAAGGCCTTTCTATCCAGGGGCTGCCTACCGAGGTCCCGCAGGCGGCCACGCGGGCCGTCGTGCGCTCGATTGCGGCACTGCTGGTGGTGTCGGCCCTCGTGTCGCTGCTGGCCCAGTTTTAAGGAATAATGCATGACGGACGCACAACACACGATTCTGCGGTTTGAGGCGGTTGACTACCGGGCGCCGAACGAGTCCTCCTCCTCGTTTGCCGGGGCTTCGCTTACGCTGGCCACGGGGGGACTGGCGACGGTGCATATCGATCATGACAGCGAGCATGTGCCGATCGCCGATCTGGTGACCGGTCTGCTGGCGCCCTCGTCGGGCCGTGTCCTGTTCGAGGGCCGTGACTGGCTTGACCGGGATCCGTTCGAGCAGGCGGCGGCACGCGGGCGGATCGGGTGCGTGCTGGAGCACTCGAACTGGATCAGCAGCCTGGGGGTGCTGCAGAACATCATGCTGCGCGAGCGGCATCATACGCGGCGCCCCGACGCGGAGATCGCGGATGAGGCCGGGCAGCTTTGCCGGCTAACAGGGCTCGACGCGATCCCGCTGGTCCGTCCGGACCGGGTGCGATCCCGTGAATTGCGCATGCTGGAATGGGTGCGGGCGTTCATGGGGAGCCCGGCCCTGGTGGTGTTGGTGTTTCCCGCGCGAGACGCCTTGTCCGGGGCTTGCACGGCTTGTGCGCGACTGGTCGAGCGGGCGCGGGCGGCCGGGACGGCGGTACTCTGGATATCGGATCGCCCCGCGGACTGGCGCCAGCCGCTGATGGGGGATGCGGATCATTTTCAAATCAAGGATGAGCGGTGGATGCCGCTGAACGGGGAGGATATCTGATGAACCGAGAGTTCAAATTCCGTCATGCCAACGAGATTGCCGGTGTGTTTGTCATCGGGGCGGCTGTGCTGTTTGTGCTGGGGATCGTGTTTGCCGGTCGTTCGCAGGGGTGGTTCGAGCCACGGTTCACGCTGAACGTGGTGTTCGGCACGACGGAGGGCTCGTTCGGCCTGCAGGAGGGGGCTCCGGTGATGGTCCGTAATACGCAGGCCGGTCGTGTTGGACCGGTGATCCCGACCCCCGATGGGCTGATGGGCACCACGCTGGTCCTGAAGGACCGTTTCCGCCCGTTCATCACCACCGACTCGGTGGCCAGGATCAAGAAGAAGTTCGGCGTGGCCGGGGATTCCTACGTCGATATCCCCCGCGGTCAGGGTGTCATCATCACCGATGAGGCCTACATTGAATGCGTAAAGGATGAGGAGCTGCTGGAAACCGCGCAGAAGATGCTGGCCGATGTGCAGACCAACATCATGCCGATCCTGGCGAAGGCGGAGGCGATCATCACCAGCGTCGCCAGCATCCTCGACCAGGTCGACACCGGCAAGGGCGTCGCCGGCGCGGCGATCGGCGACAGCCGGCTTCGGGATAATGTCACGGCGACGGTCGCGAATATCGAGGCGATCACGGCCAGTGCGGAGAATACCGTGGGCACGGTGAATACGCTGATGAGCAACGAGGTGGCGACGGTGATGGCCAATGTCGGCGTCCTGAGTGCCCAGACGGTCGATCTGATGAGCGACGAGGTGCCGCTGCTGGCGGGCGAGACGTTGAAGCTGCAGGCGGAACTGACACGGACCCTGTCGGAGACGCGCCGGTTGATCGGAGGCCTGCAACGGCACTGGCTGCTGCGTAAATACGTCGACCATGAGCCGGCGCGCTTGTCCTTGATCACCGGGATCCCGGGCGGGGATCCCGATCCGGCCCGTCGCGAGGCTCTGGCGTCTGCCTTGGCGGAGGCCCGCATGGCGGATGATCCGGCCCTGATCCGGTTGAGTGCCTATAACCTGGCGGTAGACGCGCTGGCAGGCAACGCGACGGAGCTGGTGGCAGACCTGCTGCAGGAAATCCGTTTTTCCGCGCGTCTGGCGGGAGCGGAGCTGACCGCGCCAGAGCAACTGCTCGCGGCCGAGCTTTCGCGCCGGACGGGCGACCTCGAACAGGCGGCCGTGGCGGCCGAGGCCGTGGTGGGGGCGACGCGCGGTCGGCGCGAGCGGGCCTTGCAGGCGGAGGCCTGGATGCTGTTGACAGCGGTCTATACCGATAGCGGGAACGCGACCGGGGCACGCATGGCGCTGAAGGAGACGGAGCGGGCTGTGAAGCGGGACGATGCCGACGCGACGCTCCCTCGGGCGGCACTCGCCGGCCTCGAGGCCGGACTCGCGCTGCTGGAGGGGAATCTGGCGGCGGCGGCGGCGGCATATGCCGCGCAAGCCGACCGTCTGCGAGTGGCCGGCAGCCACTCCGGCATGACGGAGGCGCAGCAGCGGGCGGCGGACTTGTACGCGACGCTGGGCATGTCGAGCTCGGCGGCGACGTATTATCTGCGTGCCGCTGGCGGGTTGCAGGCCAGGGGGCTTGACACGGAGGCTGCTCGCGTGCTTGAGAGTGCGCAGGCGCAGGCGTCTTTTTCGGGTGATGAGCTATTGATGGCGCGCATTGCCGACATGGGTCGCCAGTTGCCTGTAAAATAATCCTGCGATTTAGCTTGATATTCTTATCCGGTCTGTTTACAACGCTCCCCAAGTAAAATTGTGTCAAGACACGGCAAGTGGGTTTTCAAGGGTGGAGCGCATTAACATATGGCAAAGGCGAAGACAGGGAAAACGACGGTTGCGGGGGTGGCGGGCCAATCCCCCGCAGGGAAATCCAAGCAAGCAGCAGTGACAGTGAAGAAGGTCCCGCCCGGCAAGGCGGAGGTCGCCGGCAAGGTGGCCGCGAAAGGTTCGGCAGGAGCCTCGCTGAAGCCATCGGCCGCGCCATCCTCCCGGGCGAAACCGGAGCCCGATGCGGCGGGACAGGCCAAGCCAGCCACGAAGGCTAAACCGGCGGCCGGCGGGAAACCGTCGGCTCCGGCGCGGCAGGCGGCCCCGATCCAGGCGGTCAAGCGTGTCGTGGAGACGCGACCCGACGCGGAGGATGACGATAACCTGGTCATGAACGACCTTGATGCGCGCCTGTCGTCCGGCCCCGACGCGCAGGCGGATGCCGATGGTGCCGCAGGCAGGGCGGATGACCTCGGCGGCGGGGACCGTATTTTCCCGGACGGGGACGATACCGGGGACAACCTGAATGACGATATCGAGATCGAGGAGCCGCTGACTCCCGAGGAGCGTGCCCAGCAGCTTTTTGATTCGGATAGCGTCCGTCAGGAGGACATCGAGGCGGAGATCCATGCCGAATACGAGAAGGAGACCCGCGGCTCCGGCGAGAAGGATACCCGTGAGAATCGCAACCAGAAGATCAAGGAACTGATCGCGCTGGCCGAGGACCAGGGCTACCTGACGTTCGAGGACATCAACGAGGCGATCCCGGACAGCATCATCGACCCGGACGAGCTGGAGGCCTACCTGCAGCTCCTGCGCGGTATGGATATCGACATTGTCCAGTCGCAGGATGTCGACAAGTTCAAGGTGACCAAGAAGAAGGGCAAGGTGGCCAAGGGTGGCCGGCTGGACTTCTTCGACGATCCGATCCGCATGTACCTGCACCAGATGGGGCAGGTCCCGCTGCTGACGCGCGAGCAGGAAGTGGATATCTGCAAGCGCATCGAGGATGCGGAGATCACGGCCCGCAAGCTGTTCAACCGGCTTTGCAGCACGGCGGACCGCTACCTGAGCCTGGCTGACCGCCTCGAGAACGGCAAGGAACGGTTCGACCGTGTGGTGGTGGACAAGTATGTCGACAGCCGCGATGTCTATCTGGGGATGCTGCCGAAGGTGCGTAACGAGATCCTCAAGATCCAGCAGAAGCTGAAGGATAATTTCGAGGTGGCGGTGAAGAGCCGCACGACCAAGGCCGAGCGCGACAAGCGCCTGGCGGCCTGCGACAAGCTGCGCGACAAGCTCAGCCAGTCGATCGACGAGCTGTTCTTCAAGCAGAAGGTGGTCGAGTCCATGGCGCACGAGGCGGAGGTGGATCACGCGCGTTTCCGCGCGGCCTGCAACTCGATCAACAAGCTCGACAAGCAGCGTCGCAGCAAGCGGCGCGACGAATTGATCCGGGACCTGCGCAAGGTCAAGCTGCAATTCCAGCATGACCTTTGCATCCCGCTGGAGGATTGCCAGGCGTACCTGGACAGTCTGCGCGGGGCGATGCAGCGGGGGCAGCAGGCGCGCACGGAGATGGTGGAGGCGAATCTGCGTCTCGTGATCAGCATCGTGAAGAAATACATGAACCGCGGGCTCTCCTTCCTGGATCTGATCCAGGAGGGCAACACGGGGTTGATGAAGGCGGTGGAGAAGTTCGAGTACCGGCGCGGCTACAAGTTCAGCACGTACGCCACCTGGTGGATCCGCCAGGCGGCGACGCGGGCGATTGCCGATCAGGCCCGTACGATCCGCATCCCGGTGCATATGATCGAGACGATCAACAAGCTGTTGCGTGTCCAGAAGAAGCTGGTGCAGCAGTTCGGACGCGAGCCGACGGCGGAAGAGGCGGCCGAAGAGATGGACATGCCGGTGGAACGGGTGCGCGCGGTCTACAAGATGGCGCAGCAGCCGATCTCGCTGCAGAGTCCGGTGGGGGAAGGGGATGACGCCCACTTCGGTGATTTCATCGAGGACAAGTCGGCAGAGAATCCCTCTGAGATGACGGCATACAGCATGCTCAAGGACCGTCTGCAGGATGTACTCGACACCCTGACGGACCGGGAGCGGCAGGTGCTGGATTACCGGTTCGGGTTGACCGACGGTTATTCGCGCACATTGGAGGAGGTCGGGAAGAAGTTTGCAGTGACGCGTGAGCGGATTCGCCAGATCGAGGCCAAGGCGCTGCGCAAGCTCAGGCATCCCACCCGGATACGGAAGCTGGAAGGCTTCCTTGAGGTTAAATAGACGGCCAGGCGGACAGGTGAGAGCGTTCCCGGCGTCTGGAACAAAACAAGATGAATCCATAAGGAGTGAGAAAGACATGATACCAGAGAGTTTGACTACGGTTCCGGTGGCGGCGGCGGTGGCGGGTGTCGCCGGGCTGGTTGTCGGTTTTATCGTCGGGCGGTTGAGTGGTCGCTGCGGTGCGTCCGATGGTGGAGCCCGTGTGTCGTCCGGTGGTCGCGCCCGGGCGTCGTCGGGGTCTGATGACGGGGAGGACAGCGGGTTTACCGGTGAGGGCATCGAGCTTTATGTCGGGAACCTGTCGTACGACATGACGGAGGCGGAGTTGAAGAAGACCTTCGGCGCTTACGGGGAGGTGTTGTCGGTACGCGTCATCAAGAACAAGTTCAATGACCGTTCCAAGGGCTACGGTTTTATCGAGATGGCTGAGCAGTCCGGTGCGGACAAGGCCGTGAAGGCGATGCACGGCAAGGACATCATGGGACGCAAGCTGGTCGTGAACGAGGCGCGTTCCCGTTCACGCGAATAGCACGAGCTGGCGGCGGATGGCGGCGGCTTTTGCCGCGCCGTCCACCGCCTCGATCAGTGCCAGTGCGAAATCGAAGGCGGTGCCGGGACCCTGGCTGGTGATCAGCCGGTTGTCCCGCACCGTCTTTTCATTGCAGTGGTGCGCACCGGTGATGCCGTCCTGCACGCCGGGGTAGCAGGTGTAGCGCCGTCCGTGCAGGATGCCGGACGCCTGGAGCACCAGCGGCCCGGCGCAGATGGCCCCGATCAGGCGTCCGTTCCGGTCGCAGGCTCGCAGGCATTCCAGGACGCCTTCGTGCCGGCAGAGCGCCTGTGCGCCGCCAGCGCCACCGGGAATCACAATCCCGTCGATGGTCTCGGTCCCGTGCCCGGTAGCCATGTTGTCCTGCCAGAGGCGGTCGGCCTTGAGGACAACCCCGCGCGAGGCGGTCACCAGAGGCGAGTCTCCGATGGCGGCAGTGGTTACCTGCCAGCTTGCGCGCCGCAGGACATCGACCACGATAACGGCCTCCATTTCCTCTACGCCATCGGCAAGCGGCAGTACGATTGATGTCATGATTGCTTGTTCTCCTTGGCTATAACTTGGTCATTTTGTCCCACTACCAATTCAATAGATTAGGGCGAAAGATTAGGGCGAAAGATAAAGGTTGCTTATGCTCCACCCCTAATCTTTTGCCCTAATCTTTCGCCTTAATCTTCCTCAGAGTTCGTTTTCGCCCACCACGGTGGGTGGTTGTCTTATTTGCTGTTCCTGTTTCCGGTGGATTCGCCCGGTCGCAGGAATGTGCGCTGCCCCCGGTATTCAAGGACCACGCCGTTGGCGTAGATTGCATCCAGGCGGACCTCGCCGATCCTGTCGCCGGGCTCGTGAACCGTACCGTTGATGGCCGCGCGGCGCGCATTACCGCTGCCGGTCAAGCCCTGGAGGGTGATGGGCGGCCACCCGTGGACGTTGATTTCAGCCGGTTCGGGGCGGTAGGATGGCATGGTGGCCGCGGTGGCGGGCAGGGGCGGTGGTGGCTGGGGCGGAGGCGGTGGAGGCGGCGGGAGCGCTACTGGCGGCGACGGTTCCGGCAGATTCCCGGACTTGTGCTCGTCGTAGCTGATGATTTCCGCCACGGTGTTGCCAGGCCCGAAGACAACCGTCCACAACGGGACCGGCAAAGCCCACATGTCGGAACTCTGGAGGGTGTCGTCACGGCGTTTAGGCTGGTCGTAGTGCCAGGTGGCCCCGGTGTCCGCCGGACCGGTCTCGGTGCGCGCGGGAGTTCCCCGTACGAGGCGTACCTCGCTCGGTGTCATTCCCGGCACGAGGCGGCCCCCCTCCCGGAGCGCCTGCTGGATCGCCTCGGGGCGATCGGCATGGGTCTTGAGGTAGCGTTCGACCTGCTGTTGCGTGGATAGGCAGCCAGCCGTGGCAAGCATGGCTGCCAGCGCGGCAGACCTCTGCCAGGCGGTTCGCCGGGCGGCCTCGATGGCGCGTGTCATAAGCGTGTTTATCATGTTCGTCAGTTTAGTCACCGTTGCCGCCGATGGCAATTCATTTTTAGGGTTTGCATTTTACCGGGACTGTAATTAGGCTGACACGTAGGTAGGTGGAATTGGTGCGTTCGGGTTTATAGCCTGCGTACGATAACGGTGCAGTAAGGGAGGTGCAGTCATGTGGACGATAGAGCAGTTGCTCGGTGAGGTCTATGCGAAGGGCGCGTCCGATCTTGTGCTTTCCGTGGGCACTCCGCCGCAGCTTCGGGTTCTGGGTGACTTGCAGCCCGTTGGCGACTACCGGCTGAAACCGGCAGATCTTGATGTGCTTTGCTATGCGGTGTTGACCGAGACGCAAAAGGCGGCGCTCCTGGAGAACCACAGCCTTGATTTCTCCAAGGGTTTCCCCGGATTGAGCCGTTTCCGGTTCAATATCTACTATCAGCGAGGTTCGCTGGCAATGGCCGCCCGCCTGATCCCGTTCAGTATCCCGTCTTTCAAGGAGCTGGGGCTGCCGGTGGATGTGTTCAACCGGTTTTCCCTGCGGCCGCAGGGCTTGATCCTGGTCACGGGCGCGGCGGGCAGCGGGAAGTCCACGAGCCTGGCCGCGATGATCGACTACATCAACGAGCATCGGCATGCGCATGTGATCTGCCTTGAGGACCCGATCGAATACCTGCATCATCACCGCCAGAGCACGGTGGAGCAGCGGGAGATCTTCGAGGACGCGCCGTCGTTCGCGGCAGCGCTGCGCGATGTGTTCCGGCAGTCCCCGGATGTGATCATGGTCGGCGAGATGCGCGACATGGAAACGATGCAACTGGCCTTGACGCTGGCGGAGACGGGGCACTTGGTGCTGGGCACGCTGCATACGCAGGACACCGTCCAGGCCATTTCCCGGATCGTGGATTCGTTCCCGGCATCGCACCAGCAGCAGGTGTACACGCAGATCTCGATGGTGTTGACCGGGATCGTCTCGCAGTGCCTGATCATGGCGTCCGACCGGAAGCGGCGGGTGCTGGCGTACGAGGTGATGGTGGCGACAACCGCGATCCGCAACCTGATTCGTGAGCGTCAGCTTCAGCAGTTGTACTCGGTCCTCCAGACCGGCAGGGACGTGGGGATGTCGACGATGAATGATACGCTTTGCGGGCTTGTGCGCAGTGGTGTCGTCGCGCGTAAGACGGCGGTGGACCGGTCTTCCCGTCCGACTGAACTGGAGCGGATGCTGGATGCCGTGAATTGAGCAACGGCCGGGGCGGCGGGGGGTGGAATACGAAATCGGGGGTGTTCATGTACAGGAACGTTATGGCGGGCCCGTCCGCTTTGCGGGCAGGTCGCGGCCGGTGGCGTATATGGCTGGCGCTTCTGGCCATGGCGGGTTGCCTGCTTGCCGGGGCTCAGGCGCAGGAGGCGGTGCCCGATCCGGCATCGCTGTTGAACCGGGTGAATACCTTGAGCGGGTTGCTGCGCGAGCTGGAGCTGCGCAGCGACCAATTGCAGGCGCAATTGGAACAGGCAAGGGTGGCGCTGGAAGAGGAGCGGTTGGTGCGGAGCGGGGAGGCCATGCGCGAGCATCTGCGGGAAACGGATAGGCCGGAGCTGGCCTGGTCGTTGAACGACGCCGGGCTGCTGATGGCTTCCGAAGGGCGGCTGGTCGAGGCTCAACTGCTTTTTGAACGGGCGCTGGCGATGCTTGAGAAGCATTATGAGCTGATGCATCCGGCGAGGGGGACGGTGCTGCAGAACCTGGGCGAGGTGCTTTGGCTCCGGCAGGACCCGGTGGCGGCGGACCGGTATCGTGAGGCCGCGCTGGTGTTTGCGACCGTGGCTGGCGGGACGCATCCACGTCTGGCGGCGGTGCTGAATGCCTGGGCGACGCAGCAGGCAAGCCAGGGAAAACCCGAGGAGGCGGAAACCCTCTACCGGCGTGTGATCGGGATCTATGAGGCACAGGGCGAGCGGTATCCGCTGGATCTAGTGGCTCCCCTGCATAATCTGGCCCTGTTGCAGCTCTCGCGCCATCAGGTGGACGAGGCCGGTCGGCTGCTGGATCGGGCACGGGGCCTGTTGAGGAAAAACCACGAGACCGGGTCGCCCCGTGCGCTGCTGGTGCTGCGGGCGCTGGCCCGGCAGCGGCAGGCCGCCGGGAATGCCGAAGAGGCTGTGCGCTATGAGAAGCAGGCGGCGGAATTGGCTCTGAAGCTGATGGACTCATATTCGGGCAGGACGAAATGAATCGCGTCTCCAGACAGGTCGCAACATGCTGAATCGATTCTTACCAGAGACGGGGGCTACGGGTATCGGGATCTCGCTGGAGCCGGATGCGGTCCGGATGGCGGAGAGCCATCGCGGGCGGGTGGTGCGCTCTGCCGCTATGCCGTATCCTCCTGGCATGACTGTCGATGCGTCCACCTTTCCCGCCTTTCTGCGCCGCTGCCTGAGTGGATTCTCCTCCCGGTTCAACCGGATACCGGTGTGGGTGGTCGGCAGTCTCCCGAGCCTACAGATCCGGTATCTGGTGCTGCCGGCGGTCCGGGGCGGTTCGGTCAGTGACATGGTGTACTGGACCTTCCGGAAAGATCTGCCGTTTGATGCGGCCCAGACGGTGTTCGACTACGGGACCGAGCATGAGACGGCCGTCGACGGGGTGGCCAGGATCCATGTGACGGCGTACACGGCGCTGCGGTCTGAAACCGACGCGCTGAACGCGCTGTTTACTGCGGCGGGCGTGCGGCTGGCGGGGATCGTGATTCCCGCGTTCGCGATGCGCAACATCATGCGGGTGCAGGCTGCGGGAACGGACTTGGCGAGTGTTTGTCTTTTTACCGGCGAGGACGCGTCCACGTTGATCGTGTTCAAAAACGGGCATGTACAGTTGACCCGCGTGTTCAAGACCGGAATGAATGCGATCCTGAGTGTCATGCAGAAACAGCTTCCGGAATGCACGCTGGCGGATGTGTACCGGCGCGTGCAAATGGCGCTCGAGACGACGAACGAGACCGAAAAGGGGGCTGTTGATTTTATACGTGAAGTCTTCCAGCGGCTTGTCCAGCAGATTGAGCGGACGATGACGGCGTATTTGAACGATCATCGCGGTGAGTCCTTTGCCGGGTTGCATGTGATGGGGGCGATGGCGGGGCTGAAACCGCTGGTACAGACCATGAGCGAGCGGCTGGGGCTTGCGGTGCTGGCGTTGCCGGCGGCGTATGGCCGGGCGGATGCGGGCGGGGATGTTGACCTCGGTGCGCAGGAACGGATGGCGCTGGCGGCGGGGGCCTCGCTCTCGCAACTGGAACATACGCCGAATCTGCTGCACAACTGCACGCAACGCGAGAAACGGGCGCAGCGTGCCTGGCTGAGCCTGCTGGTGTCGCTGCTTCTGGGTATTGCGCTGGCACTGCTTCATCTCGGGCGCGAAATGCTGATTCACGGAAACGGGACTCTCCAGCGGCAATTGGATGACGAGCAGACGCGACTGGGTGTCGATGTCACGCCTGTGGCGAAACCGGAGCTGGAAAGCATGCTGTCGGCGGTCAGGGGCGACAGTGCCGTGCTGAAACAGATGGTGCGGCGCTGGCTGCCGCCCTCGATCCTGCTGATGCTGGGCGAGTTGACGCCCGCGGAGGTCCGGCTGACGGGGATCGAGGCGGTTTTCCCTGCTGTCGCAACGCCCGCAGGCGGCCGCTCTGGCGGGGAGTCGGCGAACATGCTGCACCTGCGCGGGTTTGTACGTGGACCTGTCGAGGGGCAGCGCTCAACGCTGGCGGCGTATGCGATGCGGCTTGAAGATGCCGCGCTGTTTGCCCGGTCAAGTGTGAAGCGGGCTGCTGACGGGCGTGAAGGCGGTGAAGCGGTCCTGCTTTTCGAGCTGGACCTGGAGGTGGCCATGCCGCCCGGTCATTCGGCGATGCCAGAGGAGGCGACACTTTGAACGGCAGCGTGTTCATGCGTTCGGTTGTGGTTCGCTCGGGATTGCCCGTGCTGATGGGGGTGCTTGTGGTCGTGTCGGTGTCGCGTCTGGCGACGCCGTTGCGGGAGCGGGGGCGCTTGGAGCGATTGCTTGAGGAACGGGTGTATGCGCGCCGCCTGAAGGAGTTTTTCGCTCCGTTGCATGCGGAGCTACAGACGGCGGAGCGCGTCGGTGATTGGCCGGAACTGGCGTTGCCCCCCCGGCAGCGCCTGGACCGTGAGGCCGTCCGCCTGCTTGCCGATCGGTTCAGGCGGTTGGCGCGCGAGCATCAATTCGAATTGGAGGAGGTGTTGCTCCAGGTGGTGACGGAAGGCGACCAGCGCCTGTTGAAGGTGAATCTGCCGTTGAAAGGCCGGTATGCCGGGCTTGGCCTTTTCCTGAACGAGGTGATTCGACAGCCTTCGCTTGAATCGGTCAGTCGTGTTTCCGTGTCGCAGAACAACGGGGACGAGCGGATGGATATTGAAATCCGCCTGCTGGCGGAGTGAGGGTGGGGGCGGTGCAATTGTGTGGTGGGGGATACGAATCGATATGACATTACGCGAAAAGGTTATTACCGGCGTGACGGCGGTGGCGGTGGCCGGGTGGGGGCTTGGCTATCTCCTCTCCGGACGGGGGGGCGGCGAGGGCGAGGTCTTGCGTGAGCCGGTCATGGATGCGGAGGCCTTCGCGGCCCGGACGCAGGCCGGTCTTGATGCCGTTCGGCTGACCCTCGCCGAACGTTCCGTTTTGGATACGGCCAGGACTGTCTGGACGGGGAAACCGTTCGCGTCGTCGGCAGGGCAGCCCGTGCGTGCGGCGGCTGGTGCGGCGGTGATAGCCTCCTACACATACAGTGCGTTTGTGCAGTCGTCCGGCCAGCGTTTTGCGATTATCAACGGGCGGGAATACAGGGTGAATGATACGCTGGCGGATGGTGCTGGCGTCGTGGAGGTGATCGAGGCTGACCATGTGGTGTTGCGTTTGACGCAAGACGGAAAAAAACAGGTGATACCTTTTAAGAAACCGGTTCTGAAGGGAGAGTGAACGATGACCATTTGCAGGCAGCGGTTGGTGGTGTGTGCAGGGATTGTCATGGGCATGCTGATTGGTGGCGGGCAACCGGGGTGTGTCGGTGCTTCGGAATTGCCGGCGAACTTGTTGCATCGCGAGCCGATGCTGGCTCCGGACCCCGTGCAGGAGCAGGTACCTGGCGATCCCCGCGTTCCGGGAACGGTAGACGCCGTCGATCCGGGGGCTTCGGTACCCAGTAACGGGGAACCGATAGCGCCGGCCGCCTTGCCTCCGGCCGCGGAGTTACCGGTGATTGCGGTTTCGCCTGCATTGCCGACGATGGTGATCACGGATCTGGAACTGTCCGATGTGGTGGAGGTCGTGACGCTGCTGCGCCTGATGGCGCGCCTGGCGGATGTGAATATGCTGATCAGCCCGAAAGTCGAGGGGGTGATCGGGTTCTCATTCCGGGGGGTGGCCTGGGATCAGGCGTTTCTCAGCATCCTGTCGTCGAGCGGCCTGACCTATTCTTGGCAGGGGGATGTACTGCGGGTGATGACGATCGAGGATGTCCGGCGTGAACTGGAAATGGCGGGAGCACTGCGTGACCGCGAGACCGCGCGCCAGGATCTGCGGCAGGCCGAACCGATGGTCATGCGGGTTATCCCGGTGCGCTACATGTCGGCGGAGAATATCGGCAAGTCGGTCGCGTCCATGATCACGGGGGCGGCACAGGCGGGCGGGGTGGCGGCCCAGGGCAAGGCGGCTGTCTCGGTGGACGGCGAATCCAACACGATCATCGTGCACGCCAGCCGTGCGGATGTGGACAAGGCCGTCGACCTGGTCGAGCGGCTGGATCGTATCCGCCCGCTGGTGCAGATCGAGGCGAAGATCGTGGAGGCCACCCGCGACACGGCGCGCC
>CAZSRU010000042.1:0-24400 GCA_964609395.1 uncultured Victivallales bacterium
TTTGACAGAACCCCGCGAACATACATACCCACAGATTCTGCGGAAGACCCAAAATGAATGGGTAACGTTCGGGGCTCGGACAACCTCTTACCCGGTCGCGCGCTGGAACGTTTATGAACCGGAGCGAATGGGGACGCGCAATCTGAGGAGCGGGGAGAGATTCTTCATGTGCTGTTGTTGCGTGCTTGAGGAGAGTGCGCAGTTGGAGGAAACTGCGGAACGAACCGAATGCGTCAATCAACGTTGGCACCCCCAAGGGGAGTCGAACCCCTCTTCCCAGGATGAGAACCTGATGTCCTAACCGATAGACGATGGGGGCAGTGCCTTCCTTATGACAGAAACGGCCGCGATTCTGCCGTACGGCACCGTCAATGTCAATAAACAATTGATCCGGCGCGATTTGTTTAGTATTATGGAGGCCACGCATGATGAAAGGCATTCCATGACCGCAACAAAAAGCAGGCTGCTTTATTCACTGGTGGCGTTGCTGTTCCTGCTTGTCCTCGCGCTGGTCGGCTGGTTGGCGCATGTGCTTTTCGCGTTGCGGGTCGTGCCGCCACCGCCCGAGCCTGTCCCGGCTGTATCCGTGCGGCAACGCCAGCCGGGGGAGGGGGCGTTCAGCGAGACGGTGATCACTCTCGAGTCCCCCGCCGAACCGGCGGACGAGAGGCCCGTGCAGGGTGATGAGGCCCCCGGGACAGCGGCCGCTGGCGGTCCGTCTGGTCTGATCCCCTGCATCTGTGAAGGCTATGGGCCCCAGATCCGCAGTCGCGAGACCTATTCCAATCCGGTGACGCACCAGACCGTGGTTTCGGCGACGCGCGCCGTGGTGACGCTGACCATTCAACCCGATGCCCCGCGAGGCGAACCATGAGAACGTCCGCCTGCAAACGGCTTTTCGCGACTATGGCAGGTGGCCTGGTGCTGGTGGTGGCTGCCCTGTTTGGCGGGGTGTGTCAGCCGGTGGTCGCCGCCGAGCAGCGCACCGTCACGATTGACCTCGCTGGTGCCGGCGGGGGCGGGCAGTCGATGACGGCGGAGCGGGCCGTCCCGTCGAGTCATTTCCTGGCCGGGGCGCGTTTTGGGTTCGACCATGCCGGCGCGGTGTCGGCGTTTTCGCTGGCGGGCACATTCCAGCAGGTCTATCCCGGTATCGACCTGGCCTACTATACCGATGAGCATCACATCGAGTACGCCTTCCTGTTGGGTACGGGGGCGGATCCGTCCCTGATCCGGCTGCATCTTGCCGGTGTGCGGTTCGAGACGATGAGTGCCGAGGGTAATCTGGTCTACGCGGGTGAAGGTTTCGAGGTCTACCAGCACGCGCCGGTGGCGTTCCGTCTCGAGGACGACGGGCGGCAGCGTCCGTTGTCCGCGCGATCCGTCCTCGATGGTGTGGCGGGAGTGTCCGTCGCCATGACGGAGGCGGATGATGAGCGCGCAGAGGCCCTGAACGGCTCGCGTTTCAACCTCGTGCCTGCCGGCAGCGGCGTGGATGGTCCGGATTATGATTTCTTCATGTCGCGTTTCGAGCTCACCAATGCGCAGTGGATCCGTTTCCTGAACGATGCGGAATTGAACGCCCGCAACCCGCGCGGCGAACACGTCTATATCGACCAGAGGGGTGGCGCCTGGATGAACCCGGCGATGCAGCCGGACCGCGACGAACTCTTCCAGATCCGCAATTCCCGTATCCGCTATAACCCGGAGCGTGCGCCCGGTGATCGTTACTCGCATTTCCTGGATGACCACGGCCGGCAGCCTTATGCCGACCACCCGGCGGTTGGCATCTCCTGGTACGGGGCACTCAAGTACTGCAACTGGCTGACGCTGCAAACTGGCCGGGGGCCGAACGAGCGATGCTACCGCGAAGGCACCAACCTCTTCGACTGGGCACCGGTGACATCCACCAACTGGACCAACGGGTTCTTCACGGCGGAGGAGCGGCAGGCCTGGCTTGAGCTCAAGGGGTTCCGCCTGCCCATGTTGCGGCTTTACGATCTGGAAAGCCTCGCCCCTACCAACACCTACAATGAGTTCATGAAGGCAGGCTCCTGGAACGGCACGACCAATGTGGCTTTCGGCTTCGGTCGCGATACCTACGGCACCAACGACGCGAACGCGATTGATGCCGCCATGGTCATTGGCTTCGACACGCTGCCGGTGGGGTATTTCAACGGGATCAACCCGCTCGTCGGCGGACGGACGCGCCGTAACGAGAACGGGTTCGGGATTCATGACCTCACGGGTAACGCCGGCGAGTGGGCGAACGATCCTGCCAGGGCCGGCGTGCCCGATGCACGCTCGCTGGTGGGCGGCTCCTTCCGCACCCGGCCTCGCCCGCTGGACGACGACGTGATGGTGCCGCCTTACGTCAGCGAGGAGGCCAGCAGTTTCCGGCCGGTGACGACGTTCATGCCCGACTCGTGGACGCAGGTCAACATCCTGTTCTGTTTCCATACCACCAATGGCCTGCCTGCCGAGTGGCGCGAGCGTTTCGGGATCACGCCTCCCGGCACGGGCGGGGAGGCTCCGCCCGCCGTGACGCCTGGCTCGCCCGTTCCCGGCCTGGTAGAAGACGAGTTGATTCCCGGCGTGTCGCCGCCGGATCCGGTGCCGCCGAAGGTGCTGCCGGGTATTATCTACCGCGATGACGAGGAACCGGAGCCGCCGCCGGAGGAACCGCCGGTTCCGGGCGGTGGTGGCGGGAGAGCTCCTGGCCCCTACATCCCGCCGCCGCCGCCGCCGCCCCCGCCACCCCCGCCGCCGCCGCCAGTGCTTTACATCCTGGATGTGTACTCGCGGAATCCCGATGGCGGCGTCAGCATACCGGTTTCCAAGGCGGACTATTACGGACGGGGAGACGGCGACACCGCCTTCAGCCGCCAGTACGAGTTCGCGAGCACGGTCACGCTGACCGCGCCCGCTACCGTCGGTACCAGTGTCTTCCAGTACTGGCTGCGCAACGGTGTGCAATTCGAGACCTCGCGGACGATCACGGTCCAGATGCTCAGCGACCTGCAGTTGACGGCTGTCTACGTCACGCCGGTGCCCCCGTTGCAGCGTACGCTGGTGGTGGACTCCTCGCCCGACCGGAATGTGCCGGTGGTCGTCAGCCGGACCGACAACAACGGCCTGCAGAACGGCAACACGCTCATGTCGCGAATCTACGACAACCGCACCCAGGTGACCGTCTCGGTTCCGGCCATCTTCAATGGGGACTCGTTCCAGGGGTGGCTGCGCAACGGGGTCCCGTTCTCGCTCAGCCCGACGGTCAGCGTCACGCTCCTGGCCGATACCCGTTTGACCGCCCTCTACGGGGAACCGCCGCTGGCCGATCAGCGGCGCCTGGTGGTGGCCTCCGCGAATCCGGATGCCGGGGTGCCGGTCAGCCTCAGCATTCCCGATGTCAACGGGCGGCGGGACGGCGACTCGACGTTCGACCGCCTGTATGAATCCGGCAAGTCGGTGACCCTCACGGCACCGCCAGTCGCCCCTAACGGCAATACCTTTGTCCATTGGCTGCGCAATGGCGTGATTGTCTCGCTGATCGAGACAATCACCGTGCAGATGACCAGCGACTGGATCATGACCGCCGTGTATGAATCGCCGCCACCCGATGTGATCCTTACCGTCGGGTCTGTCAATCCGGGCAGTGGCGTGGCGATCACGGTCGGGACCGCCGACAACGATGGCAACAGCGGCGGCACGACAACCTTCACGCGCCGCTATGACCAGGGGGCGACCACGACCGTTACCGCCCCGGCCACCGCCCCCAACGGCAATGTCTTCAACCGGTGGGTGCTCAACGGCACCCCGCTCTCGACCAACACCACCGTGAGCCTCACGCTGCTCGAGGATTCCGAACTGATCGCCGTCTACCAGCGTCCGCCACCGCCGGTCGAATTCTGGACGCTGGACGTGCGTTCCCAGAACCCTGGCAGCGGCGTCGGCATCTACGTGTCCGCTGCCGATACCAATGGCAACAGCAGCGGAAGCACGTCCTTCACCCGCTCCTACGAGAACGGGACTCCCGTCTCCCTGACGGCTCCGACCAATGCGGCGGGCGGGCAGGTCTTCTCGCACTGGCTGGTCGATGGCGTGCGCTACAGCGACAGCGGGACGATCAGCCTGGTCATGACGGGGAATCGCACGGTGACCGCGGTCTATGTTGATCCGGTACCGCCGGTCCGCTTCCTGTTGACGGTCCGGTCGCGGCACCCGAACAGCGCCATCGTGGTCACGGTCGCCCCCGGCGATGTCAACGGCCAGCAGAATGGAACCACCACCTTCACCCGGCTGTACGAGGAGGGCGAGGTGGTGACCCTGACCGCGCGCAACCCGGCTTTTCCCGGTTCGTCGAACGTCCTGCGGAAGTGGCTGATCGACGGGTCCCCGATCTCGACCAACGCCACGATCACCGTCACCATGCTGCGCGACACCACCGTGACGGCTGTCTACGGGCCCGAGATTCCCGCCGTGGATCGCATCTTGCGTGTCGAGTCACGCGATCCCGCCGGGGGCGTCCCGATCTCCATCTCCGTACCCGATCTCAATGGCGAAGGGAGCGGGAGCACCGCCTTCGATCGGCTCTACAGCCACGGGACCAATGTCACGGTCGTCGCCCCGGCCATCGCCCCCGGCGGTAACCGTTTCGAGGGCTGGCTGCTCGACGGCAACCTCCTTTCCACCAACCTGTCCGTGACGGTCTCCATGCTCGGTGACCTCACCCTGACCGCCCTCTATGTCCCGCCGCCGATCGAGCGCACGCTGACCGTCAATTCGCAGAATCCGGCTGGCGGGGTGCCGGTCGCGGTCAGCCTGCCGGACAACAACAGCAACCAGAACGGGTCCACGTCCTTCCTGCGCCTCTACGATGACGGCACAACCGTGACACTGACCACCCCGCTGATCGCCCCCAACGGGCGGGATCTCTTCCTGCACTGGTTACGCGATGGTGTTCCGGTCACGACGAACAACACGGTGGATGTCGCCCTCTACGCGGATGTGGAGATGACGGCGGTCTACATCCAGCCGTCCACATTCAACCTGACCGTCCGTTCCGACAACCCGGACCGCAACGTTGCGGTTGCCATCGGCACCCCCGACGTGCTTGGACGCACCGACGGCAATACCCTCTTCGTGCGAACCTACAATCCCGGCGAGACCACGACCGTCACCGCCCCGCAAGTCTCGCCGGATGGCACGGTCTTCCAACACTGGCTGCGCAACGGGGTGATGTTCTCCACCAATCTTTCCGAGACTGTGACCATGCTGGCCGACCTGGAACTGACGGCGGTCTACGGTCCGCCCGCCCCCGTCAACCGCTCGCTGATCGTGCGCTCGGTCAATCCCGGTAGCGGGGTCCTGGTCGAGATCACCCCCGATGACAGCCGCGGCCTGGGCGACGGCGAGACCGGTCTGCTGCGTATCTACCCGGATGGCGAGACGGTTACCGTCACGGCCCCGGCCACGGCAGGGACGAACACGTTCCGCCAGTGGATCCTCAATGGCGTGCCGGTCTCCACCAACCTGACCGAGACGATCCTGATGTCCCAGGACCATGAGCTGATTGCCGTCTACGGACCGCCCGTGGACCCGCAGCAGCGTGTGCTGACCGTGGATTCACGCAATCCCAACAGCGGCGTGCCGATTTCCGTCAGCACACCGGACATCAGTGGCGACACCGATGGCAATACCGTGTTCGTGCGCATCTACAACTTCGGCGAGTCGACGACGCTGGTCGCGCCCGAGACCGGCGGCACCAACAATACCACATTCCTGCGCTGGGAGCGCGACGGGGTTCCCTATTCGGAGAACCGGACCGTGACCATCGACATGTTCTCGGATGTGCGCATGACGGCCGTCTATGGCGAGGTCATCCGCAATGTGACCCTGACCGTGGAATCGCAGAACCCCGACAGCGGGGTCGTCATCAGCGTGGCACCGGGCGACCTGAACAGCGAGACCACGGGTACGACGACGTTCCAGCGCCTTTACGAGGTCGGGCGGACCGTCACGCTAAGTGCACCGGCCACGGCCGATGACCGCCCCTTCCTGCACTGGCTGTTCAATGGGGTCCCGCTCTCGACCAATCCGGTGGTCAATGTCACCATGCTCAGCGACCGCACGATGACCGCTGTCTACGGCGACCCGCTGCCGGAAGAGGACGTGACACTGACCGTGCGCGCCGAAGGTCCCGATGGCGACATCACCACGCTGATCGGTGCCACAACAGACAACAACCTCAACTCGGGTGGCTCGACCACGTTCGTCCGTGTGTACGACAGCGGCACCCAGGTGACCCTTACGGCACCGCCGGTGAGCAATGGGTTGAACTTCGACCATTGGGAGATCAACGGGGTCATCTACAGCAACAGTTCCGTGGTGACGTTGACGCTGCTGGCGAATACCACGATCACGGCGATTTACGTGCAGCCGGTGCCATCCGTCAGCGGATTATGATCGCGTCTGGTATAACCGTTGCCCGTCTCGTCCTGCTGGTCGTCCTGCTGGCGGGGACTCCGCTGCTGCTGGTTGCCGCTTTCTCCCCGCCTCGCGCCGCATGGCCGAAACGCCTGTCCGATGCCGGGCTGCTTTCCGTCGGACTGGTGCTCGTTGTCGCCCTCGGCCTGCATGTCGCGCGCATCCCCATCACCACCGCCTCGCTGGCTACCGCGCACCTGTCCTTGTTCGCGATAGCACTGATCATTTTCCATTCTCATTCCCGGCATTGCCGCCTGACGCGAAGCGAGGCTTTCCAAACGAAAGCAATGACCGAAGGGAATGGCAACGCGGGACTACAAACGCCTCAATACGAGGATGAACCTGTTTGTAGTCCCGGCTTCAGCCGGAATCTCAGCGGATGGTATGCCCACATTAAGAATTGCAAACTGTCCGTCCTCCGTCATCTGTCTTACGTCCTCCTTCCTCGCGCCATTCTCCTGCTGCTGCTCTTCCCCTGGACGCGTTTCACGGGGATCGACACCTACAAGTGGCAGGACCTGGCCACCAGCGTCCGTATGGAGCAATCGCTGCCCTGGATCGTGCATCCGCTCTCACTGCCCGGATTCACCCCGCGGGCCTATCCGCCCGCGCATCCGGTGCTGCTGGCCACCGTGCAGATTGTCGGCAATCTGGGGGTTGATGGCGGCTTTGCGGTGGTCTCGTGGCTGATCGCGCTGCTTGGCATTGCCACCGCCACGCGCCTGGCCGGCTGTTTCCTGCCGCCGCGCATCGCGTTTGCCACCGGGCTGCTGTACGGGTTCTCGCCGGTGTTCATGCGCTATGCCCACTGGGCGACCGGGCGCGGACTCTTCCTCGCGGTCTTTCCTGTGTTTGTCGCGCTACTGATTGAACCCGGAGGCATAGGCAAGCTTACTGGAATTCGTCGTGCACTTGCCGTGCTGCTGGTCGGCACGCTGCTGGTGCTGACGCACAAGGTCGCGCTGGTGGCCGTGCCGCTGGTGCTGCTGGCCGCGGTTGCCGCCGGGTGCCTGCCCGTCCGCCGTCTGCCGGTGGCGGTTCGCATCGCCGTCACGCTGCCGTTCCTGCTCGCGGCGGCGGCGATGGTGACGCCCGCGCTGCTGCCGGGGTTGGCCGGGCTTCCCGGCGGGCTGGCGCGGACCGGCGTCGTGCGCTTCGGCTGGATGCTGCCGTTCGCGCTGGGCGGCTTGTGGCTCGCGCCTTCTGTTGCCGGCCGCCTGCGGCCGTATGCTGGGCGTTTCGCGTTCCTTTGCGCGTTGCCGGCCCTGCCGCTCGCGTTCGAGCGCCAGATGTACGGGGCGCTTTACGCGCTGCCGTTCATCTGCCTGTTTGCAGTGGACGGCTTCCAGGCGCTGGCGGCGCGGCTGCCGTCAACCTGGCGAGTCTGGTCTGTGCGCGTCGTTGTTGCACTGACGCTGGCGGGGGCGCTGGTGACGGTGGGCGCACGTTCCCGGCTTGCCTGTCCGCCGCCGCTTTACCGCGCCGCGATGTTTCTCGAGGCCTACGACCCCGCAGGCCCGTTCATGGTCCATGCCCCCGGCCTGGCCCGCACCCGCGTGCAGGCCTACGTCTCCGGCTGTGCGCGGTTCGACGTCCGTGCCGCCGATACCGCCCGTCCACAGTGGCCCTCGTTGCCGCCGCCACGATGCCCGACCCTGCGCGCCACGGTGGATGCCTGGGCGACCGCGCTGCGCGGCCTGGTGACGCTGGAAGACACGGCGGTCGACTGGTACGGCAGTCCGCGCGCGCATTACCACTTCGTCATCGATGGACGTGGCGATTTCCCGCCTGATGCCGAACGCATCTACGATCGCGACGGTGTTTCCATCTACCGGCGCAACACCGACTTTAAACGTTAAGGTAGCCCAGTTGCGCCGCAACTGAGGCAACGGGACGCGCTTACGATTTCGCACCCCCCGTGGGCATGGCAGCCAACCGTTCGCTTACAACGCAGAAGCCGCGCTCGCGGCGCGAGCGGGCTACAGAGATTGACGCACTCCGGGGAGAGTCGGTGCACGAGAACGACTCCGGCGGGGCTGGCAGCCCCGCCCTACCGTGCTTGAATAAACGCGTTTAAGGTCTTCAGTCTGATCCGAACCGGTCACTGCACCGTGAAGGCGACCGTTACTGAGGAACGGCGACGGATGAAGTCGGCCGGCAGCCCGTGGAAGCGCTGCACCTGCCGTCCGACTGCCTCTACCGATTCGTCAAGGGCGGCGTTGCCCGAGCGGCGTGAGAGTTCCGCCCTTGTGACTTGCCCGTCTGGCGCGATCCAAACACGCAGGACCGCCTCGGCATTGCCCGCCGCCGCCTTGGAGGGTTTCTGCCACAACGTGTCCAGCGTCTTCTTGATCAGGGCCAGAGCCTGTGTATCCTCGTCCGGGATGGATGTGCGGTTGCCGGCTGTAGCCCCCATATCCAACAATCGTTGGATCTCCTCGCGCGTGAGCTGATTCTTCGTGGGTGTGGGCTTGCCGGTTTCGCGCACGATTCGCTTACCCCGCTCGAATTCCGGTTTGGGCGGTTTGGGCGGTTCGGGTGGCTTGGGCGGCTTGGGTGGATCTGGCTTGGGCGGTACGGGAACAAGGTCCGGTATCGCCTCCGGCTCGGGTTCCGGCTCCGGCTCGGGCTCCGGCAGGGCGTCGGTTGTGCTGTCTTCCAGCATCGGCGTGACATCGACAATGAACTCCACCGGTATCGCGAGCACCGGTTTCGGGGTCAGCCAGCGATCCACGCAGCCCCACGACAACAGCACCAGCAGCACCGCGAGGTGCAAGCCGGTCACTGTTTTGAGGACGCGTTTGTTGATTGACTGCATGGCCGCTATTCTATCCAATCCCGCACCATCCGCAAGATGCATTTACGCCCCTGTCGCCGATCTTCATCACCCAATTCCCCCGGAACCGTGAATTTCATGCATTTCCTGTAGCAATCAAAATGCCGGTGTGCTATAAGCCCGCTTTGCTAATCATAAACGAATGAGCACAATCACGATAAAGGCGGGGGTACCGGCCGATCTGGATTCGGTGGCCGCGGTTGAGAATCGCTGCTTTGCAGCATATCGCCGCAGCTCCCGTCGTGCCTTGCTGACGAGCTTGAAACGGCCGACGCAGCGGGTCTGGATCGCCTGGGTGCGCGAACCCGGACAGCCCCCTGTCGCGGCGGGCGTGCTGATCATGCACCGGCGTTCCTGCTCGCTGCGCATCTATTCGCTGGCGGTTCTGCCAGCCTGGCGCGGCTTCGGGGTGGGGCGGCGGCTGGTCGGCAAGGTGCTGGCGGAGGCCCGGCGGCTGCCGCATGTGCGCTATGTCTCGCTGGAGGCCACCCGGAGTGATCGCCGACTGGTCCGCTGGTACGAGGGCATGGGGTTCGTGGCGGAGTGGCGATTGCCTGACTATTACGCGCCAGGACAGGATGGCGTACGGATGTGTTATCTGTTATAAGAGGTGTCATGAGTGTTCGTAATCTGATCATCCTGAACAATCCGGCCCATTGGGTCTTCGACATCGACGAGGTCGAGGTCGTGGCGGCGCGCGATTACCTCACGCAGAGCCGCTATGCGGAGCTCAAGAATGCGCGGGTTTTCAACCTCTGCCGGTCATATCGCTACCAGTCGGTCGGCTACTATGTCTCGCTGCTGGCGGCGGCGCGCGACCACCGGGCGATCCCGTCGGTGACCACCATGCAGGATTTCCGCTCACAGACGATTATCCGCACGATTGCCGAGGATATCGACGATCAGATCCAGAAGGCGTTTGCCTTGCTGGCGGAGAAGGAATTCACGCTCTATATCTACTTCGGGCAGACGGTGCGCCCCGAATACCGGTATATCGGCCGTCAGCTCTACAATCTCTTCCAGGCCCCGTTGCTGAAAGTTGTTTTCATGCGCACGAAGAAATGGCTGGTGCAGCAGATCCAGCCGCTCTCGCTGGGCCTGGTCCAGGACTCCGACCAGGAGCACTTGGCGGATTTCGCGCGGAATTACTTCTCGCGCAAGCGCTTCCACCATACGCGGATCCAGCAGTACGCCTATGATCTGGCGATCCTGGTCGATCCCGAGGAGGAGCATCCGCCGTCCTGCAAGCGGGCGCTCAAGAAGTTCGCCGACGCGGCTGACAAGCTGAACGTCTATTGCGAGTTCATCACCAAGGATGACTACAGCCGGCTTTCGGAGTTCGATGCGTTGTTCATCCGCGTGACGACCGCCGTCAACCACTATTCCTACCGGTTCGCGCGCAAGGCCTATGCCGAGGGGCTGGCCGTGCTCGACGATCCCTGGTCGATCCTGCGCTGCGCGAACAAGGTCTACCTGGCCGAGCGGCTGGCGCAGGCGAAACTGCCAGCCCCGCGCACGGTGATCCTGCAGAAGGATTCCCTGCGCCTTTCGCCGGCCAGTCTCGGGATCGAGTTCCCCTGCGTGCTCAAGCAGCCCGACAGCGCCTTCTCGCTGGGCGTGGTGAAGGCGATGGATGAAGCCGATTTCCGCACGAAACTCGATGGCCTGTTCGAGAAGTCGGACCTGGTGATCGCCCAGCGTTTCATGGCGTCGGACTTTGACTGGCGCATCGGCATCCTGGACCGCAAGCCGTTCTACGCCTGCCGCTACTACATGGCGCGCGGCCACTGGCAGATCTGCAACTGGACGTCGAAGGCCAGCCAGCTCTATGGCCGTTCCGATACCCTGCATGTGGAAGATGCGCCGCCCGCCGTGGTGCAGGCCGCGCTCAAGGCCGCCAACCTGATGGGCAACGGGTTCTACGGTGTGGACCTGAAGGAGATCGATGGCCAGGTGGTGGTCATCGAGGTCAACGACAACCCGAGCATCGATTCCGGCGTCGAGGATATCGTGCTTAAGGACGGGCTGTACCAGGGGGTGATCCGCTCGCTGATCGCCCGCATCGAGGACCCGAGCAAGCTGGCCAACGGGCATTAGGTAAAGTCGAAATGGGAAAAGTCGAAATTTAAGGGAAATATAGGGACAGGAACGAACGGTGTGGAAGTTGCTTCATCTGAGACCTTTGTGCCGCCGACGGCAGCGCGCGCAGGGTCGCCCCGGCGGGGTGCCGTCTTTTTGTGCGAGTATTACCCGCATGAGAAAAACCCCTATAATTTCCGCATTGAACGGGCGGCGCGGGCCCTCCGCATGACCAGCGCCACTATCGCCGAGGTGGCGGTCGACTGCGGCTATCCAGCCCCGTTCTATTTCAGCCGGGTTTTCAAACGCCACACCGGCCAAAGCCCCGCCGCCTTCCGCACAAACACCCTTCGCCAGAACTGCAGGATCCATAGCATCCTTCAGGAATCTCAATCGTAAGAGGCAAGCCGTTCACGCATTAAGAAAACACACGCCCAGTTCCCGGAACGCGGCACACATGGCGGCGGTCTTCTCTGGGGCGTGGCCGACGGCTTCCGGCTGCGAATAGGCCATGCTGCACAGGCCGCCGTTGTGGCTGCCGAGGGTGGCAACCATGCGCTTCACGTAGGCGCGGATATCGTCCACCGTGCCGTCCACCATCGTCTTCTGCACGTCCACCGGACACCAGAAGGCCAGTTTGCCGCCGACGGCGGCGTTGTTGGCAAGGATGCCCTGACGGGCCCCCTCGACGAAGGCCGGATTGTTCTGGCCCGGCAGGATATAGTCGGCCTGCCGGGTGATGTCGCGGATGGGCAGATTCCATAAAATGAATGGCTCGTTTAACGCGTTCGCGACTGGTCATGGGGCTGTCTCCAGGAAGGGTTAAGGGTGCAGAAATCGGCGCGCGAACAGGTTGGCGACAGGATTGGTGGCGACGCGGCCGGCCAGCGCGGCCTGACAGATGCGCCACAGACCTACTCCAACGCGCTTTTCGGCGACGGCCAGCGCCGGTGACCAGGCGGTCGGGGACGGCAGGGTCCCGCCGCCACTGCCGGTACACAGGATCGGCGTCCAGCCTTCGGCCCGGAAGCAGGTCTCCAGCAAGGGACTGATGCGGTCCACGGCGGGATCGTACCAGTGCCTAAAGTCGTCCGGCTCAAACCCTGCGACCAGCGGGTGGCCCGTGTCCCGCGAAACAAAGTGCCGCGCCCCCATGCCGCAGGACTCCACCTTGATGGTGTCCCCGCCAATGACGTGCTCTCCGGTAGGCAGTTCCAGGAAGATCCAGTTTCGCGGGGTTCACTTGCGGCTTGCAGCCCAGTTCCCGTGCCAGGCGCACCGCTTTGCCGTTGCGGGCGCCGAGCACGGTCACGCGCTCTTCCCTGGCGTCGACCGAAGGGGCCGGAAAGATCGTGAGGTCGACGGATTTATCGTGCAGCACCTTGCCCCCGCGATCGGCCAATGCCAGCCGCAGCACGGCGGCCTCGATCGTGACTTCACCACCGGCTTGATCACCCGATCGGGGTTCGCAAGCAACACGGCTTGATTGGCGGCCTCGAAGAACCGTTCCAGCTCTGCGCGGTTGCACTGGCGGTGGGTCTTGTCGCCCCACCCCACCGAAAAAGGTTCGTTGATGTAGCTGGCGACGACATTGCACGGGTGGCAGCGCACCAGCCGCTCCATCTCCCCGGCCTGGCGCACCGCTTCGCAGAACTGGGCACGGGGGAGAACCCCGAACAGCGGCAGATCGGTCTGGGTCATCAGGCCAAGCCGGTCGCACATCTCGTAGATTTCCGGTTGCACCGGGCGCTGGGTCAGGCGCAGGAAATTCATGTGGCAGAGCTTGGCCAGCAGGATGTCGTCGCGGAGCTGATCGATATCCCGGAGAATAGGGACAGCCCCGTAATATTCGTAATATTACGGTCAGAACTCCTTACCTCCAAGAAGTTAAAGGGACACCATTTTGGGAGGGCGAGCGTCCTCGCGAGCCGCGCCCGTGGATTGCGCATGGAGAGGCCATAGGGAGTCCATCGGCCACGCCATCGGCAACACATGCACCACCCACGGCCCCGGCTCGCGGAGACGCTCGCCCTCCATTTGAACATTGTACCATGCAGCATCTTGGCCTTATGGGACGATGTGGGTAGCGTTCAGAACAGGGGATAGAGGAATGGTGCCGTGCTTTGCCCAATAACGATGACAAGGGCCATAAGCAGTAAGATGATGGCGATTGGGATGATCCACCAGGCTTTATGATGGATGGCGAAGCTGAGAAACTCACGAATGAGTCTTGCAAGGTGTTTTAGAAAGCGCATTAGTTCGATCCCTTCATCGGTTCCTGCTATGCAGGTTGTTCAGCTTTATACAGGATGCGGGAGCCAAGGACAAGGCAGTCCATATCCGTTCGCATGAAACAGCGGTAGGCATCTTCAGGGGTGCAGACGATTGGTTCTCCGCGCACATTGAAGGATGTGTTGATCAAGAGGCCAACACCGGTTAGTTCCTCGAATGCCTTGATGATGCTGTAAAAGAGGGGATTGGACTCGGTGCTCACGGTTTGTACGCGCGCCGATCCATCTACATGGGTGACGGCCGGGATGTCGGAGCGAACCTGGCGGATGCGTTCGCCCAGGTCATATCCGGTCGGTGCGATCTCTGGATGACGGTGCTCCGCCCGGACCATGGCAACATATTGCATGTAGGGGGATGGCCGGTCGAGTTCGAAGAATGCAGCGGCACGCTCTTCGAGGCAGGCTGGAGCAAAGGGCCGGAAGGATTCGCGATGCTTGATCTTCTGGTTCATGATTGACTGCATCGTCGGGGAGCGTGCATCGCCGAGAATGGAGCGGTTGCCGAGTGCCCGAGGTCCGAATTCCATTCGCCCCTGAACGCATCCGATGACCGCTCCTGCCGCAATACGTTCCGCAATCCGCCGGGCGCGCTCGGCATCCCCCGGCAGGATGTGCGACGGATAGCCATGATGGGTCAGGAATTCACCGATCTGATCGTCGTCAAACTGCGGACCGAGGCAAGCCCCCTGCATCTGGTCATGTTGGCCATCGGCGGTGCGTGGTTGATTCTTGCAGGTGTACCAGACCGAGAGCGCCGCCCCGAGTGCGCCGCCCGCATCTCCCGCAGCAGGTTGTATCCAGATGTCCTTGAACGGCCCCTGGCGCAGTAGCCGCCCGTTCGCCACGCAATTGAGCGCGACACCTCCCGCCATGCAGGCAGCCTCGCACCCCGTGATGTTCCGTGCGTATATGGCGATCTTGAGAACGATCTCCTCCGTGACCTCCTGGATGGAGCGTGCCAGGTTCATTTCCCTTTCTGAAATCGCCGATTCCGGTTGGCGTGGTGGTCCGTCGAAGAGATCCTCGAAATGTTTACTGGTCATCCTCAGTCCGTCGAGATAACCAAAATAATCCATGTTGAGCCGGAAGGATCCGTCCTCCTTGAGATCAAGCAGATGATCCAGGATGCGTTGCTTATATATGGGCTTGCCGAAGGGTGCCAGCCCCATGAGCTTATACTCGCCCGAATTGACACGGAAACCGGTGAAATAGGTGAAGGCGGAGTACAGCAGTCCAAGCGAATGCGGGAACCGCATTTCCTTCAGGATCTGGATCTGGTTTCCCTTGCCGACGCCAATGGTGCTGGTTGCCCATTCGCCAGCCCCGTCGAGCGTCAGGATGGCGGCTTCCTGGAACGGCGACGGGAAAAACGCGCTGGCGGCATGCGACTCATGGTGCTCCGGGAAATAGACATCGTCCCTGATTCGTATCCCCAGTTGATCGAACTGCTTTTCGATCTCCAGCGGAATCCAGAGTTTTTTCCGCATCCAGAGCGGGATGGCCATGACAAAGGATGCCAGTCCCCTGGGTGCCGTACTGAGGTATGTTTCAAGGATACGACTGAATTTAAGCACGGGCTTTTCATAAAACGCGACCGCATCCAGCATGTCCCCCGACGTCAACCCGGCCTCGGCTAGGCAATACCGGATGGCGTTGATGGGAAAGCTGGCGTCGTGCTTGTTGCGTGTGAAACGCTCCTCCTGCGCGGCGGCCACAATCCGTCCGTCCTGCACCAGGCAGGCGGCGGCATCGTGATAGTAGGCGCTGATTCCGACAATATTCATCAGGACTGTTCCTGGTAGCGGGGGCGGGTTTTCGTGTTGCCATGGTCACTCCAGTAGGTCGACGCCTGCGGGTTCCATTTGCGGTTCAATGGATCCTCGCGGGCGAGAATCAGGCAAAGCCGTCCGATACCGAAGACGATATAGAAGCAAGGGGAAAGCAGCAGCCAGGTCAGTCCGTCGCCAACCCACCGGGCAAGCACGCGTCCGGTTCTGTCGATGCCTTGGAGCATCCGGTCACAGAAGCAAAGACCGGCTAGGGTCAGTGTGGCTGATGACCACAGGAAAAGGGGGATCACGCGGTGGTCGCCAAACCGAAAGAGCAGGATGCCTGTCACCATCATCCCCGCTGTTTGCAGCCAGTATCGTTTTTGGCGAGGGGATGTGCCCTGCTCGGATGTATGGCGCGAGGTTTTCCAGTTCCAGGCGACGTCAGCGGCTTGTTTTGGCATGATGTAGATATAATCTTCGGTTGCAACGCGGTTCCAATTCTAGGCGTTCTATTCAGAATGTCAAAATCCAAAGGCGGTTGACGCTGTGTTGTTGAATCGGTATTGTCCCGTCGATATGGATGGGGAGGAACGTATGCGGGGACGGTCTGGAAAATCACGGGAGGATTCCCTGTCGCGAAGGAAGGTGCGCCTGTTCAAGGCGTTTGCCGCCAGTCTGCCGTTCTTGGTCGTGTTGAGCAGCGAATGCTTGCTTCGCTTGCGGGGGATGGGTGGCTATCCGCAGTTTATCCGGGAGGCTGGGCGTCTGGCGTCTGGCGAGGCGCTGCATATCGTGGAGCCAGCGGCCTTCAAACCCTATTTCTTTGCCAATCCAGACCGTCCGGGGTATGCCGAGCAGTCGAATCTGGTGATGCCCAAGCCCGATCAGGTTGTCCGGATTTTCGTGGTGGGGGAATCGGCGGCCAAGGGCTATCCCCAGCCTCGCAACCTTTCCTTGTCGGCCTTTATGCAGGAGATGTTGCAAGCCGTCTGGCCTGACCGGAGGATCGAGGTGATTAACCTGGGAACCACGGCGGTCGCCAGCTTCCCCCTGGTTTACCAGGTGCGGGATGCCCTGAGATTCGATCCGGACCTGGTTGTGTTCTATGTCGGCAACAATGAGTTTTTCGGCGCTTATGGAACCGGCTCGATCAATGCCGCCGGTACGTTGCCGCCCTGGTCGCTGCGTACCCTGCGTACGCTCAGGGGGCTTGCACTGGTCCAGTGGGTAAACGACTGGATTCATGAGGGGAAGAAGAGCGATCAGACGCTCATGGAGGAAATGATCGGGCAGGTCGTTATTCCAAAGGCATCCCGTTTGCGCGAGGCGGCCGGGCGTAATTTGTCCGTTTTCCTGGGCGAGATGCTGGATCAGGTCAGCGCAGCGGGTGTTCCGTCTATCGTCTGCACCACGGCAAGCAACGAGTCGGGGCTGGCCCCCTTGGGGGAAGATGATGTAACGGGGCTCGCTCAAGGTCAGCTCGGCGAGCTCCAGTCCTGTTTGCGGGACGGCATCGCGCAACTGGCGGAACACCCGTCCGAGGCGCTGGCGCTGTTCAAGCGGGCGGTTGAACTGGCTCAACGCCATGCAACCGCGCATTTCCTGGTAGGGCGAGCCTGTGTCGTTCTAGGGGATCGCCAAGGCGCGCGCGAGTCCTTTCTGGCGGCGCGTGATCTCGACACGATGCCGTGGCGCCCGGTCTCCGGGACGGAGTCGGCGATTCGCCTCGCGGCGCGGCAACGAAATGCCGTGTTATGTGATATTGCCGAGCTTTTACGGCAAGAAAGCAGCGAGGGGGCTACAGGCTGGGCGCTGATGGATGACCATGTGCATTTGTCCTTGATTGGCCAGGTCAGGGCGGCCCGTCTGCTGGTGGGGGCAATGGAACGGCTGCCGGGGCGGTTGCGGGTTTCCGGCGAGGTGCTTGCCCGCATTCCGGAGGATTCGGTCCTGATGCGCAGGCTGGGTGCGAATGCGTATGATGATTACCGGGTCAACCACACCCTGCGGGTCCTGTTCGGGATCCCGTTCATGCGCCGTTCCAATCCATCCATCCTTGATCGATATGAACGCGCCTGCCAACGGGCGGAGACTCAGATGTCGCCCGGTGTTCTCGAGGCGGTGCGCCAGTGGCAGACGGAGACCCCGCATGCGGGCGCCTTGCGTCCGATTGCCGGTATGGTGGCCCGCGTTCTATTGCGCGAGAACCGCATTGAGGAGGCCTCGCAGCTCTATGCGATCGCAGCCCGGCAGGTTCCGGAATACACCTCCTGGCATCTGGAGTATATCTATTTCATGCTGGCCTGCCGCGAGCGGCTGTCCGGCTTGACGGAAGCCGACCGCGAGTTAGCGGCCACCGCCATCCGGCAGGGGATTTTCCTGGTTCAGCATGGTGTGGCCACGTCCGGCTTTGCCGAGCGCTACATCGGGCGTCTGTACCAGTTGCGCGGGGAATGGGCCGAGGCCATCCCGTATCTGCTGGCTGCCCGCCCGCGTATGCTGGCGGAAGATCGGGTGGCATGCGATCAGGCCCTGATGACGTCCTACATGCAGACAGGACAGCCCGGAAAAGCCATGGAGATTGCTGATGACGGGACCCGGAACGCGGGGCGTTTTGCGCCGCTTTATCGCCAGCTACGGCTTAAAATTGATACTGCTCCTTGATCCCGCATTTTGGGTTGATTGGCAGGGCTGATAATTGTATACAGACCTGTGCGTATATGTATCGTTTTCATTTTTCCGGGTGATTTCCATGTGTGAGCGGGGAGGCTTTTCATGAATCGGTTGCTGTTTGCGTGCGTGTTTTCGATGATGAGTCTGGTGAGTTTCCTGCCCTCGGCGCGGGCCGCCGAAGGCACCAGCTCGCCCTATGCGGATGCGGCTGGCGAGATTGATCCGGGGATCGCTAACGCTGGAGGCACGCTGGACATCCTCGGCATGGAGGTGTCCAATACGGTCTCGGATGTTTACATGACCCTCACGGTCAATGGCAATGTATCTAATCCCAACGATTGGGGTAATTTTATGATCGGTATCGCGTCCGGTAAATCTGCAGGAACGGCTACCGAAAACGGTTGGGCGCGTCCGATCAACTTGGATGGACCTTCCGGCGATCTGGACTTCTGGATCGGATCCTGGGTGAATGCAGGGGGTGGTTCGCATTTGTGGCATTATACGAATGCGGCGTGGAGCGGTCCGTTGGCCTGCACTTTCAGTTTTATGGCGGGTGCCCAAAGCACCCTGTCCTATACCGTGCCGCTGGCCACGCTGGGGCTCGCCGCTGGCGACACCTTCTATTTCGATGCCTATGCGTCCGGTGGCGGTGGCACTGACTCGGCGGTGGATGCTCTGGCTAATCCGAATGTCAGCATCACGTCGTGGAGTCAGACGTACACCTCGAAAACGACGGGAACCGGCGGTGTCGGACTGAATGCCTACACGGTGAGTGGCGGGGCTGTATTCTCGGCGACGGTGTCACCCACGAATGGTCCGTACTCGGGCGGGAACAGCGTGGTGGTGACGAATGCCTCGGCGGCGATCGGCAACGGCGCGGACATCACCAACATCGTGCTGGGTGCCGTGGGCACAACCAACATTACGGGGCAGGGCACGAATTGGGTAAGCTTCATCGCTCCAGCCACGGGCAGCGCAGGGGTAAAGGATCTTGTGATCCAGTCCGCCAGTCTAGGGGGCACGACACTGGCCAACGCCTACACCTACAACCAGGCGGGTTCCATCGGCGTCACGGTGTACGGCCCCGTCGCTTGGACGAATCTAGGCAGTGGCATGAACAACAACGTGCGTGCCTTGGTGCATGACGGGGCCAATCTATACGCGGGCGGCGATTTCACGACGGCTGGCGGCTTGACGGTCAACCGGGTGGCGAAATGGAATGCGGCTTCTGGCTCGTGGACGAATCTGGGCAGCGGCATGAACGGCAGCGTGCGCGCCTTGTTGCATGACGGCACGAATCTCTACGCGGGTGGCACTTTCACGACGGCTGGCGGTGTGACGGCCAACCGTGTGGCAAAGTGGAATGCGGCATCTGGCACCTGGACGAATATGGGCGGCGGCATGAACGGCAGTGTGTACGCATTGGCACATGACGGGACGAATCTGTACGCGGGCGGAGCGTTCTTGCCGATTAGTGGAGTAGAGGCCAAGGTGGGGAAATGGGATGCGGTATCTGGCACGTGGACGAATTTGGCTAGTAGTTGGGACAGCGGTACGACCGCGTATGCCTTGGCGCATGACGGAGCAAGGCTTTTTGCGGGCGGCTATTTAACACACCCATTTGAGCACCCAAACTATGTTTCTGCGCGCTATGTGTTTCAATGGAGCGGTGATGGCGGCCCATGGGTGGGTATCGGTGGCGGTATGAACAACACCGTACTTGCCTTCAACGTTGACGGTACGAATCTTTATGTGGGCGGCGATTTCACGAAGGCTGGCGGCTTAGATTTCAACTACGTTGTGAAGTGGAATACAACGGCGGGCGCTTGGACGAATCTGGGTGGCGGCATGAACAGCAGCGTAAATGCCCTGGCGCGTGACGGTGTGAACCTTTACGCAGGGGGTGCGTTCACGACCGCTGGCGGCATCGCGGCCAACCGGGTGGCGAAGTGGGATTCGGCATTGGGCGCGTGGACGAATCTGACCAGCGGCATGAACAATACCGTAGATGCCTTGGCGCATGACGGGACGAGTCTGTATGCAGGCGGCATTTTCTCGGCGGCTGGCGGCGTGTCGGCTAGCTATGTGGCGAAGTGGGGTCCATCCATTGTCGAAACCAGTGGTATCGTGCCCTCCATCGGTTCCTGGACGGGCGGCTACCAGGTCGTCATCGTAGGGACAAACCTGAGTTCCGGTGTGGGTAGTGACATCGAGTGGGTGACACTGGCTGGTGTGACTGCGGAGGTGCAGTCGGTATCCGGTAGTACGCAGGTCGTGGTGGTGGCCGGAGCTTCAAGCTCTGGTGCCGTGGCAGGCGATGTGAGGGTTTCCTCCACCAGCTTCGGCGAGACGGTAAAATCCAACGCCTTCGAATACCTCAAGGAGGTGCAGGTGGCGCTCACGTTCGAGCCCACCAGCCCGCAGACCTACAACACGACCAATACGCTCTCGACCAGCGGCGGTTCGGGTACCGGCACGGTCAGCTACGCGGTCAGCAGCGGCCCCGGTGCGATTGTGGACGGAACGAACCTAGTAGTGAGTTCGGGCACTGGCACGGTGACCGTCGTGGTGACCAAGGCGCAGGATGCCCGCTACTTCGCCACCTCGGCGACCGGCACGGTCGCGGCAGCCAAGGCCGAGCAGGCGATCGTCTTCCCGAACCCCGGCGGGCAGGTGACCACCAACGCGACGGCGCTGACGGCGACCGCCGCCAGCGGTCTGCCGGTGAGTTTTGCGGTGGTGTCTGGGGCGGCGGTTCTGGAAAATGGGACAAATGGGACTTATGCGACGTATGGGGGGGCTGGGGATGTGAGCATCGCGGCCACGCAGGGGGGCGACGATGACTGGCTTGCCGCCCCGGCGGTGACCAACACCTTCACGGTGTCGCTCACGGCGCAGGCGGCGCTGGGCTTTGCGCCCGCTTCGCCGCAGACCTACAATACGACCAATGCGCTTGCCACCAGCGGTGGCTCCGGCACCGGCACGGTGTCCTACGCCGTGCTCTCGGGGCCGGGTGCGATCACCGGGGCAACGAACCTGGTGGCCACGTCGGGCACTGGCGAAATCGTGGTGGAGGCCACCAAGGCGGCGGACGCGATGTATGCCGCGCAGTCAGCCTCCGCCACCGTGACGGTGGCGCGTGCCGCACAGGCGATTGACTTCACGAACCCGGGCACGCAGTTCTGGACGAACACCGCCGCCATCGCGGCCACGGCCGGTAGCGGGCTCGACGTGCAGTTCGCGGTGGTCTCGGGGCCGGCAAGTCTGACAGGTCCGACAAGTCCGACCAGTCTGACATTCGACGGCTACGGCGAAGTGCGCATCGCGGCCAGCCAGGCGGGCGATGCCGACTGGCAGGCCGCCGCCACCGTGACCAACACCTTCAGTGTGGTTGGCCCGCAGCTTGCGGTCCTCGGCACCAACGGTGCCGTCATCGAAAGTAGCACAGGCGTCTCGCCTGTGACCGGCACGCACTTCGGCGCAGCCATAATCGGGCTTGAGACCGTGACCAACGTGTTCACCCTGACCAACGCGGGCAACGCGCTGTTGACGATGGTGACGTATGAGACGAATGGGACGCATGGGAGCAGCTTCCGCCTGCTGGATGTGCCCGCCACAGTGCCCGCCGGCACCTCGGCGGTGTTCTCGGTGGTCTTCGATCCGCAGGATGGCGGAAGCAACACCGCCAGTTTCGTGTTCAGCTTCGATGGCACCAACTCGCCTTACACGGTCAACGTGGCGGGCGTGGGGCTGGGTGGCGGGATCGCGCTGGAAACCAATGCGCTGGCTTTTGCGGCCAGCTACGCGGGCACGAATCCGGCGTCACAGAGCCTTGTGATGACCAATGTGGGGGGCAGTGGCTTCACCTGGACCAACACCATTGCCTACAGTACTGGAGCCAGCAACTGGCTGAGCGTGGTTCCCGATGCGGGTACCGTGTCGCTCGCCAGCGAGACCTCGCTGACCAACAGTGTGGACATCAGCGGCATCGCCGTCGGCACACACACGGCAACGGTCACGATAGCCGCCCTTGATGCCACCAACTCGCCGCAGGTCTACCTTGCCGTGCTCACGGTTGGACGTGCCACGCAGGCGATCACCTTCCCGAACCCGGGGCTGCAGGTTGTCACCAACGAAACGCCGATCGCGGCGACGGCCTCGAGCGGTCTGGCGGTGAGTGTCGCGGTAGTGTCGGGGGCGGCAAGTCTGGCGAGTCCGACAAGTCCGACAAGTCTGACCTATGCCGATCCCGGCCTGGTGACGCTACGGGCCACCCAGGCGGGAGACGACAACTGGCAGGCGGCTGCGGCGGTGCAGATCACCTTCCGTGTACGCCCGGACCGGGTGCCGTATGCCGACTTCGATGGCGACGGGCGCAGCGACCTGACGGTGTACTGGCCCGAGGGAGGCACCTGGTTCAATTGGCTCAGCGCCACCGATACGGTTGTCGATCACGACTGGGGCTGGGCGGCGGTCGCGCCGGTGCCGGCGGACTACGATGGCGACGGGGTGGTCGATCATGCCGTCTATCACCCGGCGACAGGCAACTGGTACATCCGAAAAAGCAGCGACGGCAAGAAGCTCCAGCGCCAGTTCGGCTGGGGCGAGACCGAACCGGTGCCCGGCGACTACGATGGCGACGGCCTTGCCGACCTAGCGGTCTTCCGTCGGCGCACGGGCATGTGGCACATCAGCCGCCACGACTGGAGCGGCTACCGCGAGGTCAAATTCGGGTGGCACGAGACAGTGCCGGTGCCGGCGGACTACGACGGCGACGGGATCACCGATATTGCTGTCTATTGGCCGTCAAAGGGCCGCTGGCACATCCTGCGCAGCAGTGATGGGCAGTACGAGCAGCACGACTGGGGCTGGTCCAGGGCACTGCCCGTGCCGGCGGACTACGACGGTGACGGTCTGGCCGATATCGCGGTCTATTCGCCGGAGAAGGGCACCTGGTACATCAGGCAGTCCTCCGATAGCAAGTTGCGGGAGCAGCGCTTCGGCTGGTTCCGCTGCCTGCCGGTGCCGGGCGATTTCGATGGTGACGGGATCGACGACCTGGCCGTGTACGAGCCCGGCGAAAGCCGCTGGAGCATCCTGCACGCCCCCGGCCGCTACACCACGCGGATCTTCGGCTGGAGCGAGACCCTGCCCCCCTGGACACAGCGGCGGTAACCTTTATTGTGGATGTTGGTTGTTGGGTGTTGAATCTATTTCGACTTTCGATTTTCGACTTTACCCGGCCGCCGCCGCGTGGCGCTTGGCGGACTCGACGGTATTGACCATGAGCATCGTGATCGTCATCGGACCGACACCGCCGGGGACGGGGGTGATCAGCGAGGCCTTCGCCTTGACGCCCTCGAAATCGACATCGCCGACCAGACGGAAGCCGCTCTTTTTCGAGGCGTCCTCGACGCGGTTCACGCCCACGTCGATCACCGCCGCCCCCTCCTTGACCATGTCGGCGGTGACGGTGTTCGGGCGTCCGGCGGCCACGATCAGGATATCGGCCTGGCGGGTGAAGCTGGCCATGTCGCGCGTGCCCGTGTGGCAGATGGTGACTGTGGCGTTGGCGTGCTCCCGTTTCTGCAGCAGCATGTTGGCCACGGGCTTGCCGACGATGTTGCTGCGGCCGACCACGACGACATGCGCACCGCTGATCTTGACGCCGCTGCGGGCCAGCAGTTGCACGACGCCGTGCGGCGTGCAGGGCATGAAGCATTCCTGGCCGATCACGAGGCGTCCGACATTGGCCGCGGTGAAGCCGTCCACATCCTTCTCCGGGCGGATCGTGCCGATCACGGCATCCTCGTCGATATGCTTCGGCAGCGGAAGCTGCACCAGGATGCCGTGGATGCGCGGATCGTTGTTCATGCGCTCGACCAGCGCGACCAGCTCCGCCTGCGAGGTCGCGGCGGGCAGGCGGTTGTCGTCGGAATAGATACCCGCTTCCTCGCAGGCCTGTTCCTTGGCCGAGACGTAGGAGGACGAGGCCGGATCCTGCCCGACGAGGATCACCCCGAGGCCCGGGACGATGCCCTTCGTGCGCAAGGCGGCGACTTCCTGTTTCAACTCCTCGCGCATCTGCGCGGCGACCTGCTTGCCATCAATAATCGTTGCTGCCATAAAAAAAGTCCTCACTTACATACCGTTTTCAAAGACCCCATCATTACAATAATCTTTCGTTTTCGCAACGGTTTAGTTCAGAAGGGTCTTCCGCAGAATCTGTGGATGGCTTCCCGTTTTTCCTGTTCATGTATGAC
>CAZSRU010000043.1:0-23781 GCA_964609395.1 uncultured Victivallales bacterium
AATCAACGACGATCAATACGATAAATCAACCGGTGGTGCAAAATTCAGGTATTATAAACACGATTCATGCGGCCTCTCCTGCCATGAAGGCTGGAAACTGTTTGCGTAGCATGCGGTTGCCCAGGAGAGAGCTTAGCATCGTGTAGTTTTCTTTCTTATACCGGACTCGTCCCGCGACAATTGCGGGGGAGACGTTTGTCCGAACCGCGAGCGCCCGCACATTCGATGCAGTCGGATCCTCCATGATGTTTAATTTTCCCTGGCTCTTGAAGCAGAACGGCAGCCGGGATACCCAGCCCCTTTTGCAGCCCGCGAATCATCGCCAGGCTAAGGGGCCGTTTACGGCTTAGAACCTCGGAGACCTTGCTTTTGCTACCGATGAAGGGGATCAGATCAGTTTGCTGTAGTCCCTGCTGCTCCATGCGGAATTTGATTGCTTCAATGGGGTCGGGCAAATCAATTGCATGATGCTGTGCCTCGTACTCTTCAACCAGATGCACCAGAAGCTCGCATTCATCACCTTCCGGTGTGCCCGGCTTCGCATCGAAGATATCCTCAATGCGTGCAAGGGCCGCCGCCTGTTCGGCATCATTCTTTATTAGTTTGGCTTTCATCAAATGGTCTCCACGTTGATCTTGTCGTACTCGCGATGCGTCCCGATGAAACGGATGAATACCGCACCGCTGGCATAATTGATCCTGACAACCAAACGGTACTTATTCCCGCAAATGTTGAACACGACGCGCTCCGCATTGATAATGCTGGCTGACCCGTACTTTCCCTTCAATTCCGCGCTGCTTTTCCATGAAGCGGCCTCAGCCTCATGAAACCATGCCTTAAGTGCCTCCGCCGCATCCGGGTGCTTCTCCCAAAATAACGTCAGCATCTTTCTTGAGATGACATGCATAGATTAACCGGTTCCCGTTATAGAAGTCAATACAATAGTTCCCAATAAGGGAACTGTTGTCGAGTCGCTTGGCAAAGCCCACCCCATCACCCCGCCTCCACCGTTGTAATCTCCTCCGGCGTTAGGCGGTAGAGGCGGTAGATCTGGGTGTTCAGGGCGCTTTCGCGGGTGGCGATGGTGGCGTCGAGGGTGGTGATTTCCTGGTCGAGGGCGAGGATGCGGGTGCGGAGGGGGGCGTCTTCAGTGGTGCGGAGGTCGAGTAGGATCCTGAGGAGGCGTTTGGCGTCGAAGGCTTCGGTGACGTTGGCGTCGCGGAGGGCGTGGCGCCATTGGGCGGCCATGAAGGGGGTGTCGGGGCGGTCGTAGAGGCGCAGGATCTCGCGGCCCTGGATGTGCAGGGCGAGTTCGTCGTCGCTGGATTCGATGCCGAGGGTGACGCCGGGTTGCAGGAGGGCATCAAGCTGTTCGCAACGGGTCTGCAAGGCTTCTGCATGGCGCTGTTTGGCCCAGGCGGTGAGGGCACGGCCGGTGAGTCCGGCGGGAACGTCGGACGATGTTTTCCAGCTCGCGGGGGTGCCGATGTCGGACCAGAGCCAGTCGGGGGTTAGTGCGGGATTGATCTCGGCGGTCTGCGGGCTGTTGAGTCGGCGGTCGAGTTTCTGGATGGTGTCGCGGCGCTGGGTGTGGAGGTCTTGCAGGGTGCGGGCGCGGCTGGCGATGTCGGCGCGTTGTTCGGGCGTGGCGTCGGGGATGGGTAGCGGGGCGATGAATTGCTTGTTGGCCTCGTAGTAGCCGCCTTCTTTCGGTCTAGCAATTCGGCGGAATACCCAATCAGGCACAGGGCTATTCAAGACGCCCAGCAGAAACAAGCCTGCCTCCTCGTCTGGAACTTGAATTCCACCTACACGAACGTTGTTGAAGCAGAACTCACCGCCAGCATCGAAGAATACGCGTAAATGCTGAACGGTTTGTGCAACGCCAAGTTTTGGATAACCCTGCTTCTGGTGATTTTTATGGTAAACATAATCCCACCATCCTTCTGCAATATCCATCTTGCCACTTTCGCGTCCTCGCAAAGCCTGCTCATGATCACACAGATACCGCCAAGCCGAAGGATAATTGCTTGCAAGTTCTTGCCGTGAAAGGAGTGCGTCAGGATCGGTTTTGGAGAACGGGAATATGGCATGTCCTGATATTTGCGGAACAGCATATCGAGTTGCTTCGGGGCCGGAAACAAATGGCCGCATAATAGCATCTTCGATTGCAACATCATTTAAAGGGAACCTGCCGTTATCCCGTCGATAGTGGTTTTGGCTAATGCGTGTTGGGAAATAATAGATGTCATCGGCACCTGATTCGATGCCACGAAAACCAACGGCACCATCGGTGGCAAGCGATGACAACGGCGGATTTTCGGCAAGCAGCTTTTTAAGCATTTCCTTTTCCTGCTGCGGAGCCAGAACCCATGCCTCTTCCTCGGGGAGCTGGTTGTAGGGGATGCGGTCGGCGGTTTGCCAGTCGACGGTGGCGATGGCACCGTCGGGAGCGAAGGCGCAGGTGAGGGTGTTGGAGGGGCTGCCGCGGAAGAACTGGAGGGCGGTGTAGGTGATGGCTTCGTCGAAGACCTGGTAGCTTTTGAAGTCGAGCCAGCGGTCAAGGGCGCGGTTCTGGCGTATATGCTGGCGCAGGGCTCTGCCGTACTCGTTGACCATCCACACGTTGGGGGCGATGTAGCCCATGCGGCCTTCTGGCCGCAGCAGGCGGAGGCCCTTTTCGATGAAGGGCAGGTACATGTCGAAGTTGCCGCTCTGGGTGCTAGAGTAGAGGGGGTGGGGAAGACTGCAGACCGCAGACTGCAGACCGCAGACTTTTACTTGTGGTGTTTTGGCTTCTACTAGGTAGTCGGCGATGTCGGGTTGGGTGCGGCGGAAGTGCTGGAGTTTGATGTAGGGTGGGTTGCCGATGACGCAGTCGAAGCCGCCGTGGCTGAAGACGTCGGGGAACGCGGCCTGCCAGTCGAAGGCGTTGATGCGCTCGCGCTCGTTCTCGTCGGCCTGCTCGAAGAGGGTTGTATGTTTCTGGCGGTAAAAGTCGGCGAAGTCGGATCCGACCAGGCTGTTGCCGCAGCAGATGTTGGCATCCAGCGAGCATAACGGTTTGCCTGGGGCGGCGGTGTGCAGCCAGAGCGCGAGCTTGGTGATCTCGACGGATTCGGGGTTGATGTCGACGCCGTAGATGTTGTGGGCGAGGATGGAGCGGATGATGTCGTCTTGGTCGAAGAGGCTGGAGTGTCCCTCGATACGGGCCTGTTCGGCAACGACCCAGCGGTATTCATCAACGAGCCGGTTAAGCGCCTGGATGAGGAACGCGCCGGAGCCGCAGGCGGGATCAATGATGTGCAGGCGGTCGAGACGGAAACGGTATTTGCGCAGGAATTCGAGCCAGGCGCTCGCGGTGGGCGCGGTGCGGCGGCGGTCGTTCTGGTAGGCGCGGTATTCGGCGACGGCGGCTTCATCGGCGGGGGCGAGCTGGGCGAAGCCGAGTTCGGCGCGGATGTCGTCGAGCCGGGTGCCGACGGTGTTTTCGACGATATAGCGGGTGACCCATTCGGGGGTGTAGTAGACGCCGTCGCATTTGCGCTTGGTCAGGCGGTTGAGCGAGAGGCGTCCATCGGCCTCGGCCTCCATGATCTCGAGTTCGGTGATGGATTGCTCGAAGATGCGGCCGAGGGTGTAGAGGCCGATGGCGCGCTCGCCGGATTCGCTGGTGAGGCCGAAGTTGTAGGCCCCGGAGAAGTAGAGCAGCGTGCGGGGGTGTTCGAGGATATGGCCGGCCTGGCCGGGGGCGCAGAAGACCTTGGCGGGGATTTTCAGGGCATCAAGTTCGGGGTCGGTCTCGAACAGGCCGCCGTTGAAGCGGTCGATGGTGTGGGGACCGAAGGATCCGCCCTCGCGCATGGCACGGAACAGGTCGCGCATGGCGTCCCAGGGGCGGCTGCCCTCGGGGTGGTAGAAGCGACTCTGGCTTTCCTCGATCAGCAGGTCGCGCAGCATTTCGGGCGGATAGCGCAGGACGCGGCCCATATCCTCGCAGAAGAGGATGAAGATGCAGCGGTCGAGAAAGCGCTGGGTGAGGCGGACGAGCTTGCCACGGGTGCCGGGAAAACCGGGGTTGGCCTCGACGAGGGTCCGGAAGACGAACTGGCGAAAATCGTGGTATTCGCGGTAAAAGGTCTTCTCTATGGCCTTTTCGCGGGTGACCTGGTCGCGCAGGAGGCGGTCGAGGCGGGGGGCACCGTGTTCGGCCAGCAGCAGATCGGGCTGGAACAGCCGCCAGAAGAGAAAGCGGCGGAAGGCGGCGGCGGGGTGATCGGTCAGCAGGCCGGGGTCGGCACCGCCGCCGCTGATCAGGAAGCGCTGGCACTGGGATTTGCCGAGACGGCGGATATAGAGGCGGAACTCGTTCATGTCCGTGACAAGCGCGAAGGCCGGTTCGACGGTGGCGTCGCGGTCGCGGGCCTGCCAGGCGGACTGGAGGTAGTCGAAGCACTGGTCGACGGGCGAGCGGTCGTTCTGCTTGCGGAGCTGGCGGGCGTCGAGGCCGGAGCGGATGTCCTTGAACTCGCAAAGCACCTGGGGGATGCCGTCGGCGGCCTGGCCGAAGCGGCCGAGGGCGAGATCGGCGAAGCCGGTGCCGCCGGACTGCCCCGCGCAGGCCACCTCGTATTGCGGGCGGCAGGTATAGGCGTCGTCCGTCCCGGCATGGCCTTGCAGGCGGTAGCCCCAGGTTTCCACGAAGAAACGCTGGATGAAGGCGGTTTCCGAAGACCGCTCGTTGAGCTGCTGGCGGCCGGCCCAGGCCTGGAGGCGAGCGAGCAGGGCGGCAGCCTCGGGGCCGGCCTGGAAGTGCTCGAATTCGCTGCCCCAATGGGCACGCAGAAAGGGCTCGTCGAATAGGGGTTGAATGGCCATGGCGGGGAGGTTTGCAGAAATTGGCGGGCAATGCAAGCATGGAGGCGGTTGGCGGGGTGGTGAGCGGTGGGCGGTTGGCGGGGGTCGCGGGAGGGCGGGGATGCGGGCGGGAAGTCGGTCGGGGTGGAACCCGACGATTCTGGGGACTTACAACGCTGCGGACGGTCTGGCAGCCCGTCCCTACCGCAATTTCCTTGATTTTGGCGGTGCGAACCGGCACTGTTTGCCGCCATGGTTTCCGATTCTCCAGAACTTGAGTTGCGGCTGACGCCGCACGGGTTGGTGGCTCCGCTTGAGGGTGATGCCACGGATCGCGGTTGTCGCGGGGTGATTGCCCGGTTCGCGGAGCACGAGGCCGCCGGCCTGGTGGCGCTGGCGGCGGCAACGCTGCCGCCGGGCGTACATGCCTCGGCCCTCTTCTGGCGCGATATAGCTGCCGAGTTCCTGCGTACGCTGTGCCATATCCCGGAGGCGGACACGTTTTCGGCGGCGGCGGTCGCCCTGCCCGATGCAGCGCGTCTGGCGCAATGGACACTCAATGCGCCGCCGATGCAGGGGGCGGAATACCTGACGCCTGCCGTGCTGACGGCTTTGTGGCAGCGGATGCTGGACTGGGCGGAGGGACAGATCCAGGCGGCAGGCGGTCTACCCACCTTCCTGCAGGTGGCCGCGCCGCAATGGGCGCGGGTAGGGCGTGTAACCCTGCACCTGGCGGAAAACCGGGGCGACGCCGAGTTCCCGTTCGCCTTCATGGCGACCTATGCAGCCGGGTTGTCGCGCGGGGGACGGCTCCAGCGTCTGCCGCTGGGACAGGCGCTCAAGGAATATGCTGGTGCCGGTCGCAAGCCGGAATTGATCCGGCTGCTTTCTCCCTTGCAGGCCGCCGCGTCGCGCAGTGCGCTGATTACCGACCTCGTTGAGACGGGCGATGTCTTCCACCCGTTGGTCTGGACGCCAGACGAGGCCTATGCCTTCCTGAAGGAGATCCCGCTGTACGAGGAATGCGGCCTGCTGGCCCAGCTTCCCAACTGGTGGCGTAAACGCGCCCGCCCACGGGTCAGCGTCACCCTCGACAGCCGGAAGCAGTCGGTGCTGGGGAAGGATGCGCTGCTTTCGTTCGACATGCAGCTTGCGCTGGGCGATCAGACGCTGACCGAGGTCGAGGCGCAGGCGCTCCTAGGCAGCGGCAGTGGACTGGTGATGTTGCGGGGCGAGTGGGTCGAGGTGGATGGCGACCGGCTGCGCGAGGCGCTGGAGCACTGGCGGCAGGTCGAGGCGCAGGCGGGCGGCGATGGACTTTCGTTTATCGAGGGGATGCGCCTGCTGGCCGGGGCTTCGGCGGATTTGAAGGAGGCCGGGCCCGAGGCTGACGACGTGTCATGGGCGCTGGTCCGTCCGGGCGAGGCATTGCGCGGGATCCTGGCTGGCTTGCGGCAGCCTTCGGAGATTGCCGGCAACGTTCCTGATGGCTTCCGGGGGCAACTAAGGCATTACCAGCTCGAAGGGCTTAATTGGCTCTGGTTCTGCTCACGCCTGGGACTGGGCTGCTGTCTAGCGGACGATATGGGCCTCGGCAAGACCGTGCAGGTGCTCGCCGCGCTGCTGCGTACCCGTTGTGAGACAGCCTCCGAAAGCCGCGCACCTTCCCTGCTGGTGGTGCCCGCCTCGCTGCTGGGGAACTGGCGGGCGGAAGCTACGCGCTTCGCGCCGGAACTGAGCCTGCTGTTCGCGCACCCGTCCGAAATGCCGCCTGAGGCGCTGAAGGCGCTTGCGGATGATCCGGCCAGCGCCCTACGACAGACGGACCTGGTCGTGACGACCTACAGTATGGCCACGCGGTTCGAGTGGATGACGGAGATTGATTGGCACTGGGTCATCCTCGACGAGGCGCAGGCGATCAAGAACCCGTCCACGCGCCAGACGAAGGCGGTCAAGCATCTCAAGGGGGTGGCGCGGGTCGCCCTGACCGGCACGCCGGTCGAGAACCGGCTGGGGGATTTGTGGTCGATCTTCGACTTTCTCAATCCGGGGCTGCTGGGCAGTGCCGCCCGCTTCAAGGAGTTCGTCAAGACGCTCGACCGTGGCGGTCAGATGCACTATGCCCCCCTGCGCAACCTGGTCTCGCCGTATATCCTGAGGCGGCTCAAGACAGATGCGGGGATCGCCCCGGATCTGCCGGACAAGACGGAGATGCAGGTCTACTGCGGCTTGACCAAGCCACAGACGGTCCTCTACCAGCAGACGGTGACGGCACTGGCCCATGCACTACAGGATACCGATGTGGACAAGATGAAGCGACGTGGGTTGGTGCTGAGTACGCTGATGCGGTTCAAGCAGATCTGCAATCACCCCAGCCAGCTTACCGGCGACGCGTTGTATGCACCGGCGGACAGTGCCAAGTTCGAGCGCCTGGGCGAGCTGTGCGGCGAGATCGCCTCGCGTGGCGAGAAGGTGCTCGTGTTCAGCCAGTTTCGCGAGATTACCGACCCGATCGCCGACTTCCTCGCCACGATCTTCGGGCGTGCCGGCCTGGTGCTGCACGGCGGCACTGCCGTCGGGAAGCGCAGCGAGCTGGTCGCCGCGTTCCAGCGCGAGGAGGGGCCGCCGTTCCTGGTCATGTCGATCAAGGCCGGGGGGACGGGGTTGAACCTGACGGCCGCCTCGCATGTGGTGCATTTCGACCGCTGGTGGAATCCGGCAGTGGAAAACCAGGCCACCGACCGCGCCTTCCGCATCGGCCAGAAGCGCAATGTGCTGGTACACAAGTTCGTCACGCGCGGCACGGTGGAGGAACGGATTGACGATATGATCCGCGAGAAGCAGGATATGGCCGACGCCTTGCTCAAGGGCGATGGTGCTGAGAACCGATTGACGGAAATGGGGGACGAGGAGCTACTGAAGCTCGTTTCCCTCGATATTGAAAAAGCAGGCGTTTAGCAAAGCGAGGTAAGATATGGGCTGGAGAAGTCGAAGCCGGTACAATCAATGGCCGGAATACGTGCCGGTGGCGGAGCGTCGCGCCAAGGCTGGGCGAGAGGCCGAGAAGCTGAAGAAGAAAGGCCAGGACATACAGCCGGTCATGATCGAGGGACGCACGATTGCCCACAGCTTCTGGGGCAAGGGCTGGTGTACGCATCTCGAATCCTTCGGTGATTATGAAAACCGCCTGCCGCGCGGCCGCAGCTACGTGCGCAACGGCTCGGTTTGTCATCTAGGAATTGCGCGCGGGGCGGTTGACGCCCTGGTGGCCGGTTCGAGTCTCTACAAGGTGAAGGTGTCGATCCAGGAACTCAAGCCGGCGTCCTGGGCTGCGCTGAAATCGCACTGCACGGGCAAGATTGGCTCGCTGATCGAGCTGCTGCAGGGGCGGCTTTCCGACGAGATCATGCGGGCGGTGACCAATCCAGAGCATGGTTTGTTCCCCAAGCCGGGTGAGATCAAGTATACCTGCAGTTGTCCGGATGTGGCGCATATGTGCAAGCATATCGCCGCCGTGATGTACGGAATTGGTGCCCGGCTGGATGAGCAGCCCGAGCTGCTGTTCCGTCTGCGTGGCGTCGATCACGAGGAACTGCTCAGTGCCGAGGCGGCGGTCGGCGCGATTGCGGGCGACGGCTCACGCCGGTCGCGGCGTCGTACGCTAGTCAAGGACGATTTGTCGGCAGTCTTCGGGGTGGAACTTGAAGCTGATCCAGCAGAGCCGTCGTCCGTTGTGGCGTTGCCGGTGGTCCGACGCAAGACGGCCTTCAAGCCGACCGGGCGCACGATCACGAATCTGCGGGCGCGTCTCGGGCTGAGTAAGGCCGATTTTGCCAACGCGGTCGGGGTATCGGTCGCCACGGTGACCAACTGGGAAAATGCCAAGGGGGCAGTCACGCCACACAACAAGGGACTTTGCGGACTTCAGCGCCTGCACGAGCAGCCGAACGTATGACGCCGGAACAAGGGGGCATGTAGCGGTTGCAGCAGTGCTTCCTGCGGGGATGGGCTACTGCCGTGGCGTCGGGCCGTCTGCCGGGTGGAGGTTCATGTTGACCATCTGGAAGGCGACGGCGCGGCACTCGGGGGCGGTTTCGAGATGACGGGCCAGGAAATACCGCAGGGACTGGCAGAGCGCGGTGCGCGTGGCGGGATCGATCGCGATGGCGCGCAGCGGGGCGAATGACCGGCTGCGCTGCCAGCGCTGCAGCAGTGCGAGCACGTCGGGGGATAGCGTCATGGTGGCGGCGTCCTGTCGTTGCGGTGCGCATTGCCCGCAGATGGCGCCTCCGAGCGCGGCGGAAAAGCGTGCACCGGTTCCGTGCGGCAGGTGGGTCTTGCAGGTGCAGCAGTGCCGCAGGCGCGGCGAAAGCCCGAGCAGGTCCAGCAGGCGCAGTTCAAACCATAGCAGCAGGGTGTCGTGCGGCGGCGGGGTCTGGGCGAGGGTGGTGATGGCGGTGTCGGTCAGGTGGTAAAGCTCCGGTATGTGGGCACCATCGGGTGTGGCGTCGGCGGCCAGGCGGCAGAGGTAGCTGATGGCGGCGGTACGCCGCCAGTCGCCGTGACAGGCTCGGCGGTTGTCGAGCGCGGCGCATTCGCGGAAGTTGTGCAGGCCGTTGTGCGCGTACTCGTAGAAGAGCAGCTCGCAGCGGTAGCCGATATCGTATTGCCCGGCGGCGTCCTGCTTCGGGCGGCAGGCACCCTTGATGACGGTGGCGAGCTTGCCGTGGCCGGGGGTCAGCCAGGTGACGATCTGCGAGGTGTTGGAAAAAGGGGTCACCCGCAGCGGGATGGCGTCGGTCCTGGCGATGGGGTGGTAGGACATGGTGTTTTCAGCTCGCGTGTTTGGTGATGACGCCGACGCGGTCGCAGACGGTGGCGATGGGGCAGCGGTCGCATTGAGGATGGCGCGGGGTACACAGCGTCTGCCCGAAAGAGACGAGCTGGCGGTTCCAGCTTTTCCAATAGCGTTTCGGCAGGATCTTGCGCAGTTCCATTTCCGTCTCCAGCGGGGTGGTGGTCTTGAGCAGGCCGATGCGGTTGGAAATGCGGTGGACGTGGATATCGACGCAGATGCCGTGCTTGTCGAAGGCGACTGTCACGACCAGGTTGGCAGTCTTGCGGCCGACCCCGGGTAGGGTGCAGAGCTGCTCGATCGTGTCGGGAACGCGGTCGCCGAAGTTGCGTTGCAGCGCGTCGCCCAGGGCCTTGAGGTGGCGGGCCTTGGTTCGGTAGAACCCCACCGGGAAGATCAGCGTCTCGAGTTCCTCCACGGAACAGCGGCGCAGGTCGGCGGGTGATTCCACGACGGCAAAGAGCTTGCGGACAACCTTGGTGGTGGTCTCGTCGCGCGTGCGGGCGCTGAGGATCGTGGCGACCAGCACGTTGAAGGCCGACCCCGTCTGGGCCTGGATAAACTCGATGATCGGGGCGGCTTGCTGCTCGAATTCCGCTTTCAGCGCCCGGTGGACAAACGGTATGTCGTTTGTCTTCATGCGGCGCGTCCCCGGTTGGCGGTGGCGGCGGCGATTTCCTGCAGGATCTGCTCGGCGGCCAGGCCCGGATCGGCGGCCTCGAGGATCGGGCGGCCGACCACCAGGTGCGAGGCCCCGTCGGAAACGGCCATCGCCGGGGTGGCGACGCGCTTCTGGTCGCCGAGTTCGCCGTTGGCGGGGCGGATGCCGGGTGTCACGATCAGCGGCGTGCTGCCGATGCGGCGGCGGAAGGCGGCGATCTCCAGCGGCGAGCAGACCAGGCCGCTGATGCCGCAGTCGATCGCCAGTGCTCCCAGCTCGGTCGTGTGGGTACGCAGGTCGCGGGCGATGCCCAGCTCGGTGAGGTCGGTCTGATCGAGGCTGGTCAGCGTGGTCACGGCCACGATATCGACCCCGTCGGGACAGGCCTCCGCCGCTGCCGAGAGCATGGCGCGCCCGCCGCCGGCATGCACGGTCAGCAGCGAGACGCCGTAGCCGGAGGCGGAGGCGACTGCGCGGGCGACGGTGCGCGGGATATCGTGCAGCTTGAGATCCAGGAAAATGCGCTTGCCGCGCTGCTGCAGGAAGGTCAGTGCCCCCGGGCCGGCGGCGATGAACAGTTCAAGGCCGACCTTGTAGTAGCCGACCGCCTCGGGCAGGCGGTTGACGATGGCCGGGATCTCGGCGGCGGTGGGGACATCGAGGGCGACGATCAGTTCGGTTTTCATGCGGGCTCCTTTACGGTAATGGTCCGGGTTTCGGGGTTTTGTTCGACTTCAAAGCGGATGTGGATCGTGCGTGCGGGCAGCAGCGTTCCGGCGCGATCGGCCCATTCGATCACCGTGATGCCGTCGCCTTCGAGGTAGTCATCGAGACCCAGCGTATCGAGCGAGTCGGGGCCGCTGAGGCGATACAAGTCCATGTGGTAGAGCGGCGGGTCGGATGGGTATTCGTGGATCAGCGTGAACGTGGGACTGGTGACGGGCACGGCAAGGTGCAGGGCGGCGGCCAGGCCGCGGACGAAGCAGGTCTTGCCGCTGCCCAGATCGCCATGGAGCGCCAGGACCGCGCCGGGGGCGAGCCTGGCGAGGACCGCTGCGGCGAAGTCGGCGGTTTCCTGTGGTGAGCGGGAGGTGAAGGTCGTCGTCTTCATAGCGGTGGCAGCACGGGTTGCAGGAGCTCCATCAGTTCGGCCTCCAGGTTGCGGTGGCGGTAGCGCTCCAGCCGCGCGTCCTGTCCGGCGATCACGGCGGAGTGCAGCGCCTTGTCGGTGATCACGCGGTGCAGGGTCTCGGCGGCGACATCGAAACGGCGTTCATCGAGCAGTATCCCGCTGCCGTCCATGGTCTCGGGAATCGCGGCAGAGGCGTGGGCGACGACCGGCACGCCGTGTAGCATGGCCTCCAGCAGCGGGATGCAGAACCCCTCGTGCTCGCTCATGCAGAGGAAGGCGTGGGCGTGGCGATAACAGGCGTTCAGCACCGGTTGCGGCACGGAACCGGCGAAGACGACATTCTGCAGGGCTAGGTCCCTGATCATCGATTCCAGCAGCGCCTGGTAGCGTTCGGAGCCGGCGGCGGAACCGACATGGATCAGGCGCGAGCGCGGCTCGATGGTTTTCTGGTAGAAGGCGAAGACGCGCACCAGGTCCTCGATCTTCTTGTTCGGGGTGCAGCGGCCGACAAAAAGGATGTTGTGCAGGCCGTCGTTGTAGAGGGCAGCGGTGGCCGGGTCGATCTCGCGGGTGACCGCGTCGATATCCATGACAATGGGCAGGACGCTGACGTCGCGGTAGCCCATCGACTCGAGCTCCTGCGCATTGAACCGGCTGTCGGCCATGTTTACAGCCGCGATCCCGGCCAGGGCGGCAGCCTGGCTGCGCCCGCGCCGCAGGTGGGCCGCCGTCTGGGTGCTGATGAATTCGAAATAGTGCGCGGGGGTGATGTTGTGGTAGAGGATGGCCTTGCGGCAGGGCAGGGTGCGGAAGGTGTCGTTGACCGTCGTGCCGATGGAAAGGTGCAACAGCACGAGATCGTCCGGGGTGAGCCCGGCGGCGCAGGTCGAGGCATCGCGTACCTCGTCGCGTAGCGACTTGTTGACATTGCGCGTCTCGCTGAAGATTTCCGAGCGGTAGCCGCGACGGCGGAAAATGTCGCGGAAGACGACGGCTTCATTGCTGATGGCATCGCTGCGGGCGAAACCGGCGGTAAATTGATGAATGGCTGGCATGTTGAACTCCCTGATGAATCCCCGAGTTTGGCGCAAATGCGTCTAGTAATCAAGCATGGAGCGTGTTACGGAAACAATCATCGGCTTTCTAATCCAGAGCAGACTCCCTGGTCTATCTTGACGCTCGAGCCCGCAGGATTGCCAACACGGTCACGGTGTATTGCAGCATAAACAGGGCGGCGGATGCCAATTCCCCGCCCGCGATGCTGGGCAGATGCAGGTGGTCGAACAGCGGGTAGAACAGGAACAGGTTCCACCAGGGGCCGCTGCCGAGCGCCGGATCATCGGCCAGTCGCCGGATGATGGCCGGCAGCGCGGCGTAGAGCCCCAGCGCGTAGCTTAGCAGGCACCAGCGTGCCACGAGGCGGGCGACAGGGCGGCCTTGCTGCCAGGCACGCCACACCGGCGGCAGGGCGGTCAGCGTGCCGAGGATCATTCCAAACGAGAAGTGTAGGGTGGATTGTGCCATTGCTGCCTCGCGGGTTCTGTCTAGCCGCAAGCTATCAGGTCAGCCAGCGGAATGCTAGCCTTTGATGCACGCCTTGATGCACGTGGCAACGGCGTGAATAGCCTTGCCTATGGCGGCGCAGTCTGCTTTCATGCCGCCAACTATGAATATTACCGATTCGACAAGCGATGTTCCCAAGTTCAGCGTGGTCACCTGTTGCTACAACCAGGGCGCATTCCTGGCCGACAACATCGAGAGCGTGCTTGCCCAGCGGGAACCGTCCTTCGAGCATATCGTGATCGACAGTGGCACCGATCAGACGAAGGCCGTGTGCGGGCGGTATCCGCATGTGCGTTACGTCTTCCAGCCTCCCGCCGGGCAGAGTGCCGCCTTGAATCTGGGATTTTCGCTGGCGCGCGGGGAGATCATCGCCTGGCTGAACGCCGACGACTACTATCTGCCGGGGGCTTTTGCGCGCGTGAAGCAGGCTTTCGCCACCCGGCCGCCGCGGACGCTGGTCGGCGGGGAGGCGGATGTGGTGAATGCCGAAGGCGGCTTCATGTGGAAACTCAAGAACGGGCCGGTGCCCTTCTTCCGGCTGCTAGCGCATCCCCTGCTTTACCGGCTGGAAGGCCGCTGCGCGATCCCCTGTCAGCCGACGGTCTTCTTTCCCCGTCAACTGCTGGCGGATGCCGGCGCACTGCGCTGCGACCTTAAATACGGTATGGACTACGAATTCTGGCTGCGCGCGATCCGCAATGGCTACCGGTTCCACCATCTGCGGGCGCGCATGGCCTGCTACCGCTATCACGGCACCTCCCTGACCGCCAGCGAGGGGTATGACGCCTTCCTTCCCGAATGGCAGGCGGTCTCCGGTTCGGTCTATGCGGCCCTGCCCCGGGCGGAGCAGGCCCTGGCAGGACTCTGGAACGCCTACTTTCATGTCGAGTCATTCCTTTTCCGGCGTCATAAGCGCGGCATGGCCGAACTTGAGAAGCTGCGGGGCTCCAACCGGGCGACGATGCCAGCCGCCGAACAGGCGGCCATGCTGGCCAGGGCCCTGCGCCACGCGCCCTGGCTGCTGGCGGACATGGCCTGGCGCACATGTCGATGCCGCCGCCCGCCCGCGGGTCTTGAAGGGTGATGGCAGGGGGCCTGCCTGTCAGCACCTGCGGGCCTGGCAAAGACGGCGCATCAGTTGTGCGGGCGGGACATGGCCGGCATAATCCGCAACCAGCCATGACGGTAGCGGACGATGCCAGAACGGATGGCAGATGACCGTGCCGGTCCGGTTGAGCATGCCAGCCAGATAGGAGTAGGATGAGTGCCCGGTGACCAGCAGGCCGGATGTCGCCATGGCTTCCAGCGGGCTTACGGGGTCCAGGTTCACGTGGACGGTGGTTGACAGCATGTCGGCAAACACATCAAAACGGTTCGGGTCGGGATCCTCGTGCGCGGCTTCCGTATAGATGTCCATGTGGTATTTCATGCCGAGGGCGTCCAGAGCCTGGTGGATCTGCCCGGCCAGTTGCCGGTAGTAATCGATCAAGAGCATCCGGTGTTGTTCCCGCTTGATATGCACCAGTTCGCCCCGCCGGATATGCATGGCGACCCGGAACGGGCCGCCGGACGGTGTGGGCGCGGGGAATGGCGAGACGGCTTTGGCGGCCTTGTAGATGGCGGGCCAGGTATCGGTTACCGCGTACGGGCGGTGGATGCGGACCAGCGTGTATTCGCGTTTCGCCTTGGCGGTCTTCCGGATGGCGAGCAGTTCACTCCAGGTGGGTTCCTCGCATTCACAGGTGTGATCCGGCGTGTCCGGCCAGGGGGTGGACGGGATCATGAAGCGTGTATTGAAGCGCTCGCGGATGGCGTCGTCATAGAACCGTGTCTTGATGCGATCAAGGGCGACATAGCCGATCTTGAGCAGCGGTGCATGAAGATAGGGTACCTTCAACGCCCGTGACAGCGCGTAAATGCCATATACGCGCTGTAGTTGCGAGCCCGGACCGTCATACATGCTGGTATTGGCGTATGTCAGCGCCAGATAGCGGCACGGGCGGATAAGATACGCCTGCAGGGGGAGTGGGAAGTCAGGTTTCTTGAACATGCATGCACCTGGTAACGTTGTCGAAATACGGGATTGACTTTAGGCTGGTGTTATGGTGATTGTCAATCGTTACGGTGCGGTGGTGTAAAGGGGATTGCAAAACGTCACGGATAATGGCCATGCAGTATGCGCAGCTATATGGAACACTGGTGCTAGGACGGCTTGAGCAGGCGGGGGTGGGCAATCATCTTTTCGTGTATGCGCACATGCTGTCGTTCGCGATGGCGCATAAGATCCGGTTGCTGAATCCGTCGTTCCGGGAATACTCGGACTATTTCGAGGCGGGAACCGCCGGCCATCTCGGCGGGTGGCGTCCGCGCTGGTCGCCCGTGCCGTTGCGCCGGCAGGTGGCGCAGGCGGAGTGCCTTTGCCGGGACGTCGTGGAGTCCTCCGGCGGGTGGGCAGACGGTCGCCGCCGGCGTATCCTCGATATCGGCTGGGATCGCTTCCTGCCGCTGGACGATCCCGGGTTCCTGGTGCTGGCGGCGCGACGGGGAACGCTGGTCTGCCAAGGCTTCCAGTACCGCGACGAACCGAATTTCAGCGGCTATGCCAGTGCGGTGCGGTCTGAATTCCGCCTGGCGGAGCCGTACCGTCTGAATGTCTCCAGGGTCCTGCAGGAGGCGCGGCGCGGATCCGATGTGCTGGTGGGTGTGCATGTGCGTGGCGGCGATTACGCCCGGCACCTCGGGGGGCGCTACCTTTATCCGGTTGCCCGCTATGCGGACATGATGCGCCATGTCGCCGGTTTGATTCCGGGGCGGCGCGTGCGCTTTCTCGTCACGTCCGGTGAAAAGCCCGATCCGGCGCTATTCCAGGGGCTGGATGTTTGTTTCTCGACTGGGCAGCGGATCGAGGACCTGTATGCGCTGGCGGGGTGCGATTTCCTGTTTGGCCCGCCAAGCACCTACAGCATGTGGGCCTCCTACTGGGGCGGGGCGCGGCTTTACCGGATGGCCGATCCGGACAAGCTCCCGTCGCTGGGCGATTTCAACGTCTTTGGTGTCCACGCCCGCCCATCACGATCCCTGTCGCTTGGCAGACAATCGAGATGAATTGGATGCGGAGCGTCGGGCAGTCGCAACGATTCTCGAAATCAGATAGCAGCGGGCACAACAACGGGGCGGAGGGGCGCAGGGGGCTTGGGGATGAATTCGTTGGCGGGGTGCTCATCCTTCTCGCGGGCGATGGCGAACATCTCGCGCCAGCAGCCGATCATACCCTTTGGCTCCGGCAGGTCGTCGCGCAGTAGACGGTGCAGTGCGGGCAGGTTGCGCGAGGGCACGATCGGGTAATCGTGATGATCGACGTGGTCATCAAGCCCCCAGTAGATCAGACGGATGAAGGGGCTGACCCGCACGGAGCGCGTCGCGCAGCGCTGGTCGTTTGTATTGTGCACGCGGCCGATATGCTCGGTCGAGTGCCAGAGCCCCTCGATAGGGGAGCCGATTTGCCAGGCGAGGGTGATGAAGACCAGCGGTTCCCAGCGCCGGAACCAGATGGCGGCAGCTACCACGGCCGTGTGGCAGGCCAGGATGCCGGCCGATTCCCAGCGGATCACGCGCAGATCGTCCGACGAACAGTGCTCGCGCATCATCCGGTCCTGGTGCCCGGCAATGCGCGCTATCTGGGTCCGGATATCCCGGAAGAGCGGTTGGATGGCACCGACAACCAGGATCTGCCCGATCATCTTGCGCAGATACCCCCGCAACCAGCGGGTCGTGACCACCTCGAACCAGTCGGTTTCGGGGTCGATGCCGCGCACCATCGTGTAGCGGTGATGCAGCCGGTGCGAGATGCGCGCATAGCGCGGACTATTCCACATGAACACTTGCACGAGGAAGAACAGGATCGCGCTGACGCCGTCGAAGTTGGCGGCAAACACGGTTTTGTGTTGCAGTTCATGGCCGATGGCGACCCAGAACCCGTAGAAGAAGAAATAGAGGTAGGCGGGTGGAATGGCCAGCCAGGGATTGATCCGGGCCGCCGCCATGGTCAAGGCGGCACTGGCAGCCAGGAACCCGACGAACAGGCCGGTGCGCAGCAGCCCGTTGAGCGTGCTACGCTGTGCCAGTTGCTTGAGCACCTGTCGATCGATCGGCGGTTTGTTCCATGTCTGTACCCGGCTGTCCCACTCGAACTCCGGCATTTCGCTGCGCGGAATAAACGATAATGTTGTCGGCATCTCATACTCCTTGTTTTCGGTCAGGTCACGTTCAGTGTCAGCCAGGCGATAACGATATAGCGGGCAAGTCTGCCTGTCAATACCAGCCGGTGAACAGCGATAATCGAATCTTGAAAAACCCGCTGAAGGCGCAAAGCGGATCGCCGATGACGGGCAGCCAGGAGAACAGCAGTGTCCAGTAGCCGTAACGCGTATAGAACCGCTGGCTGCGGTCCAGGTTCGCCTGCTTGATTGAAAACAGGCGCGTTGCCAGGGCTTGTCCGCCAAACCAACCGACCGCATACGTCGTGCATGCACCCAGCGTGTTGCCAGCGGTCGCGACGGCGACGGCTACCAGCGGCGAAAAGCCTTTCACCAACATGGCGATCAGCAGCCATTCCGAGCACAGCGGCAGCAGGGTCGAGGACAGCAGGCTTACGGTGAAGAGCAGGGCAGAGGCGTAGGCGGGATTCCATGATTCCATAAGGACAGGATAAGGTGTCGCGGGTGGAAAGGCAAGAAAAGCGAGGCGCCTTATTCGATTCCGCTTGACCTGTTTTTAATGATAATGTAATGTCATTATCAGTTGTTGACAAGGAGGTTTCATATGCAGGTTAAAGCGTTTGTGGCAGGGTTGACGGTTCTGGCAGTGGGAACGGTTCTGGCGGCACCGCCGCAGGCATGGCTCACGCCGAGTGTGCATTTCAACGGGGCGGTCGGCAGTTCCTCGGCGGACCATGTGGAGGATCTGGCGGTTGGACACCACGACCCGACGCGCGAGGATGGCTCGGTGCAGGGGCTGGAACTGGGGGCCTCGCTGCGGACCGGAGCCTATCTGGATGGTTTTGCGACCTATGCCCTGCATTACGGGGCGTCGGAGGAATGGGACGGCGAATGGGAGGAAGCCTTCCTGAAGCTGGTGGATCTGCCCGGCGGTTTTGAGGTCCGTGGCGGTCGGATGCTGGCCCGCTTCGGGGCACTCAACGCGACGCACCTGCATGGCTGGTATTCAGTCGATCTACCGCTGGTCTCGGGGCTGCTGCTGGGCGAGGATGGCCTGATCCTGGACGGCGGCGACCTGGCCTGGATCCGGCGTGACCGGACGCTGACCTATGGTGCGATTGCCGGCTACGGACGAGTCCAGGCGCATGATCATGGTGATCATGCCGACGAACACGCCGACGAGGATCATGACGATCACGAGGCGCACGATGACCACGTGGAAGGCGGCTGGGATGGCGATGCCGCCTACGGCCGTCTATTCGCGATCTACCATGCCAATGATTTCAACCAGTGGACCGTCGGCACTTCAGGTGCCTTTGGCGATAACGCCGGGAACCGCTCGCGTTCGGTGCTGGGGCTCGATCTGGCCTACCAGTGGCGCGAGAATGGGCTGGATGCTGGTGGCCGCGCTCTGCGCTGGACCACGGAGGTGATGACGAAGATCGAGAAGCTGGCGCATGATGATCATGACGAGGACGCGCACGCTGACCACGCTGACCATGCGGATGAGCATGCGGAGGAACATGGTGATGAGCGGGAACGTCTGGCCACCACAGGCTTCTATACGCAGGCGGTCTGGACCTGGAATGATCACTGGGATACCGGCCTGCGGATCGGGGCCGTCGAGCGCGATGGGGAGCGCGATGCGCGCTACCGGGTAAGTCCGGTTGTAACCTGGCAGCCATGGGGTACGCCGGCAGTTGCCATGCGCCTGCAATACAACTATGATGACCTCGGTGCTGCAGAGGAACACACGGTCTGGGCGCAACTGGGATTGTCCTGGGGCGGCGGGGAAGTGCGGTAGGGAGTAAAGTCGAAATTGGGAAAGCAGAAAGTCGAAAGCTGGCCGCCCGGGGGCACGTGCAAAAACAGATTGGTAACTGGGGAAGATTAAGGCGAATGATTAGGGCAAAAGATTAGGGTGGAGCATAAGCAACCTTTATCTTTCGCCCTAATCTATTGTAGGAACTGCGACAAAATGACAATGTTATAATCAAGTCGAAAATAGGTGTGACCATGATTAGGAGAATGATAGCGTTATTGCTGCTGTCGGCATGTCCGCTGCCAGCGGCCGAGGTCTTGCGCGTGGTTTCGCTCAACCCGATCGCGACCGATCTGGCTCGTCAGGTGGGCGGGGATGCTGTGGAAATTGTCGAGCTGATGAAGCCGGGACAGGATCCGCACGTCTATGCGCCATCACCCTCGGACCTGAAGGCGGCCGAGGGCGCGTCCCTGATCCTGGCGATGGGCAAGGGCCTGGAGACGTATCTGGACGGCCTGCGCGAGACGCTCCAGACCGGTCAGTCGATCTTCGAAATCGGACGGATGATCCCCTCGCTGCGGATCGAGGCGGGGATGGAATTATTCGCCTGCTGCCCCGTACATTCGCACGGGGTGGCCGATCCGCACTGGTGGCACAGCATACGCAACATGCGGCGGGCCGCGCGGCTGACGGCAGATGCTTTTGCCAAGGCGTTGCCAGCCGAAGCGGCGGGCTTCCGTGAGCGAGCCAAGGCCTACGATCAGAGTCTGATCGATCTCGAATCCTGGACGAAGGAGCAAATCGGCCGCATTCCGCTCGCGAGGCGTCGGCTGACGACCGCGCATGCGGCCTTCAACTATTTCTGCGAGGATTACCGATTCAAGCCGGTGCCGGTGCTGGGGCTGTCCACGCTGGACCAGCCGCGTCCGGGGCAGATGCGGCTGGTGCTCGATACGCTGGCGGCGGAAGGCATTGCCGTGATCTTTCCCGAGAACTCGGCCAATCCGGCTCTGCTTGAGACCGTGGCACGTGAAGCGGGCGTCCGGTTGGGCGGGACGCTGCTGGCTGGCTCGCCCTTGCCGGAGGCCCCGACCTTCGATGCGATGTTCCGGCATAATGTGGAGACAATGGTCAAGGCGCTGGCGACGGAAGACGAGGTGCCATGAGAGGGCGACCGCTGATTGAATGGCTCGGTTTCGTCGCCGTCTGGGCGTTGCTGCTGATCCCGCTGTTGCACGTCACTGGCGGCGGGGCTGGACGTCCGGTAGCGGCGGTTGCGTCGGACGTGGCGGGGGCGGCGATGCGCGTGCCGGTATGGCTCCGGGTCACATTCAGCGAACTGCCGGATTCCCTGGTTGTGTATTCGGACGGGGACGAGGTCTGGCGCGAGGCGGCGGTATCGGCCGAGAATGAGCAACTGGTGGATATCGTGCTGGGCCCGGGCGGACCGGATCTGGAGATCGAGGCGCAGTGGCCGCGTGAAGGTCGCCGGGCGGTCGCGGTCGTCGTGGAACCCGTCGAGGGCCGTTCATGGCGCGCTCTCCTGTGGAGCGAGACGACCAGACTGCGCGAGAGTCTGGTGTTTGTTGAATGAAGGCGGTCAGGCCGCCCAACCGGGGCCCGTGCGAAAACTGGTGGGTAACTTATAGTTAGCCCAGTTGCGCCGCAACTGAGGCAACGGGATGCGCGTACAATTTCGCAAATCCCCGCGAGTATGGCAAACAACCGTTGGCTTACAACGCTGAAGCCGCGCTCGCGGCGCGAGCGGGCTACAGGGAACGACGACGTGTAAAGGGCGAAAAATGCGACATAATGGCAAATTTATAGGCACACACAGCACTGCGGCCCCCACGCCTCCGGCGGCGGGACCGCATCGGTTGGAGGTGCGCGACTTGCACGCGCATTACGGTCGGGTATGCGCCCTGCTCGGGGTTTCCTTCGAGACCACCTGCGGTCGGGCTGTGGCCCTGGTGGGCGGCAATGGTGCCGGAAAGACCACGCTGATGAAGGCCATTGTCGGCCTGCTGCCGGGGACCGATGGCGAGATCCTCTGGCAGGGGCGTGCCGTGCATCACAGCATGCCGGAAATCGCCTATCTGCCGCAGCGGCAGGATCTGGACTGGCGGTTCCCGATCACGGTCCGCGCCCTGGTGGAGATGGGGCGCTACGCGCATCTCGGGCTCCTGCGCGGGATGGGGCCGGCGGATCACGCGGCGGTCGATGCCGCGATCGAGAGTATGCAGCTCGGTGCGCTGGCCGACCGGCAGATCGGCGCGCTTTCGGGCGGACAGCAGCAGCGCGCCTTCATTGCGCGCGCCCTGGCGCAGGAGGCGCATGTGCTGCTGCTCGATGAGCCGTTTGCCGGGCTTGATCATCCGTCGTGCGAGACGCTCGGCAAGCTGCTCGGCATGCTCACGCGGCAGGGACGGCTGGTGATCGCCTCGCATCATGACCTGAGCAATGTGGACCGGCTTTTCGACGAGGTGCTGCTGCTGAACCGGCGGTTGATCGCCTTCGGCAAGCCCGCCGAGGTCATGCAGGCGGCGGCATTGAAGGAGGCGTTCGGCGCATGAGTATCTGGCAACAGCTCTTCGATTACGGGTTCAGCCAGCGCGCGCTGCTGGCGGCGGGGATGATCGGTTTTGTCAACGGCTACCTGGGCGGCTACATCGTGCTCAAGCGCTCCGCGCTTTTTGCCGGTGGCCTGACGCACACCCTGTTTCCCGGCATTGCCCTGGGGGCGCTGGTGGCGGGGCTCAATCCCTACAGCGCGCTGCTCGGGGCGGTGTTCATGGCGCTTGTGGCGGGGCTGGGATCGACGGGTATTGCCTCGGTGTCGCGGGTCGACCGCGATACCGCCTTGGCGATCCTGTACACGGCCGCCTTCGGGGCGGGGCTGATCGTACTCGAGCGGATCGGCACCTATGTCAACATCGAGAACTACCTGTTCGGCAATATACTAGGCGTGGGTAACACAGACCTCTGGTTCGTCTATGTGGCGGGCGGGGTGACGATGACCCTGCTGGTCCTGCTCCAGCGTCCGCTGCTGCTCTATGTGTTCTCGGCGGATGCCGCTGCCTCGCAGGGTATTCCCGTGCAGTTGCTGGGGCATGGTCTGGCGGCACTGCTGGTGGTCAACATGGTCATCTCGCTGCAGGCGGTCGGCGCGATCCTGACACTGGGGCTGCTGATCGCGCCAGCGGCGATCCTGTATCTCTTCAGCAATTCGGTGCGGGGCATCCTCTGGGGCGGCGGTGCACTCGGGGCGGGTGTCTCCATCCTCTGCGTGGTCCTGTCGGTGGCGACGGATGTGCAGACCGGCCCGGCGATCGCCAGTGTCTTCGGAGTGCTTTTCCTACTCGCTTTTGTGGCGAGTCCCGTTTACGGTTTAGCGGCGGTGGTGCTGAAAAAGTATCAGATGCGGAGTATGTAGAGATGCAGCGGGACACGAAACAGCGCCGGGCGATCCGGCAGGTGGTGGAGGCTGCGGCGCGCCCGCTGAGCCTGGACGAGATCCTGGGGGAGTCCCAGCGTCTTCTGCCGGGGCTTGGCCAGGCAACAGTCTACCGGGCCCTCAACGCCATGCAGCAGGAACGGTTGATCGTCCCGGTGGATATTCCGGGACACCCGTCGCTCTACGAGAAAGCCGGACTCCGGCATCATCACCACTTCGCCTGTACCGGTTGCGGCCGCGTCTTCGAGCTGGATGGGTGCTCCTACAAGGGCGACAAGGGCGTGCCGCCCGGATTCAAGGTCGAGGGGCATGAGCTGATCCTCTACGGGCATTGCAGCGAGTGCCGGGGATAATGATCAAGCCCACCACATACTGTGGTAGGCGAAAGCGAGAAGGAAACTTTCTGGGAATGCGGGCACATGAGCGGCAGAAGCCGCGCTCGCGGCGCGAGCGGGCTACATGTAGCCCAGTTGCGCCGCAACTGTGGATTGCCGAACGCTACAAGGACCATCCGGCCCTGCTGGTGTGGCACGCCTCCAACGAGTACAACGGTGGTGACTGCCATTGCGATTTGTGCAACGCGTGGTTTCACCAGTGGTTACGCGAACGTTACGGCAACGACATCGGTAAACTGAACCATGCCTACTGGTCGTCGTTCTGGTCTCACGCATTTCCTGATTTCGATTATGTGATCCCGACCGACAAGGGCATCCACGGCCTGATGTCACGGAAGCTGTAAGCACGGCGATCCTGCACGACCAGTGCCGCTCGATGAAAGGCGGCAAGCCCTGGATGCTGATGGAAAGCGTGCCGAGCATCCCGACCCGCGGGCGCGTCAAGAATCGCAAGGAGCCCGGTATGTATGTGCTGTCGAGCCTGCAGGCGGTGGCGCACGGCTCCGATACCGTGCAGTACTTCCAGTGGCGCAAGAGCCGCGGCTGCATGGAAAAGTTCCATGGCGTGGTGGTCGACCACGAGGGATCCGAGAAAACCCGTGAATTCCGGGAGGTCGCCGATGTCGGTGCCTTGCTCGCGCGGCTCGACGCGGTGGTGGGCACTGGCGTACTACCTGGCGGCTCGGGCGAAGGGCGAATTGCTGTCGGATGTCTATGGCAGGCTGGTTGCAGATCTCAAGATCAAGCGCGTGCTCGACACGGAACTGCCGGCAGGCGTCACCGCCCAGTTAAGGACCGATGGCGTAACTCGGTTTGTCTTCCTGATGAATTTCAGAACTCCTTACCTCTAGGAAGTTAAGTTGACACCATTTTTTCTTTTTTGGT
>CAZSRU010000044.1:0-23270 GCA_964609395.1 uncultured Victivallales bacterium
GACCGGTGCGCAGACTGGCATCAACATCGTGCTGGGCGACCCGGCGACCGACAGCGACGGTGACGGATTGGCCGATTATGCTGAACTGTTTATCCACGGGACGCAGCCACAGAATCCAGATTCGGATGGCGACGGGATGCGGGATGGGTGGGAAGTGTTCTTCGGGTTGAATCCCCTGAGTGCGGCCGATGCCGGGCTTGATCCGGACGGCGACGGGCTCACCAACCTCCAGGAATACCAGTCCAGCGTCAGCCTGCTTGGCCCTAACGGCGCTGCCACCTTGGCTGCCAATCCCGCGGCGGGGTTGAATCCGAATAATCCGGATACGGATGGTGACGGCATGCCCGATGGCTGGGAGCGGCAGTACCCCGGGGCGCTTAATCCGTTGATTCCTGACGGGAATACCGATTTCGACGGTGACGGAATGACCAATCTCCGGGAGTATCAGGTTGGCACAAGCCCGATCAATCCGGATACCGATGGCGACGGGATGCGCGACGGCTGGGAGGCCCAGTACATGCCGACGCTTAACCCGCTGGTGAACGATGCGGCGGGCGATCCTGATTTCGACGATCTGACCAATCTGAGGGAGTTCGAACTCGGCACCGACCCGACGAATCCGGATACCGATGGTGATAACATGCCGGACGGATGGGAAGCACTGTATCCGGGGGCACTTGATCCGCTAATGGATGATGCCGCTGCGGATTGGGATGACGATGGGCTTTATAACGTTTTCGAATATCTCTGGACGCCGAACGCCGCCTATCCTAAAGGGTTGGATCCGACGAATCCGGATACCGACGATGACGGCGTGGGTGATGGCGCGGAAGTGGCGGCCGGCACGGATCCGCTGGACCCGTTGTCGTACCCGGTTTCCATTTCTGGTACGCTCAGCTACCTGGGGGTGCAGGCGGGGCTCTACCATGTCGTCGCCAGTCAGGTCCCGACTGGTGCGGTATACACGACAACCATCACCAATGCAGGGCTTTACATCATCGGGAATGCCGCGAATGGTAAAAGTTACACGGTAAGCGCTTTCCTGGATGTCAACGGCAATGCGACGCAGGATACCTGGGAGGCTCGAGGCACGCTCAACGATACAAACGGGGTGCCGGTCGTGCTGGTGCTGACCAATCATGTGACCGGGGCCGACATCGTGCTGGGAGAGTCCAGTGTGGACAGTGACGGGGACGGCCTTAGCGACTACGACGAGATCGCGATTTATGGAACCAATCCGAATCACCGGGACAGCGACGGCGACGGGATGTGGGATGGCTGGGAGGTTGCAAATGGCTTTGATCCGCTTGATGACGGGGATTGGAATATCGACACCGACGGGGACGGACTCAAGAACCTTGACGAGTTCCTGAACAACACCGACCCGCGCAACCCGGATACGGATGGCGACGGGTTGACTGACGGCCAGGAAGTGCTTACCTATTTAACCAATCCACTGGTGCAGGACACGGATGGTGACGGGTTGACCGATTTCGAGGAAGTCATGACGTTCCTGACCAATCCGCGCGTTTCCGATACCGACGGCGACGGGTTCAGCGACGGTCTTGAAGTGCAGGTTGGAACCGACCCGCTCGATCCGCTGTCGTTCCCGGCAACGGTCTCCGGGACAGTCGCCTATGTCGGGGCGCAGACCGGGACGATATACGTGGCTGCGGTGGATGCCGACACGAATATATTCACGGTGACGATCAATGTCCCGGGGCCGTACAGCCTGACCAACTTGCCGACACGGCGTGTCTACATGATCAACGCCTTCATGGATACCACCGGCGATCAACTGCCGGACTCGTGGGAGGCTCAGGACCTCTATGCTGGCAGTCCGGTGTCCCTGACCAATGACCTGGCAGGGGTGGACATGACCCTGGCTCATCCCGGCACCGACACGGATGGCGATGGCCTCTCCGACTACGATGAGGTGATCGTGCATGGCACCCAGCCTGGTAATCCGGACAGCGACAGCGACGGCATGCCGGATGGCTGGGAGGTTCATTTCGGGCTGAATCCGAAGCTTGACGATGCCGGGGCTGATCCAGATGGCGACGGGTTGACCAATCTGGCGGAATACCAGTTCAGCACCAACTACTTCGGCTCAATCGTTTTTGATCCGGCTGATGGCTTGAACCCGAACAATCCGGATACCGATGGTGACGGCATGCCGGACGGCTGGGAATCGCATTTCGGGCTCGATCCGCTTGATCCACTGGATGGTGCGGTAGACGCTGATTCCGACGGGTTGACCAATCTGGCGGAATACCAGTTCAGCACCAACTACTTCGGTACGATTGTATTTGATCCGGCTGATGGCCTTGATCCGAAGGATGCATATTCTGATACCGATGGGTTTACGGATGGCGAGGAAGTGGCGATTGGCAGTGATCCTCTGGATCCTGCTTCCTTCCCGTTTGTGGTTTCCGGCACGGTTTACTATGGAGGAACGCAGACCGGCATAGTCTGGCTGGTGGCGACGGCGGTGGACAGCGTGGTCAGTAATGCACTGGTGATGACGGGGACGAGCGTGGTCTACAGCGTCTCGAATCTGGTCACGATGACGGATTACACCGTCAGTGCCTACCGGGATTCGACGGGAGATGCGAGTCAGGACTCGTGGGAGGCGACCGGGGTCTACAATTCCGGCAACCCGATCCTCGGTTCGTCCAATGCGATCAGTGGTGTGAATATCGTGCTTGAGGACCCGCTGACTGATACCGATGGCGACGGATTGACGGATTACGATGAGGTCTACCTGCATGGTACCGATCCGACCAAACCGGATCACGATGGTGACGGGATGCCGGACGGCTGGGAGGTGTTCTTCGGGCTTGATCCGCTGGTGAATGACGCGGCACTGGATAACGATTCGGATGGGATGTCAAATCTGGCGGAATACCAGTTCAGCGCCAGCCATTTCGGCACGATCGTCTTTGCCCCGGCCGACGGGCTTGACCCGACCAATGCGGATACAGACGGTGACGGGATGCCGGATGGCTGGGAAGTGTATTTCCAGCTCGATCCGCTGGACGCCGCCGATGCCGCGGTTGACGCCGAACCGGAACCGGATGGGTTGACGAGCCTGGAGGAGTACCAGTTCAGCACGAACTACTTCGGCACAATCGTTTTTGATCCGGCTGATGGCCTTGATCCGACTAATGCGGATACGGACGGTGACGGGATGCCGGACGGCTGGGAAGCACAGTTCCCTGGCCAGCTGAATCCTCTGGTCAACGATGCCGCTGCGGATTGGGATGCGGATGACCTGTCCAATCTGGATGAATATCTGCGCGGTACGGACCCGACCATTTCGGATTCCGATGGCGATGGACGCCTGGACGGTTTCGAGGTCCGGTGGAAGAGTGACCCGCTGGATGTGGCTTCCTTCCCGGTGACCATGAGCGGAACGGTTCTTAACGTGACTGCGCCCGTGCAGACGGGCACGGTGTATGTGGTCCTGAATTACGGATCGAACGCCAACCATTTCGCGAACTTCAGTATTGGCGGTGTCACTGCTGGCGGTCCCAAGCCTTTCGCGGTCCAGTACGTGCCGACGCTGTCGAACTACTGGATCACCGCGTTCATGGACCTGAGCGGCGACGGCCTGCAGGATGCCTGGGAACCTTACGGGGCTGCGTTCAATGGCACCAATTCCATTGCGCCGACAAATGATTTCTGGGTTGGACTGATCCCGCTGGCCGATTCGTCGGTTGATTCCGATGGCGACGGGTTGACCAACTACGATGAGGTCAACCTGTACGGTACGGATCCGTTCCTGGTGGATTCGGATGGCGATACCTTCAGCGACTATGATGAAGTGATCGTCTACGGCACCGATCCGGTGGTGGCGGCCTCCTTCCCTGCCTCGATCAGCGGCTCGGTCAGCTATGGCGGCACGCAGGGCGGTCCGCTGGTCACCGTGGTTGATGACGGCACGAATGCGTATTCCAGTAGTTTCGGGAATTACGCGGCGGGCCCCTATAGTACGGCGACGAACCTGCCGACGCTGGCCAATTATGCGGTAACCGTCTTTATCGATGGCAATACCAACGGAGTGTTGGATCTCTGGGAAGCGCGCGGGGTGCCGACGGGAAGCCCGTTCCTGCTGATGGGCAACGTGACTGGTGCCAATGTTGTGCTCCAGGACCCCACAACCGATACCGATGGCGATGGCCTGAGCGATTATGATGAGAATTTCACATATTTCACCGATCCGACTGATCCTGACACCGACGGTGACGGCATGCCGGACGGATGGGAAGTGCATTTCGGGCTGGATCCGCTAAGCGGTGCCGATGGAGCCGTGGATACCGATGCGGACGGGTTGTCGAATCTGGCCGAATACCAGTTCAGCACCAACTACTTCGGCTCAATCGCTTTCGTCCCGGCTGATGGGCTTGATCCAACGGTGCAGGATACGGATGGTGACACTCTGCTGGACGGTGCGGAAGTGCTGGTCCATGGAACCGATCCGCTGAAGGTGGATACCGATGGTGACGGAATGCCGGACGGCTGGGAACAGCAGTACGCCCCGACCCTGAATCCTCTGGTTCCCGATTCCGGCAATGATCCGGACGGCGACGGGTTGACCAATCTCCAGGAATACGGGCTGGGTACGGATCCGACTGATCCGGACACCGATGGCGACGGGCTGACTGATTACGAGGAGGCCATAGTTTACGGTACGAATCCGCTCGTGCAGGATACTGACGCTGATGGCTTCACCGACTACGACGAAGTCATTGATATCGGGTCGGATCCGCTGAATCAATTGGACCCGGTCGTTGTGGATGACAACGCCCCGGCTGATCCGGTACCGAACGATCCGAACAACACGAACTATTTCGATGAGAACGGTTCGCTGGCCTTCCCGTTCGACTCCATTCAGGAAGCGGTTGATGTTGCGCAGCCCGGGTTCGTTGTGCTGGTGCTGGACGGTATTTACAAGAGCACGGGTAACGGCAATATCAATCCGCTTGGCAAGGCGCTCACGATCCGTTCCCGTAATGGCTACGCCTTCACGGAGATCCTGCAGGACAGTGGCAACGGGTTCATCCTGTCCTCGGGTGAGGGGGCCGGCACCATCATCCAGGGCTTCACGATACGCACCAGTGTGGACGATCTTGGCAGCGCGGGCATCCTGGTTGACGGATCGAGCCCGGTCATTCGCGAATGTCGGTTCTATGATTGCGGTGAGTCGGGGGTCTACGTGCGTGGTGGTGGACAGCCGCTGATCGAGGATTGCCTGTTCGAGGAGAACGAGGGGGCGATCAAGATCGAAAGCAGCCATCCGAGGATTGAACGCTGCATCATGCGTTTCAACGAGGATGAGTTCGGTGGCGGCTTGTGGATCACCGGAACAACGGCGGTGACCTCGCAACCGGTGATTGTCAACTGTTTGATCGTGACTAACCGGGCGACGGATACCGGTGGCGGTGTCTATGCCGGTGCCAACACGCGGGCCATTTTCGTGAATACGACGATTGCGGACAATACAGCGGACGTGCGTGGCGGCGGTATCTACAATGCCGGTGACACCAAATTCTGGAATGGTATCCTGTGGGGGAATACGGCACCGTTGGGTGCGGGTTTCTCGCTGGATCGTGCGTTCGAGACCTCCTACAGTTGCATGCAGACGCCGCGTCCGACCAGTATCCAGGTGATCACGGCCAACCCGCGATTCGCGGGGGGCGGGGATTACTCGCTGCTGAGCACATCGCCCTGCATTGACTACGGTACTGGCAGCATCCCGTATCCCGGCGCGGCGGCACCGACAAACGATATCAACCTGAATGGGCGGGTCATTGTCTCTTCTTCTCCCGGGTACGATGTCGGTGCCTACGAGTACCAGCCTGGCGGTGGCTTGTTCGTTCAGAGTCCTGGTGGTGCGCCTGGACAGGTCCTGGTGGCGGGGCTGCCCCGGCAGGTAGCCTGGACGTACGATGGCACGGTTGGAACCAATCTGGTGCTGGAGTACACGTACCAGTTCCTGACCGATCCGTCACTCGCATGGTCGTTGATCTCCAGCAATGTCTATCGGGGTACGGGTGGCAGTGGCAGTTACTCGTGGACGGTGCCCGTCACGAACACGACTCGCTGCTATGTGCGTGTGAGCGATGCAACCAATTCGCAGGTGGTCGGCATTTCAACATATGCATTCGGTATCGCCAACGGCATCCAGATCTACACGCCAGTGGTATCGCAGACCAACTATCTGGGGCAGACGGTGAATGTCGCATGGGCCTCCTCCCCGTCGACAAACAGCACGGCGACGCTGGGCCTGAGCACCAATGGGGGCGGTTCATATCTGACAACCAATGTCGCGCATGTCTCTGGCGGTGCGACGAACAGCTTTGGTTGGGTTCTGAACTCGGCTGCGTACCTGACAACCAACGGGCGTGTGCGTGTTTCGTCGGGGGTGATGACGAACACATCCTCCGGAGTGCTTGTGATCCGGGGCTTGCAGGTGACGCATCCCATGTCCGGCACGGTTCAGACGGGCATGTCAGTGAATGTGCGCTGGACCAGTCTGGGGGCCGGGCCGGCTGTCAATGTCGAGTACTCCGGCAATGGCGGCGGATCCTATGTGACCGTGTCAAATGGTGTTGCCAACCTCAACGGGACCAATTTGTTTGCCTGGACGGTTCCCCTCGGAGTGACGACCAACGCCCGTCTGCGAATCTCGTCGCCAACGGATGTGAATGTTGTCGGGCTTTCGGGGGCGTTTGAAATCACGCATCTAGGCGGCAACGCCTTGAATCTCGCGGGTGACGGCATTCCTGATGCCTGGAAGATCACGCAAGGCCTCGATCCCGAGAACCTCGATGGCCAGAGCAGTGCAGGGGACGATCCGGATGGGGATGGCTCCAGCAATGAGCACGAATGGCTGGCGGGAACCGATCCGCTCGATGGTGAATCCGTGCTCGGGATCCTGTCGGTGGCTTCCTCGTCTTCCGGTTCCGAACCGTCTTTGACTTCCAGTGGCGTGGTGCTGCGGTGGCGCACGGTGCCTGGCCGGTTGTACGTCGTCGAATCGACGGATTCCCCTGGCGGGAGCTGGACCAATACCAGCGGATTCCTGCCGGCGACGGGGGGCGAATTGGATTGGACGGATCCACAGCCGGGAGAGCGGCGGTTCTATCGCATTGGCACCCTGCCTGAATAAGCGGCTCGGGGTTAAATCCGTGTTGCGCCATGTTGTTATTGCTGTTACGATCACACCACGATGATGTTGTACCGCATACTTGAAACCGCGATGTTGCGCCGCCTTTGTGCAGGTGTGCTTATCCTTTCGGTTTCCAGTGCGGTGTCCACGGTCCTGGCGGACCGGCTGGTCGTGAAGATCCAGGCTGCCAACCCAAGCGAGGACAAGGCCCAGTCGGTTCCCATCCGGGCCAGCCTGCCGGCCAGGGTTTCGACCAATGACATCATCAACCTGGCCGGGTTGAGTCTAGGTTATGACGTCAAGAGCGACACCTACTACGTGCACGGAACCATTCAACTCGCACCCAAGGAGATTGTCATCCGCGAGGTGGTGCTGAATGACATCTGGTTGGTTGATGAAGCGGATGTCAAGACACTGGAATCGAGGGCGGGAAAGCTGACCGGACTGCTGACATCGACAAAGCACGGGGCCAAGGCGCAGGAGGCGGGTGACGCGGTCAAGCAGGGGGTGGCGACGATCCTGGAGCGGCAGAGGGATAATCGGATCACGCGGGTGAGTCCGGTCCGGCATATCCAGGCGTACGAATCAAACCTCAAGGCCTTGCAGGAGGTCCGGCAGAACGTCGGGCAGATCGAGAACCTGGCATTGGCGGAGGGCATCAATCCCGGCGACACGCTGGTTGGTGATGACCGAAGTGCTGCCGCGCCACGACGCGATGTGCATTTTCCGGTCGCCTTTGGCGAGGCGGTTGTCAAGATCACCGTCCAGAACACCTCGCCGGTGCAGCCCCGGCGGGTCCCCATCCGCCACGACCTTCCGCCCGAGGTGACGATTGACGATGTACTTGACAGCAGCGGTCTCTCCATTCGGTTTGATCCCGGCGAGGGCGTGACCTCCGTGTACACGAATGCGCTTGAACTGGCCCCGCTTGAAACCAAGACCTTTGACGTGCGGATCCGCGACATGTGGAATATCAACGGTCCCCGGATCGATTTCCTGGCTGCCAGGATCGGCGAGTTGCGCGTGGTGATTGCGGACCGCCGTAATCTGGAGTCTGTCGCCAACATGCTTGACGAGGCTGATGCACGCCTCGCGGAGGTTGCGGGGGAAAAGGGGCCGGAAGGATTGACGCCCGCCTACATCGCGTTCTATCGACGCCAGGCAGACCGGTTGGATGCGGTCGAGCAGGTGGTGAACCGGATTGACGCGGCGCTCAAGCCGCTTGAGACCAAACGCGGGTTTGATATACCGGCTCCGGACAAGAAGACCACATGGCTAGTTATCTATGCGATTCTTGGTTTCCTGGCACTGATCAGCCTGCTCTTCTTCCTGCGTTGGTTTGCACGATCATCATGAGCATGGAACGATCAGGATTACGATTAGGATTACGATTAGGACCGGGGTAGATTGAGGGGGATATGGCGTTAAATCTGAATCTGCTTAAGTTGAAGGAATTCGGTTCCGTAGCGGAAATCCGGCAGGATGTTGTCAGCGTAACCGGTCTGTCCAACTGCATGAACGGGCAACTGGTGTATATCGAGGACAAAGCCCGCGGTGTGATTGTCGGCTTTGATCCCGATTACGTGCTGGTGCTGATCGTGAAGGCGACCGGAAAAGTCAAGCCCGGGGACAAGGTGACCACGACGCTGGATGCCTTCAAGGTCCCGGTGGGGATGGGCTTCATCGGGCGGCGGGTGAATGCGCTGGCTGAGCCGCTTGATGGCCAGGGCACAATCAAGGAGGATGATTTGTACCCGATCTTCAATACGGCCCCGACCGTGTTGCAGCGTGAACCCTTGAACGCGGTGCTGGAGACAGGCACGAAATCGATCGACATGACCCTGCCGATCGGCAAAGGGCAGCGCATGCTGATCCTGGGAGACCGCATGACGGGGAAGACCTCGGTGTGCCTGGACGCGATCGTCAACCAGCGCGGCAAGAACGTCATCTGCATCTACTGCGCAATCGGCAAGGCGGAAGCCGCACTCGACCGTGTATCGGACACGTTCAGCCACGAGGACGTGTGGGACTACGGCATCATGGTGACCTCCGGGGCTTCCGATTCGATGGGCCAGCAGTATCTGGTCCCTTATGTGGCCACCAGCATCGGCGAGTATTTCATGTACGAGAAGGGGATGGATGTGCTGGTGGTGTTCGACGACTTCACCAAGCATGCCTGGGCTTACCGCCAGATCTCGCTGCTGCTGGAGCGGGCACCGGGGCGGGATGCGTATCCGGGTGATATTTTCTACATCCATTCCCAGCTCGTGGAGCGGGCTGGCAAGATGAAGCCGGAGCTTGGTGGCGGCACGATGACGCACCTGCCGATCGTGGAGACGCAGCAGGGCGATTTCGCCGGCTACATCCCCTCGAATATCATCTCGATGACGGACGGGCAGGTGTTCCTCAATTCCACGCTGTTCGGGGAAGGGTTCAAGCCGGCGGTTGACATGGGCCTTTCGGTCTCGCGTATCGGCAGCAAGGTGCAGTGGCCCGCGATGAAGAAGCCAACAAGCATGTTGAAGATCGATTACGTGCGGTTCCGTGAGCTTGAGAAGCTGACGCGGATCAAGGCCGGCAGTTCAGCAGACCTGGATGCCCGCCTGGCCAAGGGCAAGATCCTGGAGGAGGTACTCAAGCAGGACGAGCGGTCACCCTGGCCGATGGAGAACCAGGTGCTGCTGCTCTTTGCCCTCCAGAACAAGCTCTTCGAGGGGGTGCTGCCGCGCCAGGTGCAGGGTGTGTTCACGCGGTTTATGGAGCAGCTCCGAATTCGTCGGCCCGACCTGGTTGAAATGCTGGTGGCAGAGAAAAAAATGACGGAAACGCTATCCAAAGGATTGCTCGATGAGCTCAATGCCTTCAAAAATTCCGCTGTTTAAGCTGACGGTCGAAGAGCGGGGCGTGATCCAGGACATCAAGGAATTTGTTGTCCGGATCAAAGGGTTGCCGCATTGCCTGAACGGCGAGATCGTGGATATGGGCGATGACGTCCGCGGGCTGGTGATGGAGTTCGACGAGGAGTCCGTGCGTGCGCTGGTCCTGGGTGCCACCAGCAAGCTGCGCATGGGGAAGGCGGTGAAGGCCTTGAACCTGCCTTTTACGGTCGGAGTGGGGCCTGCCTGCATCGGGCGGATGCTCAATGCGATGGGCGAGCCTTGCGACGAGCATGGCAAGATGGAGATCGCGGAAATGGTTCCTGTTTTCCGCATGTCACCGTCGCTGATGCAGCGCCGCCAGATCGACACCTTCATGCCGACCGGAACCAAGGTCATCGACATGCTGACCCCGCTGGGCTGCGGGCAGCGGCAGTTGCTGCTCGGGGATCGCATGTCTGGCAAGACCTCGGTGGCGCTGGACGCGATTGTCCACCAGCAGGGGCGGGATGTGGTTTGTGTCTACTGTTGCGTCGGCAAGTCGGTCTCGGGACTGGAGAAGACGATGTCGCTGCTGCTGGAAAGCAAGGCGCTGGACTACACAGTGGTGGTGGCGGCACCGGACAATGCGCCGGTGGCCGAGCAGTTCATCGTGCCGTTCACCGCATCGGCGGTGGGTGACTATTTTGCGCGCCAGGGGCGTGATGTGCTTGTGGTCTTTGATGACCTGACCAAACATGCCTGGGCCTATCGGCAGGTGTCGCTGCTGCTTGACCGTCCGCCGGGCCGCGAGGCGTATCCGGGCGATATCTTCTATCTGCACACGCAGTTGATGGAGCAGGCGGGGTGTTTCGACGAGAGTTACGGTGGCGGTACCATGACATTCCTGGGGCTGGCGGAAACGCTGCAGGGCGACCTGACCGGGTACATCCCCTCGAACCTGGTGTCGATGTGCGACGGGCAGGTGGTCTTCAGTACGGCGATCTATGCGGAGGGCATTCGTCCGGCCGTGGATGCGCAGTTGTCGCTTTCGATTGTCGGCGGGCGTGCCCAGCCGCCGTTGCTGAAGGCCTTGGCGGGAACGCTGCGGGCGGATTACGCATCGTACTTCGAGGTGGCACGGCTCAGTCGGCTTTCGACACTTTCGCCGACTGCCGCGCGCACGCTTAAACGGGGCGAGGCGATCCGGGACCTGCTGCAGCAGGGGCATCACGTATTAAGCGGGTTGGTCGAGCAGGCACTGCTGCTATATGCGTTGAAGAAAGGTGTGCTGGACGATATGCGCACCGAGTCGCGCCAGGTCTTCTGCTCGGATATTGCCGAATTCGCCATCCACGGGCATGCGGGCATCCTGCGCAGGATCGAGGAGCAGCAGGAACTGACCGCCGAGATCGAGGACGGACTGGAGCAGATCATCAAGGATTATTTAGCGAAGGTGAAACATGATGCGGAGTCACTGGTCTAGCATAAAGGCGGCGGGATCATGCAACTGACGGTTCTAAGTCCGAAGCAGACGATCTTCCAGGGGGAGGCGCGTTCGATCCTGGTGGCGGGTGATCTTGCCGAATTCGAGATTCTCGAGTACCATGCCCCGATCATCAGCCTCTTGCGCACGGGCAATGTGGTTGTGGATGGCGAGCATCGGATCCCGATACAGCGGGGCATGTTGACGTTTGATCGGAACGAGTGCCTGATCCTGGTGGAGGAGGCGTCGCGGGAAATGGCGAGGGTAAAGGCGGGGATGTAAAGCGGGGCTTGCAAGATGGAAAATTTCATTATTGTTCTGGTATTGTTTGTCACGATCGTCGGTCCTTCGGCGGTGATCGCGGCGATTGGCTACGCCAGCATCCGTGCCTTGGGGCGCAATCCATCCGCGGCTCCCAAGATCCTGCAGGCGATGATCATCGCCTTGGTTTTCTCGGAGGCGATCGCGGTGATTGCCTTGTTGATCCTGTTCCAGATCTTCGGGCGTGGCTAGGGGGCGGAAAGCGTGTTTGTGATTGCAGATGGTGGTTTGTGTCGGTACTGTAGGTCAAGCGAAAAGACGGTTTCAAGGTTAGCTAGGGGAAAGCGATATGCAGGAATTATTACGAGTGGCGGTGCCAATTGTGGCGGTTCATGCAGTAGTGCTGGCGGTGCTGGTGGCCGGCATCCGCCTGCTGTTGGCGGGAACCGCGAACCGGGCCGTGCGGCGTGTGCGGCAGGTCGAGGATGAGGTCCGCAAGAAGGAGGAGGACATCCGCCGCGAAATCGAGGAGCACGAGCGCGATTTCGCGGAGAAGAAAGCGGAAGCCGAACGCCAGTTGCAGGCGCATCGCGACGAGGCCCGGCGTGAGGCGGTGCATTTGAAGGAGAAGGCGGTTTCGGAGGCGAAGAAGGAAAGCCAGAAGATCATCGAGCAGGCGCATAAGAACGAGCAGAAACTCCGTGACCAGATCGCGAGGCAGATGGAGGACAAGGCGGTGGAGTACGGCGGACGTATCTTCAAGCTGGTCTTCAGTGATCTGCTTACCGGCGAGTTGAACGGGTTGTTCAATACCGAGTTGATCGATGCGCTGAACGAGATCGAGCAGGGGGCGATCACCGTCGAGTCCGGGACTGCCATCGTCACGGTCAGTCATCCCATGAGTGATGTGCAAAGGACGCGGCTGGAAACGGTGTTGCGCGAGAAATTCCGCAAGGACGCCGTGATCGAGGAGGCAGTCGACGAGACACTGCTCGCCGGGTTGATCCTGAAAATGGGCAGCCTCGAGATCGACGGCAGCTTGCGTAACCGTTACACGGAGGCCGTTGGTGAAGTCAAGAAAGAGGCTCACCACGAAATCTCCTAACCCCTGCCGGTAATCCGCCATGCAGTTGAATGAACTTCGCAAAGAGCTTAAATTCAACAAAGAGCTTCTCAGCCTGGTCGAGACGTTGAAGAACGTGGCGGGCTCGCAGTTCCATCTGCTGGAAAAGAAGAAGGCGCGTTTTGATGCGTTCATGGATGCATTTGCGGGCTTCTTCAAGGTTGTGGACCTGGTCGATGTGGTCAATCCGTTTGTAAGGGCTGAATCCGAGGTGACGGGGCTGGTGATCGTGACGTCCGACTCGGGGTTCATGGGCGGGCTCAATGCCGGCGTGCTGCGGGCGGCCCAGGAGGCGGTCGATGAACTGCCCGTCTCGCAGGTGTCGTATGTGGTGATTGGTGAGAAAGGGGCTGGCGCGGTATCGGACCAGCGGCTGCCGTTCAAGTTCTTTCCCGGCATCAACCAGGATACGATCTATGAGCAGGCGGTGGTGATCAAGGACTGGCTGATGGAGGAAGTGGCCGAGCGGCGGATGGGACGCGTGATCGTGGCGGCACCCAAGGCTCTCTCGTTCAGTGCGCAGACCATCCAGGTCCTTGACCTGCTGCCTTGCGGCAACCTGTTCGATCGCAGCGAGGCCCCGCCGATCAAGGCGCTTACCGGCCCGAAACGCTTCCTGGCGGAGGCGCGCGAGGTGATCGTGGAGTCATCGTTCGATGATATGGTCAAGTACCTGTCTGGCATCTGGGTGACCTCCAAACTCTTCGAGATATTCGAGGACGGGAAACTGGCCGAGTTCGGGGCGCGGGCGATGCATCTGGAAGGCAGTTTGCAGAAGGTCGAGAAGGAGTATTCCAAGACACGCCAGAAGTGTTTCAAGGCGTCGCATGAACTGGTGGACAAGGGGATGCGCGAGTCCTTTGCGGCCAAGAGCACCAAGCGGCGTCGCAAGAAAAAGGAACGGGTTGATGTGGTTTAGCCGGAATGACGCCGGAACAGGGGAGATAATCGAATGAGTGAGTCAGCGATGCTTAAGGGTGAAGAGGTTCGGGTGGCGGTCGGCAAGGTTGTCGCTGTGCAGGGTCCGGTGGTCGATGTCAAGTTCAACGCGATCGAGGACATGCCGGATATGCATGACATGGTGACCACAAAGACCTTTGACGGGCGCGAACTGACCATGCTGGTGGCGGAGCATCTCGAAGGCAACCTGGCGCGTTGTGTTGCGCTCTCGGCGACGCTCAACCTGCAGCGCAACGCGGCGGCCACCGCGACGGGACAGTCGCTGCGGATACCGATCGGTGATGAGCTTTTCGGTCGCATCATCAACGTGATGGGTCAGCCGCTTGACGGCAAGGGACCGATCCGCACGGAAAAGACAGCGGCGATCCACCGCGACCTCTCCAAGGTGGAAATGAATGTCGGTAAACTGGCCGGTGCCAGGCCCGAGATAGTGGAAACCGGCATCAAAGTGGTGGATCTGCTCTTCCCGGTGGTGCAGGGCAGCAAGACCGGTGTCATCGGGGGTGCTGGCTGCGGCAAGACCGTGCTGATCTCGGAGCTGATCCATAACATTGTCGAGGAGCATGACGGTGCCTGCGTGTTCTGCGGTATCGGGGAGCGTATCCGCGAGGGTAACGAGCTGTACCACGAGTTCAAGGAGGCGGGCATCCTCGACAAGGTGATGATGGCGTTCGGCCAGATGGACGAGCCGCCGGGAGCCCGGTTCAACGTCGTGCAGACGGGCATCACGCTGGCGGAATATCTCCAGTCGACCGGGCGCGAGGTCCTGCTGTTCATGGACAATGTGTTCCGGTTCGTGCAGGCTGGCGCGGAAATCTCGACCCTGCTCGGGCGGACACCGTCCGAAACCGGCTACCAGCCGACGTTGGGGTCCGAGGTGGGGGATGTGCATGAGCGTATAAAGGGCTCCATCTCGGCCTTCGAAGCGGTATATGTGCCAGCCGATGACCTGACGGACCCGGCTGTGGTCGCGATCTTCAGCTATCTTGACGCGGTCATGGTGCTGTCGCGTGAGCGTACCCAGCTCGGCCTCTATCCCGGTATTGATCCGCTGGCGTCGTCCTGCTCGAACCTGGATTCAAGCGTGGTGGGGCAGCGGCATTTCGATCTTTCACAGGAAGTCCTCCGTATCTTCACCAAATACGATGAACTGCGGCGGATTGTGGCGGTTATCGGTATCGACGAGCTTTCCAAGGCCGACCGGACCTTGTACGAGCGCGCCCGTAAACTGCAGTATTTCCTGACACAGCCGATGTTCGTGGCGGAGGCGTTCACCGGGCGCAAGGGACAGTTCGTGCGGATCGGCGAAACGCTCGATAGCGTGGAGATGATCGTGGATGGACGGGTCGATGACCGTTCCGAGGACGATTTCTACATGATCGGCAAAGTCGAGCTGTAGGCTGAATGGTCTCGATCCCACCGGTACAAGACCGGTGGGCGGCATGAAGGGCATGGCGTAAATGGCATCGCTGAAGGACACATTGCTGGAGGACGGCGTGATTACGGCGGCGAAGCTGGCCGAGGCCGAGCAGATCGCGGCTTCCTCCTACACGCCACTACTCACGATCCTCTCCCAGCGGGGGCTGGTCGAGGAGTCCGCCTTGCTTCATGCCTATGCGCGGGCGCACGGACTGGCGTTCGTCGTGCTGCGCGACTCGCCGGTCAGTCCGGCGGCTGTCCGCCGCCTGAGCGCCAAGCTGGCGGCGCATTATCATGTCGTTCCCGTCGATGTGGCTGATAACGGGATGATGACGGTGGCAGTCTGCGACCCGCTGGATATGCGGGCGGTCGAGGATATCGAGACCTCACTGGGCGTTCGCGTGGTGCGTGTGCTGGCCTGTCGCGAGGATATCGACGAGGCACTGCAGCGCTACTACGGGGTCGGGGCCGACACGGTGGAACGGATTCTTTCCGAGCAGCCGGAGCGCGACATACCGGTCACGGTGGCCGAATCACTCGATATCGGCGAACAGGGTGCCGACGCCTCGGTGGTGCGGCTGGTGAACCAGTTGCTGAAGGATGCGATCAGCGACCGCGCCACGGACTTGCATTTCGAGATGCATCGCGACGGGGTCGTGGTGCGCCGGCGCATCGATGGTATCCTGTACGACACGGTCACCGCCGGACGGATGCGCACCCTGTACCCGTCGATCCTCTCGCGCATCAAGCTGATGTCGGGACTCAATATCGTCGAGCGCCGCCTGCCGCAGGATGGACGTGCCAGGGTTTCCATCGACAACCGCAACTACGATCTGCGCATCTCGATCGTGCCGGCAATGCACGGCGAGGACGTCGTCATCCGGATTCTGCCATCAACCATGCTTTTCAACCTTGAGGAACTCGGTTTCACCCCCGGACAGTTGAGCATGCTCAATGGCATGATCGCGGCACCGCATGGCATCCTCTTTGTAACCGGTCCGACCGGCAGCGGCAAGAGCACGACGCTGTATGCTTGCCTGAGCAAGCTTAACACGCGTGAACGCAAGATCATCACGATCGAGGATCCTGTGGAGTACGAACTGCGCGGCATTACCCAGACGCAGATGAACCCGAAGATCGGACTTTCCTTCGCCTCGGCCCTGCGCAGCATGCTGCGTCACGATCCGGACGTGATGATGGTCGGTGAGGTCCGGGACCGCGAGACGGCGGAGATCGCGGTGCAGACGGCTATGACCGGCCATCTGGTCCTGAGTACGCTGCACACCAACGATGCGGCAGGCGGCGCGGCACGGCTGATCGACATGGGAATTGATCCGTACCTGATCACATCCACCGTGCAGGCGTTCATGGCGCAGCGGCTGGTGCGCACGATCTGCGAGAACTGCCGGGAACTGGTGGAGCGTACCGACGGGGCGATGCGGTACCAGGGGCGCGGCTGCAGGCAATGCAACCAGTGCGGGTATCGCGGGCGGATCGCGATCTGCGAGTTCCTGCCGCTGGCCGATGAGATCAGCGACCTGATCCTGAAACGCGCCTCCGCGCACCAGATCCGCGAGCGGGCCAATGCGCTGGGGATGCCCACGTTGCGGGATGACGGCCTGGCCAAGGTTGAGCGGGGGCTGACGACAGAGGACGAACTCCTGCGCGTCACGCTGGCATCGTGACCGGGGCCGTCTATAACGTCGAGGAAGATCGCAGATTACGATCAGAATCCGGCAAGCAGGGGCAAAACCCTACGAGGGCAATTCGGTAAGAAATACGATCAGAATTCGGCCCTCTGTCGATTGTCGAGACACCTCTGCCCACAGGCGCGTTGCAGCAGGGCGAAGGCGTCGTAGGCGTAAGTGCGGGGCGTGGGGTGTTGCCGGGCGGGGGCAGCTCGGAGATCTGCCCCTACGGGGGAAACGGTGTATGTGCATGGATCAGGCAATGGACACCTCCCAGGGGCTGTTTCTAGCCGTTGAATACCTGCTCAACGTTCGCCGCATCCAGCGATGCGTCAATCCAGGCTTCAAGCTGGCTGCTGGTCGCCGCGCTGATCTTCTTCGTCACGGACGGCGATACCGAGCCAAAACGCTTGTTGAGGATCTTGATCAGAGTTTTTGCGGCTTCTTCCTGCCGGCCTTCCTGCCGGCCTTCCTGTCGGCCTTTATCCCAGCCTTCGCCTTTGGCGGTTTCGACGACATTATTCATGTCGCGGTAGTATTTCAGGCTACTCTCGTAGTAGGTGCGTTCCTCGGGCGCCATGCGGGCAATTTCCGCGATCTCAAAAAACCGCTCAAATACTTCTTCCTGTAATTTGCTCGGTATGTCATTCAACCGATAGAGGTTTTTGATCGCAAAGAGCCATTTGTCAAAATGGGTCACAAGCTCATCTTCGCTCTTGTTGAACTTGGGCATCTCGATGTAAATAAAATTGAGCTTGTCGCAGAATATCTGACCGGTTTCCTGCTCGGTGAGCTTCACATCATGGAGATATTGGTCGCTCTCCTTATCCTCATCAAAGACAAAATCAAGAATACCAATCGTATAGACAGCCTTGAGCCGGAAATCCCAATCGCCCCGTTGCGCCTGCTCCTGAATCGGAAACGTGGCATAAAAGAGGCTACGATCCTTGAAGAATTTCTGCTTGGCTTTCTGGAGTTCGACGATGAACTTCTCGCCGCTCTCGCTCTCGCAATACAGATCAAATATCGCCTTGCGGTCGACTTCCGAAGCACCCAGGTGTTCGGTGCGCTTGAAGGTCAGCGTCTTTATCGGCTGCTCGCGCCCTTTCAGCAGTTCGTTCAGGAAATCGATCAGGAGATCCTTGTTCGGCTCCGAGCCAAAAAGCTTCTTGAAGCCAAAATCCGTAAAGAAATTGATGTACCGGTCGTTCATGCCAAAAGTTCCTGAAGCTATTTGCCTGCAACTATACCACTTGACGCATCCGAGTAAAATCATATTTTCACAGACGTGTCTACGAGGCCGCGAAAATACTGCAACAGTTCGCGTAATTCGTATCATGCGCGGGCAATCCCAAAAATCTCGACAGCCATGGAGACCATCACGAAAAGGACTTAGTAGTAGCGCACCAAAACAGACAAAACAGCCGGGGCGGTCGTACGCTTTGCCGCCCATCAAGGCAGCCAAAACAATAGAAAATTCAAGTGTTTTGTTCTTTTCTAGAGATGACCCCTCTGCCCAACGCCATCTCAATCCAAGCCGTCATCACTCCCGTTCTCCCATTCAAATGAAGAATGGCGAGATCTGGCGCCACCGCCCTTAGCGTCCTGACGCCTACTGCAGCAGGTTGGCAATGGTTCGGTCGGTTTTGGACAGCGGTAGCGAGTTGATATGTTCCAGGCTGTACCAGCATGGTTGCTGGCGGTCGGCTCGGGTATCTGGTGTCGGCGGTTCCGCATGACAGGCATACATGTGGATCGTCTGTGTGAAATGACTGAAGGCGTGTTTGACTATCCCTCGCTTGCGGATGCCGCTAACCGCGGTTTTCGACGGGAGCAGGGAGGAGACGGCACGCATCAGGGTCTGGCGATAGGGCTCGTTGCCCTCGCGGCGTGCCTGCGGGAACGCCCAGAGTCCGCCCAGGAGGCCGCTGTCTGGGCGGCGGTAAAGCAGCACATCGCCTTGCGTGTTGATGATGATGACCGCGACTTCGGTGAAATGCGGCACGGCTGCCTTGCGGGGCTTGTACGGGATGGCCGTGGTCAGGTCCTTGCGGTGCGCCGTGCAGTGGCGTTTCAGCGGGCAATCCTCGCAGAGCGGCTGACGCGGCCGGCAGACGAGCGCCCCTAGTTCCATCATGGCTTGATTGAAGGCGGATGCATCGACCGTGCGGATCACCGGGCGGAGTTGCTCGCGGATCGTGTCGCGGACGGCAGGCAGGGTGATGTTGTCGCGGATGCCGCGCAGGCGGGAGTAGACGCGCAGCACATTCCCGTCGACGGCTGGTTCCGGTTTCCCGAATGCGATCGAGGTGATGGCGGCAGCGGTATAATCCCCGATGCCGGGGAGGCGTTTCCATTCCTCGGCGGATTCGGGGAAACGGCCCTGCAACGGGCCTGCAATCTGGCGGGCTGCCGCCTGTAGATGCCGCGCCCGCGAATAGTAGCCCAGCCCCTCCCAGATGCGGAGCACCTCCTGCGGGTCGGCGGCAGCCAGGGTTTGCGCATCTGGAAAACGCTCGACAAACCGCGCGAAGTAGGGGATCACCGTGGCAACCTGCGTCTGCTGGAGCATGATCTCGCTGATCCAGACCTTGTACGTGGACGGATCATCCCGCCAAGGCATCGGGCGTTGATACTGGGCGAACCATTGCAGCAGGGGGAGTGTCCAAGGTGATTTTTGCATAGAGCTCACCTAGCGGTGGCACCGGCTCGCAATGCCGGCAGATGGGTGTCAAGTAGGTCGGGGTCGAGTTCGAAGAGGACAAACCCGCGGGCCCCGGCGGCGCGAAGGGTGTCCACCTGCCGGACGGTCTCCTCGGGCGGAATGTTGTGTGTGGTGGGTGCGATGCCCGGATAGACGGCGAATCCCGCCGGGAGGGCGGCTCGCTGACTGGCATAGAGCGCACGCGCTTCGGCGGCGGTGTCGGTATAGTTCATCGGGGTCACGAAGTCCAGCCGCCCGTCATGGCACCAGGCTACCCAGTCCTGGCCGATCGAGTCGCGCACACCGGGCCAGTTGCCCCAGACGGCTGCCGACACCTGCACGGAAGGGCGTGCGGTTTTGACGGCACCACGTATACGGGTCAGGGCTTCGGTGATCCGAGCCCGTCGCCAGGCCAGGAACGACGCGCGGTCCGCACCGCTGATCACATCCCGGGGCCAGTTGGTGGCCGGGCGCTGCGTGTCGAGACGGAAGCGTTTCGCGCAATGGTTGCAGAAACAGGCATCGCTGTCAGGGTAACGGATGTAGTCAAGATGAAAGCCGTCGACCGCATAGCGGCGCACGGCCTCGGCGGCGGCGTTGGCGGCCAGTTCCACGTTCAACGGATTGGCCGGGCAAAGCCACTTCAGGTTTTTCCCCTTGCTATCCTTCATCAGGCGTCCAGCCTGGTCCATTTGCTTCACGAATGCTTCGGGTGCATTATCCAGGACCCAGAGCACGGACCAGAGATGCAGGGCGATCCCCTCGCGACGACAGGCATCCAGGCATTGCTGAAGCAGGTCGCCCTTCGAGGTGATCAAGGGCGAGGTTGGCAGTACCTCCGACGGGTAGTAGGCGAGCCCCGCCCATTGATGGTTGGCGAAAAGGGCATTGAAACCGGTACCTTTCAGCCGGCTGACGGCGTTGCTCCAGTCCTGGCCCGCCGGCCCTGCCGCATTGTGGCACCAGACGCCGCGAAACTCGGCGTTTTTTGGCGGCGGGGGCACGGATTCGAAGTAGGACTGGCGGATCAGGTCGCGGAGGGTGGCGGATTCGGCGATCACCTTGGCGAATGGTGGCGTGGCCTGGGTGCCGGGCTGGGGGTCGGCAAGTTGGTCGATGCGCTTAAGCATCGGGCGGATATCGGCGGCCTTGCCATGCCGGGAGGCCATGGCGGCAATGTAGGCGCGGGTCTGCTGCCAGCTGTCGAACTCGAACAGTCGCTGTGCCTGCAGGCGCAATTGACCGGCAAGCATCGGGGCCAGATCCGGTACGAGCGTGGCACACAAGGCCAGCAGCATCTGCATCTTGTTCTCGCGGTCGACGTTGGTCAGCACATGTCCGATAAAGACCCCGCCACCCCCGATGGTGATGGCCGGTATGCCGCTGTCCACACCGGCGGCATTGCGCCAGGTCCCGATCACGCGGGCTGATTCCGTTTCCGGGATGTTTGCATTCCAGGAGTCCTGCCGTACGGACGGCGGCAGACCGCTGACCGACTTCGTGTCCAGCATGATCGATGACAGGGCGTCTGGCGGGACGGCACTTGTCCAGCGCTTGCCGCGCAGGCCCAGCATCGGGGCCAGTTCGTTTGTCATGCCATACATGACTATCAGCCGTCCGCCGCGCTGGGTGAAGGCCTGCAAGGCGTCGAGTACCGGAGGTGTGATGACCGGGTTGCAGGGCAGGATCAGCAGCCGGCAACCGGTGGGGATTCCTTCAGCCGCCGCGCTTTGATCATCGATGATGTGGGTATGCAAGCCGTAGCGTCCGAACCACTGGCCTAGCCGATCCGTTGAGCGGTTGATAAAACCGATTTCGTTCGGAAGTGAAGCGGCGGCTGACGTATTGCGGAGGATCGAGATTGGGCTTGAGCGCCCGCGGATGGCGGCGATCTCGATCCGCGTCGCCTGTGGCTGGTCCTTCCAGAAGGCGAGGCGTACACCGTCAATCCGTGCCCAGCCTGCGGGTTTGCCTTCGGCACCGAAGGCGCTGCGTTCCAGCGTCACGGTCTGCCATTGGGCGCCGCTGGTCTTGAACCAGCCGCCGTACCATCCTTCACCACTCCTGAAATAGAGCGAGCAGCGGGAAACGGCCTGCGGGTTAGTGATGCGGATGGCCAGTGAGAATTCGGTGTAGGTGGAAAGATCGAGCGTGATGGCGGCATCGTGGTAAACACGATCGACGGCGGGACGCATGACCGCGTCTATCCGCAGTCCCGCCTCGTCGCCGTATAGGCGTGCCTGTACCTTGATGATCGAGCCATCGGGCGCCTTCCATGGTACGGCGGCATGGCTACCCTCGAAGAGCTGGAGTCCGGTCCAGTCGACCGCCATCGCAGGACTGGTAAGTAAGCATGCCAGAAACAGTGCTGCTGCCTGTTGGCATAAACGGCTATTTGTCTTTGCCATAATCTTTACCATTGTCTGCCCAATTCGGTTAACGACTACGGCGACGACTACGGTTTACGATTCGATCTTACACACGCGTAAACCGTAGTCGTCGCCGTAGTCGTTTTCCGATCTCCGCAAAAAGTTGCCAAGCCGCTTTCGCGTGGCCACCGTAAACGCCCCGTGTCAGGACGCCATCCGTTGTTTCTCGATCTCGTCGCGGATCCGCTGGCGCGTCGCCTCGGGAAGCGGCGGTCCGAAGGCAAGCTCATCCTCCTTGCCGCGAAACGCGCGAACGAGGTCCTGGAACCGCATGATGTTGCGGTTGAAGCCGTGGCAGATGAAGCAGATCGCGACATGCATGCGCAGCATGAACCGCTGGCTTCGGGGAAGATTCTTGTAATCTCCCTCCGCCAAGGCCATTGAAACTTGTTTGCAAGTAAGAATCATTCAATCCTCTTCCCGATCCCAGTTCTTTTCCAGGCAGTTTTTCAACTGGGTTCGAGCCCGATGGTTCAAAACCCAGAGATTATTCGCCTGGATGCCCATGACCTTACAAATCTCCTCGGTCGGCATCCCTTCCAGCATCTTGAGCACGAATGCCTGGCGCATACTGTCTCCGAGCTTGCCGAGACATTCCTCGAATGCCTTCCAGAATTCGTTCTTCTCATAGTCCCGCGCCGGGTCGAACTGCCACGGTTTGCGCGGACGGTCGGTGACGCCGAAGAGCTTAAAAGAGTAGCTATCGACCAGTTCCTGGCCCTCGGTATCATCCACCGGATGCTCGCGGACGCTTTTGCGGATGTGGTCGACGATCTTGTTGCGCAGGATGCCGCGCAGCCAGTACTTCACATCCACACGCCCGTCGAACTGGTCCAGTCCCTTGATCCCGGCCAGGAAGGTTTCCTGGACGGCATCCTGCGCCGTGGATGGATCCTTGAGCCGCAGCAACGCGAAGCGGTAGAGATAATCGCCGTATTCATCAACCCACTGTTCCGGGTGGGTGGTATCCTTGATCGTGGAAGGCTCCTTCGTTTTCATGCGGCCATGGTGGCATGTGGCGGTAAATTGTTCAAGATTATTCAGGAAGGACCGCGCAATGCAGCGGTTCCAAATCGTATAATTCTTCGAGTTGGGGCCTGCCATGGAAGTGCTTGTCAGCGCACCTGAGGCCGTGTGCGTTTCTTTATCAAAAAAATATTTCTTCGGAATG
>CAZSRU010000045.1:0-23042 GCA_964609395.1 uncultured Victivallales bacterium
ATGCCCCGAAAAGCCGTTGCAACTGGTTTTCCTGATTCGGATCATGACCGGGCACGGCCCAGACTTCAGAGCAACCCAGATTTTCCGCTGCCAGTTCAACAAGCCGTTGCCAGGTCTCGGCACTTTCGCCGCGTTGCTTGAACCTAAAGACACGTTGCCCGGCCAATGCCCCCACCGTGTCACCCATCGCCCGCGTGCGGAATGTCGAGCGATACGGCAAAAGGCCATATATACCGCTTTCGGAGCGTGCAAGGGTCAAGTCAGGCTGTTTCATAGGTTTGCACCTTTCCCGCCCGTTTGGACGCCGTTCGAACCGATACGTTTTTGTCGGAGGTCGCCCTCTCTAGTACCGCCGCGCCAGAGCCCGCGTAGTCCCTTGACGGGGGATGGGGTATGCCCGCCGATAGCCCACAAACGAGCCCAGAGCCGCCCAGCCGCGCCGATGGTCGCCGGGTCGGTCATGACAATGGCCAGCATGATCCCGTATGCCTCAAAGCCGTTCATCGTGTCACCTCAATCTGTTTGATTGCTGTCCGGTATGCTTTCAGGCTGTCGAACCGCCGCGCATAGGATCGGCACTGGGTGGAGTAGATCGGCGGTGTCTCCACCATCCCCAGCCCGGTGGGTGGCTCGCCTCCGTAATTCGAGCACACCAGCAGCAAGCCGCCGTCCCTGCATTTGTAGAGCTCGGGGTGATCCACCTCGCACTTTCCCCCGTAGCACAAAGGCACATAGGCCACGGATCGCACCAGCAGCTCGAACCGCGTTGCCAGTTCGTTACGGTTGCCGATGATCGCCGCCGTAATTACATCGCTGCATCCGTCTGCCGGGTGAAATGACCAATAGCACCCCCGCCACAAATCGGGATTCGCTGTCATGTCTGATACGGTCATTCGGTTCATATTTGGCCCCTTTTTTGCTTGTCGTGTCGCTTGTGTCGCTTGTGACACCGCTTTCAGTAACTTTCCTTAGTAAATTGCTCGTGTGGAAAAGTTATAGGACAAAGCGTCACAAGCGACACGAAGCGTCACGCCTCCTCATTTTTAAGCATTACACCCAGCCAGCCCCGCCCCTCGTGCCGCCTTGCCGACGCGCATCCAAAATCCTTCAACCGATCCCCAAGACGGCGGGGGGAAACCCTGAACCGTTCCGATATGCCTGCATCCTCGCTGTGCTCGTTATACGCTGTGAGCAGGTCGTTTGCGGCCGTCCATGCGTGAGGATGGAATGTCAGGCAGTCCTCGATGAAATTATGAAGCGGGTCGCACTCGCTGCGGTATGCCTCGGTATTAGCCCGTACCGCTTCCGGCATCGGGTCAAGCCCCTCGCGCTGCCACGCAAGGCACCCATCAACCGCCCATGCCAGCAGAGCAATGCCGCCCTTGCGTGGATCGCTTAGGTATGGCTTCAACGTCCGGTCAATTCGATCATCGGGCACGGTCTTGTCGATACCTACGCGAACTATCCGCCGCCATACCGCCCCATCGTCTGCGCTCGCCTTCGGGCAGTGGTTCATTGCCAGCACAATCTTGAACTGTGGCAGATATTGAAACTGGTGCCCGTACAGGTGGCGAGCCGTGATGGATTCACCGCCCGTCAAATTCTTCAGCAAAGCCTCGGCAAGGTGTTGTCCCTGTTCGATCTCGCTGCCGGATGCAAGGCGGCATCCACGGAGTGAGGCGAGTTCGGGTGTCGCCTGTCCGCTGTTCGTGAATGACTTTTTGCAAATCATTTCCGAATTGATTGTCCGGGCATAGTCACCCATGACTTTATGACTGGCTTCGAGCAGTGTTGACTTTCCGCTGTTCTTCGGCCCGTAAACGAAAAAGGTCTTTTCTTCCCGCGTGTCACCTGTCAGCAGGTAGCCGAATAGCTTTTGCAGGAAACGCGACAATTCAACATCGCCGCCCGTTGCCTCCTCAAGAAAGCGGTCAAACCTCGCATCCTTCCGCCCCTGAATATATGGGGCTGGGGCCAGCTTCGTAATCAGGTCTTTTCGGTCATGGGGCCTAAGCGTTCCTGTGCATAGGTCAAGTGTCCCGTTTTCGCAGTTCAATAAAAACGTGTTCTTGTCTAGTTCATCAGGTGACACCGCAACCCCAGGTTGAAACCGCGCAACATCTATCATGGCGGTCATGCGCTCGCGTGATTCCATCTTTAAAGAAAAGCCGAATAATGCGCTTGCCTGCTTCCGCTGTTCGTCCGTCTCCGTCGGCATCGCCGCCGCCTCTTTCTTGATCGCCCTTGCGGTTTCCGCTGCGAGTCGATTGACTTCCAGAATCGAATCAGGCTTGAACCGTTTACCATCCCACACAAGCCAACCATTGCGCCCGGTGTCATACTTGGCTGTATCGCTCCACATGAAGGCGAACCGCTCCCCAGCTCCCAGATCGGTCATGGCATAGGGACGGCCCGCCTTTGCAGCTTCAACGGGGGATAGCACCCCTGCCGTGGTCTCGGTGGTCGGTTCCTGTACCTGCGGAATGTAAACGCGTGGATTCATATCGAACCGCCTTCCCCTGCCATGCCGTAAAACAAGCTCCATAGTGACCGCTCGGCCTCGAATGTGTCGGCATCCATGCTGGTGAGGTCGTTTAGGTCTTTGACGCCCGGCAACCCCTCCAGGGATAGGCAGTCAACCGTTGCGCCCGCGTCGGTAAGTTGCTTGAACCATCGCCCGGCGGCATCGCGTCCGGTCTTGTCGGCATCCGGGAATATGCGAACCCGCTTCCCTGCGAACAGGGGCAAGGCCTCATCCGGGATTGAATTCTGCCCACCCATCATGCCGACAACTGCAATGTGATCCTCTACGCCTTCGCAGATCATGAAGTGATGAGCCGCTAACACGTCTGCCGATCCCTCGACTAAGGCAATCGCCGCGTATGCCTGCGCCTCGGTGATCCCGATAGGCCATGCACCCTCACTGCCGGGCACGGTCTTGGTTTTGATCTCGCGTCCACCTGCTGTCAGCGGTAGACCATCAATGCGCCGCGCCTGTAGGTTCCGGCCCGTGCCGTCCGTGGTGATCCAGCACCTATGCCCGTCCATGACTCCGAATCGCAGTAGACCGCGCTCGACGGCAAGCTGCACGGCTTCAAAATTGACGTTGCGCAACCCGGCAACCTGCCGTTGCTCTGCCGTGGTTCCACGATCAAGCTGTATCGGTGGCAATGTTTTTTTCTGCTTCGGTTTCGGCGGGGTCAAAGGCCCGTAGCTGTAGACCTCCGCCGCGAATTGCAGAGCCTCGGGAAACGATAGGTTGCGCAACTCACGAATCAGGGTGAAACCGTCGCCAGTCCACCCGCATTTGTGGCAACGTATGCCGCCGCCCTCGCCACTAAATCCGCTCTTGCTGTGGCAGAAGGGGCACTCATGCCGTGAGCCATGCTTAGGGAGGCCCAGCGTCTCGAACAGGGGTTCAAGGTTGCCATCCATCGCGCCGCCGATTGCATCCTTGTCGTATGCCGCGAAAAGAGGAAGCCCCGCGCCGTCACCAGCCGCCGCCAAACCACTAGAAGCGGTGGCAACGGTTTGGGGCAGATTGTTGTTGTGGTTTGGCTGGGTGGTCATGGCTACACCATCCCCACCGCACCGCGCAACGCCAGCCGCTCGACTTCGTTCAAGTCGTATCTCACCCGCCGCTGGGTGATCCGCATTTGATGCAACAAGCCCTTGTTGACATACCGCGTGATTGTAGCGGGGTGGCATTCCAACACCGCCGCCGCCTGCCGGATCGTTCCCGGCCTCGGCTTCTCCTCACCGCGCGCGGCCTTGACGATTGCCGCCAGCCGCTCGGGGGGTGCCTGTAGTACTGCTTCAATTACCTGTGCTTGTGTCATGTCTTGAACCTCCTGCTTGTGCTCGGATTCTTGCTTAACCTTGAACCCAAACTATAGCAGTTCAAAACATCATGCAATTCATAAGTGCTTGTTGTTATAAGTATTTACGACTCAAGCCGGGTTGTGTCGTATTTTAGAGCGGGGCACAAAAAAGGCGACGGACTATCAAGCCCGCCGCCTCTCTTTTGCGTTCGTATGTTATACGCTTATTCTGTAGGGTGGTTTTTGAAATGCCGTGCTATTGCGTCAAAGTTAAATCCCGTTTTCTTTGCGATAATCATTGCGGCGGATCGCGGTGTCATGGTCTTGCATAGCCTGTCGAATTCCGCGCGGTGGTTCTCGATGCAGTCGCCGCGGTTGGCAATCCGTTTCGCGCCTGATTTGATTCCACCATTGCGGCCGCCGCCTATTTCTTTTGCTCGCTCCGCTTGAACGTTCCCGGCAATCGCCGCGGTTGTCAATTCCGCTTGCAGCGTCCTTACGCGTTCGGCTTCCGTCGCGTCATTCAGAATCAGCGGATAAAATCCGCCCCCCCCGCCGTTGTCCATCAGATAATCAAACCTCTCAACATCGCGCTTGCGGGCCTTATCGCGTCCACCAGCGGCCGCAATCTTGACGGCCAGTTTTCGCGCCTCGGGGTTCGGTTGGTCTGCTTCGTTCCGTTGCCGTGCCATGTCCGGCAATTCAGCGTTGCGCTCGGGGGTTATCGGTTGCGGTGGTGGCGGGTCGCTCGGTAGCATCCCGCACCGCATAAGATCGCAAAGGCAGGCCGCGTCGGCTTCGGATAGCGCAAGCGCGGCCGTTCCGGTTGCGGCCTGTCCCTTGGCAACAAGCGCGAAGGCTTCCGCGCGAAGGTGATTCTTTTCGGGCTCGCCAAGGTGTTTGACTTGCTCCCGCGTTAACCATTGCGGCATCTCTTCTTTATTTAAAGCTGCTATCGGTTGCGCCAATTTCGTTTTGCCTGCCTGCTTGGTTTGTTTCCGCGCTGTCACTTTGCACCGCCTTTCAGCAATTCGGCCTTTATCGTTTTCCATGTTTTGCCGTCCATCTTTTCAACCAGTTCCGCCGCCCATGCTGGCAACGGCTCGCGGGTCGGTTCCCCGGCGTCTGCAAACACTGGCAACGCCTTTGCAACGTCCCGCGCGGTGATCTCGTTGACGTGCGTATAGTGCGCGGTCATGGCCGGGTTAGCGTGTCCTACGCTGTTTTGAATCACGGCGCCGGGGGTGCCCGCCGCCGCGTGCATTGAAACCCAGGTGTGCCGCAACGAATGGAAGCCAACATCGACAACGGCCCGCTTGCCCGTCGCCGTGGTTTTAACCTTGCCGTGTTTATCCTTGACGGGTTCGCCGTGTTCGTCGCGTTCTATCTGCGAGCCTGTGCCCGCTGCATGGCAATCTATACCGCATTGCCAGATATGATCCCTTACCAGATTAGCAAGGGGCACCGGGTTGCTTAGATACCGCCTTGCAACATCCGGCAAAACGTAACCGCTCCGGCGTTTCTCGGGTGTCTCCGAAAGCCTGTGATGCAACGCGGGGGGAATGCCGACAACAACGGGTTTGCCGTTCCTTGCCGTCTTGTTCGGAATGCGCCGGATGATCCCGCGCAACAAGTCCACCTCGCCCCATTGCAAACAGCAGCAATCCCCCATCCGTAAACCAGTGGTTGCGCCGATTAGAAGCAGCGTCCCCAGATCGCCGCTCGGGGTGTCCAGAACCTTGACAAGCTCGGGAATGGTCAACTCCCGCCTGCTATGGGTTCGCAAGGTCTTGCGCTTGATCTTGTCAAAAGGGTTTGCCGTGATCCGCGCGGCCTCACCCAGAACACGAAAGGCCATTTTCAAAAACCCGGCGTGCTTGTTGAATCGGTTGCTTGATAATCCGGCCTTTACCAGATCGCCCGCATACTCCGCCGCCGTTGCGCTTGTCACGTCCCGAATATAGACGGCCTCGGGGTGTGCGGTCTTGATCCACCGCGCGAACCGCTGCCAGTGGCTTTGATAGCCTGCAAGCGTTACGTCGCCAGAATCCGGCCTTTCCGGTGCCCTCTCGAAAGCTCGCCATGCGTCGGCAATGGTTAGCGGTGGGTCGGCTTCGTCCTGCGCCTGCGCGTGATCCGCTTCCGCCGCCGTGATCCGTGATCGCACCGCCCGCAAGGTCTCCACCGCATCGCCCGTCTGATACGGTGCCATGATCCGCTTGCGCTCGGCTTCCGCCGCGTCCCGGTCGGTGATCGGCTTGTTATCGCTGCCACGGAGTGCCGCCGTGATCCGCTTGCCGTTGACTGTATATGTCAGGTAGTAGTTGCCCTTGACGTTCGAGTCAGCCGGATATTGCTTTGCTCCCGCCTTCTTGAACAGACGCCCCAGCCCGCGCGTGCCGCGCTTGCCTTTGGTTGCCGCCTTTGGTACTTTGCTCATGCCGTCCCCCTTGGTTGCTTGTTTATGCGTTGAACTGCTAAAAACAATACAACTTAGGGGGGCGGTTGTCTATAATAAACAACCATAAGCAAACGATTTTTAGAAAACCCTTGTAAACCGCTTGTTTTTATCGGACTTAAAATCCTTTATCCGCAAGGGTGTGCGGGTTCGACTCCCGCCCCGGGCACCAGTCCACGCTTCGCGCAAATCAAAAGCGGCGATATCTCGCCGCACTCCATATTTGCCATCTCCTTTTGGAGTGCGGGGACGAGAGTCACCGCTTTCTTCTCGCACGGAGCGCGCTGCGAGCGGACCACAAAACGCGCTTGAAGACCAGATCAGCAATGGCATCCTCCAGCGGAACGGAAACCTCCTCGCTTTTGACGGATCAAAAGCGGTCGAGGTTCATGACCTTGTCCCACACCGCCACGAAGTCCTGCACGAATTTCGCCTGCGAGTCGACACAGGCATAGACCTCGGCAATCGCACGCAGTTGGGAGTTGGCTCCGAAGATGAGATCTATACGGGTGCCAGTCCACCTGACTTTACCCGATGAGCGATCCCGCCCCTCGAACAGTTCTTCCGCCTTCGACGTCGCCTTCCACTCCGTGCGCATATCGAGCAGGTTGACGAAGAAGTCGTTCGTAAGCGCCCCGGGCCGATCGGTAAAGACTCCGTATTTCACACCGCTAACGTTCGCGCCAAGCACGCGCATGCCGCCAACGAGTACCGTCATTTCCGGAGCCGTCAGCGTAAGCAGTTGCGCCTTGTCGACCAGCAGGTGTTCCGCTGCCACGGCCAGCCGCGGCTTGAGGTAGTTGCGGAAGCCATCCGCCGCCGGCTCGAGGACGGCGAATGAGTCCACGTCCGTCTGGTCCTGCGATGCATCCGTGCGTCCCGGCGCAAAAGGCACGGTGAGGTCCAGACCGGCATTCCTGGCGGCCTGCTCCACGCCAACGCAACCGCCGAGGACAATCAGGTCGGCCAGCGAGACCTTCTTCCTGCCCGACTGCGTACCGTTGAACGCGGCCTGGATGGTCTCAAGGGCCTTGCGCACCGTCGCCAGTGCGGCGGGCTGGTTGACCGTCCAGTCCTTCTGCGGCGCAAGGCGGATGCGCGCACCGTTCGCCCCACCCCGCTTGTCCGAACCGCGGAACGTGGACGCCGAGGCCCACGCCGTGGTGACCAGTTGCGGGACGGAAAGCCCCGAGGCCAGGATCCTGCCCTTCAGGTCCAGGATGTCCTTCGCATTGATCAGCTCGTGGTCGACGGCAGGCAGCGGGTCCTGCCAGACCAGGTCTTCCGCCGGGACTTCCGGTCCGAGATAGCGGGACTTCGGTCCCATGTCGCGGTGGGTCAGCTTGAACCATGCTCGGGCAAAGGCATCCTCGAATTCATCAGGATTATCGTGGAACCAGCGCGCGATCGGTTCAAACCCCTTGTCGAAACGCAGCGAGAGGTCCGCCGTTGTCATCATCGGGCGGTGCTTCCTGGACGGATCGTGGGCGTCAACGATCATATCCTCATCGGCCACGTCCTTGGCCAGCCACTGGTTTGCACCCGCCGGACTCTTAACCAGTTCCCACTCGTATTTGAACAGCATGTCAAAATATCCATAATCCCATTTTGTCGGGTTCGGTTTCCAGGCACCCTCGATACCGCTGGTGATCGTGTCGCCGGCTTTGCCGCAGCCGAAGGTACTCTTCCAGCCGAGGCCCTGCTGCTCGATGGGGGCGGCTTCCGGCTCGGGACCGACATGCGAGGCAGGCCCCGCGCCATGGCATTTCCCGAAGGTATGCCCGCCCGCCACGAGTGCCACGGTTTCTTCATCGTTCATCGCCATGCGGGCGAAGGTCTCGCGAACGTCACGACCGGAGGCGACCGGATCGGGGTTGCCGTTGGGCCCTTCCGGATTGACGTAGATCAGGCCCATCTGCACGGCGGCGAGCGGATTCTCGAGATCGCGGTCACCGCTATAGCGTTTATCGCCCAGCCACTTCGTCTCGTTGCCCCAGTAGATATCCTCCTCGGGCTCCCAGACATCCTCGCGCCCGCCGGCGAACCCGAAGGTCTTGAATCCCATCGACTCAAGCGCGCAGTTCCCCGCCAAGATCATCAGATCCGCCCAGGAAAGCTTTCTGCCGTACTTTTGCTTGATCGGCCAGAGCAGGCGACGCGCCTTGTCGAGGTTGGCGTTGTCCGGCCAGCTATTGAGGGGAGCCAGCCGCTGGCTGCCGGATCCGGCCCCGCCGCGACCGTCGCCAGTGCGGTAGGTACCGGCGCTATGCCAGGCCATCCGGATGAAGAGCGGTCCGTAGTGACCGTAGTCGGCCGGCCACCAGTCCTGCGAATCGGTCATTAGCGTGTAGAGATCCTTTTTCACGGCGGCCAGGTCCAGCGACTTGAACGCCTCGGCATAATTGAACGACTCACCCATCGGATCGCTTAGGGCCGAGTGCTGGTGCAGGACTTTCAGATTGACCTGGTTTGGCCACCAGTCCCGGTTGGAGGTGCCTTTTCCGGCGGCGTGCGCGTGCGTCATACCCGTGACTGGACATTTACCTTCTCCCATGATCGCTCCTCTCGTTTGTTGAAGTTCCGAATCAGCAGCATCGACCTGTTCATGTTCCCGCCTTTGCCGTTACACACAAGTCTCCGTTGCCCAGTCTATGACCGCAGGCAATATAGTCAAGCGCGATGATACCGATGATCCTGATAAAATCGTGATTGCCCCTGCCGGACTTCTTTCCTAGGATATGCCTGTGAATCCTATTCTTATCTTTATCTTGTTTGCGGCCGTTGCCGGCGTCATCGCCTGGCTGGGGCACATGGCGAATGTGAAGCGCCGCGAGGCCATGGCGGCGGCGGCGACCGCGCTGGGGTTGGAATTCAGTCCGGAAAAGGATCGTAACCTGGCGCGGGACTTTCAATTCCTGGACAAACTCAACCAGGGCAGCAACCGCTACGCCTACAACATCCTATCGGGAACATTCCAGGACTTCCCGGTAAAGATGTTCGACTATCACTACGAAACCCACTCCACCGACAGCAAAGGCCGCCGCCAGACACACCATCACCACTTCTCGTTCTTCATCCTGATGTTCCCCAGCACGTTTCCTGAATTGAAGATCGGTCCCGAAGGCTTTTTCTCCAAGATCGCCCAGGCGATCGGGTTTGATGACATTGACTTTGAATCGCACGCGTTCTCACGGCAGTTCTGCGTGCGATCTAAAGACAAGAAATTCGCATACGATTTCTGCAATGCACGCATGATCGAATACCTGCTGGACCATCCACGCCTTACCATTGAAGTCGAGCATCACGCGATGGCCGTTTGCGCATCCGGCAAGATCGCCCCGGAAAACATCCGGCCCGGCCTGGAGCAACTGGTCGAACTGCGCTCCCGGATGCCGGCTTACCTCTTTACGGAGAATACCTGATCATGCCCTATGCACTCATCGCCGTTTTCCTGCTGCCCCTGCTATTTATCGTGGCCATGTACAACGCGCTCGTGGCCTTGCGCAACCATATCCGGGATGCCTGGGCCAACATCGACACCGAACTGAAACGGCGTTATGAGCTGATCCCGAACCTGGTCGCCACGGTCAAGGGTTACGCCAGGCACGAGCAGGCCGTGCTGGAACGGGTGGTCCAGTTGCGCAATCAATGCCAGGGAAACACCGGATCGACGACCTCGCAGGCGGCGGATGAGCGGGAACTGGTCGGGGCGATGCGACAGCTCTTTGCCGTGGTTGAACGTTATCCGGATCTGAAAGCGGATGGACACTACCTTCAATTGCAACGCGAGTTGATCAATACCGAGGACCGCATCCAGGCCGCCCGGCGGTTTTTCAACGGCAACGTGCGGGATTACCGCAACAAGCGCGAAAGCTTTCCCAGCAACCTGGTAGCCGGCCTTTTTAACTTTCCACCGGCGGAATTCTTCGAGGTGGAGTCCTCGGTCCGGGAAGCACCGGCAATTGCGCTTTCCGAATAACGGCATCCAGGTTTCCCGCATTTGTCCTTGCTGTTCCCTGCCTTTCGTGGCATTACCTTGGACGTGTCCGCTTGCTCTTGGTGTTGCCACCCTGTTGTCTGCGGGAACGAATCCCTATACGGAGCCTATATCGCATGTTCGAACAAGCCTTCAAGAATATCGATGACGTCCTCTGGAAGGACGCCGGTTGCACCAGTGAGCTCGATTACACCGAGCAGACTTCCTGGCTGCTGTTCCTGAAATACCTCGACGCCTTGGAGGCGGACAAAGCCACCGCCGCCGCCCTTGAAGGTAAGCCATACACCCACATTCTAGAAAAACCCTACCGCTGGGCCACGTGGGCCGCGCCCAAGGGCAAGGACGGCAAGATCGACCACAACACCGCTCTCACCGGCGACGACCTGATCCAGTTCGTCAACGGCAAGCTCTTCCCCTACCTGCACGGCTTCAAGGCCAAGGCCACCGGCCCGAACACCATCGAATACAAGATCGGCGAAATCTTCGGCGAGATCAAGAACCGCATCCAGAGCGGCTACAACCTGCGCGAGATCATCGACCACATCGACGAGCTCCGCTTCCAGTCCCAGACCGAGAAGCACGAACTCTCGCATCTCTACGAAGCCAAGATCAAGAACATGGGTAACGCCGGGCGCAACGGCGGCGAGTATTACACCCCTCGCCCGCTCATCCGCGCCATTGTCGCCGTCACCGCCCCGAAACTCGGCGAGACCATCTGCGACCCTGCCGTTGGCTCGGCTGGCTTCCTCTGCGAATCCTTCGATTACCTCCGTGCCCAGAACCCCCAGCGCACCACCGCCCAGGACCGCGCCCTGCAAGAGCGCACCTTCTACGGGAAGGAAAAGAAGTCCCTCGCCTACGTCATCGCGATCATGAACATGATCCTGCACGGCATCGAGGCGCCCAACATCATCCACACCAACACGCTCGCTGAGAACCTTGCCGACGTGCAGGAAAAGGACCGCTTCGACATCATCGTCGCCAATCCGCCCTTCGGCGGCAAAGAGCGCAAGGAGGTCCAGCAGAACTTCCCCATCCGCACCGGCGAGACCGCGCTCCTCTTCCTCCAGCACTTCATCAAAATCCTCAAGGCCGGTGGCCGCGCCGGCATTGTCATCAAGAACACCTTCCTCTCCAACACCGACAACGCCTCCGTCAGCCTGCGCCAGAAGCTTCTGGAAGAATGCAACCTCCACACCGTGCTCGACTGCCCCGGCGGCACATTCATCGGCGCGGGCGTGAAGACCGTGGTGCTCTTCTTCGATAAAGGCACGAAGACGCGCAAAGTCTGGTTCTACCAACTCGACCCCGGCCGCAACATGGGCAAAACCAACCCACTGAATGATAATGACCTGATTGACTTCATTGACCGGCAGAAGACGTTTGCCGACTCGCCCAAAAGCTGGAGCGTTGACGTGGCGGCCATTGACCCGAAGACGTTTGATCTCTCTGTGAAGAACCCCAACGGCGGCGAGGAAATCGCGCACCGCAGCCCGCAGGAAATCATGGACGAAATCGCCTCGCTGGACGCCGAGAGCGCGGAAGTGCTGGAGAAGATAAAGGTGCTTCTGGGCTCCCCTAAGGAGGGTGCGCGATGAGCGAGTTAGCGGCAGATGGCTATGGCTCGTTTCTGGTTGAGATCAAGGCGCGCATCCGAAAGGCGCAGTATCAGGCATTAAGAGCGGTCAATCATGAATTGCTGGAACTCTACTGGGATATTGGCGAGTCCATCCACCGGAAGCAGGAAGTCCTCGGCTGGGGGAAGTCGGTAGTGGAAACCCTCGCCCGCGACCTTCAGGCCGAATTTCCCGGTCAGAACGGGTTTTCTGCCCAGAACCTCTGGTTCATGCGGCAATTCTATGGCGAGTACCGGGGTCGGACAAATCTCCAACCATTGGTTAGAGAAATAAGCTGGTCCAAGAATATCGTCATTATGAGCCGGTGCAAAGACCTTCTGGAAAGGGAGTTCTACCTGCGTGCCACGGCCCGTTTCGGCTGGACCAAGGCCGTGCTCCAGCATCAGATCGATAACAAGAGCTACGAGAAGTATCTCGTCAATCAGACCAACTTCGACGCGACCCTGCCCGCCGAGATCAAGGCGCAGGCGGCGCTGGCGGTCAAGGATCACTACACCTTCGATTTCCTGGACTTGGCCGCGGAGCATTCCGAGCGCGAATTGGAGCGGTCGCTGGTCAACAACATACGCCGCTTTCTCTCCGAAATGGGCGGGCAATTCACCTTTGTCGGCAACCAGCATCGCCTGGAAGTGGGCGGTAAAGAGTACTTCATCGACCTGCTGCTCTTCCACCGCCGCCTGCGCTGCCTCGTGGCGATCGAACTGAAGATCGGCAGCTTCGAGCCGGAACACAAAGGCAAGATGGAGTTTTATCTTGAAGCGCTCGACACCCAGGAGCGCATGGAAGGGGAAAACCCGCCCATCGGCATCATCATCTGCCGGGACAAAAACAAGACGGTGGTCGAATATGCCCTGCGTACCGCGGGCCGCCCCATCGGCGTCGCCACCTACACCGTCGTCCCCCAACTGCCCGCAACCTACCGCGACCAGCTCCCCAGCCCCGAAGCCATTGCCGAACGCCTACGCCTGTGGGCCGCCGATGACCAGGCGGAGGGGGCCGAATGAAGAAGGGGTGGCAGACAAAGAAGTTGAGCGAGGTTTGTGAGAAAATCACAGACGGAACTCACCAAACGCCGACCTACTTCGACGACGGCGTTTTGTTTCTGTCTTCCAGAAACGTGACTTCGGGAACGATTGATTGGGAGAACGTAAAATACATCGACGACAAACAGCACGGCGAGATGCAGAGGCGTGTTTCGCCCCGTCTAAACGATATTCTGCTCGCGAAAAACGGAACGACAGGGGTCGCAGCGATGGTTGATAGGGATGTCCCTTTCGACATTTACGTGAGCCTTGCATTGCTCAGGCCGTTGGCTGCGGTTCGGCCAACGTTCTTGCTGCACTTCATCAATTCTCCTTTGGCGAAGCAGCAATTCACGAAACGGCTCAAAGGCATCGGTGTTCCAAATTTGCATCTGGAAGAAATTCGAGAAGTCGAGATTCCCGTTCCCCCGCTGGCCGAGCAGCAGCGGATCGTCGGGCTGCTGGACGAAGCGTTTGAGGGCCTCGCCACCGCCAACGCCAACGCCGAAAAGAACCTCCAAAACGCCCGCGCCCTCTTCGAAAGCCACCTCAACGCCGTCTTCACCCAGCGCGGCCCGGGGTGGGTGGACCGTACGTTGGACCAAGTATGTATCGTCGAGCGAGGCAGCTCACCGCGCCCCATCAAAGAGTATTTCACGACCGAGCCTGACGGTGTGAACTGGATCAAAATCGGCGACACCGAAGAAGGCGGTAAGTATGTCCACACCACGGCTCAGAAGATAACACCCGAGGGAGCGAAGCAGTCACGGTTCGTCAAAGAGGGCGATTTCATCCTCACCAATTCCATGTCGTATGGTCGGCCATACATCATGAAGACGAGCGGCTACATTCACGACGGTTGGTTCGTCCTGCGGCTAAACATGGCGATAGACACCGATTACTTTTATTATCTGCTTTCTTCGCCCGTCGTGCAGTTGCAGTTTGCCGCGCTGGCCAGTGGTTCAGTTGTGAAAAACATCAGCGGCGACCTTGTAAAGAAGGCGGTGCTGCCCATTCCGCCGCTGAAGCATCAACACACCATCGTCGAAAAGCTGCTGTCGCTCGAAGAAGAAACCCAGCGCCTTGCCGCCATCTACTCCCGCAAGCTTGCCGAGCTGGAGGCGTTGAAGAAGTCGCTGTTGCATCAGGCGTTTTCGGGAGGGCTTTGAGATGACCTTATTGAGTTTTTTGACCTTATTGACCTTGGTGACTCTGCTGACAATGCGGTCAATCGGGTCAATGCGGTCCCAAACCACAAACCCAGGAGCACCCCATGTCTGAGCTTTTCGACAAACATGGCGGCTTCCGCCGCCTCCACTCCTTCACGCTGGCCACGATCGTGCAGCTCGATACCCTGCGCTTCTGCCGCCAGTTCCTGACCTTCGACCATCGCGAGGTGGATAAGTTCTACGACCCCAAGGGGCGGCAGTACGACCAGATGACCCAGGCCGCCCGCAGCGGACGCCAGAACATCATCGAGGGCTCGGAGCGGTCGGCGACCTCCAAGGACACCGAGATGAAGCTCACCGACGTGGGGCGGGCCAGCCTCAGCGAGCTGCGCGGCGATTACGAGATCGTGATCCTCGACCGCAACCAGCTCCCGTGGTCGGTCCATTCCCCCGAGGCGAAGGCCATCAACGCCATCTCGCTGGATGACGCGCCCTTTACCGACGACATGGTCCACGAGTCCGCGAAACATGCGCTGGAGCAGCGCAAGAAATACGCCCGCTGGCTGGACTCCGACGACATGGCCATCGTGGCCAACGCCATGCTCATCATCATCGGCCGCGTCCTGAACATGCTCAAGAGCCAGCGCGAAGCCCAGGGCAAGGCCTTTGAAGAAACCGGCGGTTTCAGCGAACGGCTCATGGCCAGGCGCATCGAGGCGCGGGAGCAGCAAAAGAACGCGGACTCCCCCGAATGCCCGGACTGCGGCAAGCCCATGCGCCAGCGCAAGTCCGCCAAAGGCCCGTTCTGGGGCTGCTCCGCGTTTCCCGATTGCAAAGGAACGAGGCCTGCATGAGCGCAACAAAGAGAGAGATGACCTTGGTGACCTTATTGACCTCATTGACAATGAGGTCAACAAGGTCAATCCGGTCAACAACTTCTCCCCTGCCGTCCGGGAACCCTTGCCCTACCCCGCCCGGCAGGATGCTCCGCCCCCTCTGGCGATGGCCGCGGAACCGCATGAAATCTACAGCGCCTACCCGCCGGACTTCTTCGATTTCATCGTCATCGACGAGTGCCACCGCGGCGGCGCGAACGACGAGAGCAACTGGCGCGGCATCCTCGACTACTTTGCACCGGCGGTGCAGATGGGCATGACCGCCACGCCAAAGCGTGATGAGAACGTGGACACCTACCGTTACTTCGGGGATCCGGTCTACATCTACTCGCTCAAGGACGGCATCAACGACGGTTTCCTGACACCATTCAAGGTGAGGCAAATCCAGACCACGCTCGATGAGTATGTCTATACGCCCGACGACACAGTAATAGAGGGCGAGATTGAACAGGGCAAACGGTACGAGGAAGAGGATTTCAACCGCATCATCGAGATCCGGAAACGCGAGGAATACCGGGTCAAACTCTTCATGGACCTGATCAACCAGCAGGAGAAGACGCTGGTATTCTGCGCCTCGCAGAATCATGCCCTGGCCGTGCGCGACCTCATCAACCAGATGAAGACCAGCAAAGACCCGAACTACTGCCAGCGGGTAACGGCCAACGATGGCGAACTCGGCGAGCAGCACTTGCGCGACTTCCAGGACAACGAGAAGACCATCCCGACCATCCTCACCACGTCGCAGAAGCTCTCGACCGGCGTGGACGCCCGAAACATCCGCAGCATCGTCCTGATGCGGCCCATCAACCGGATCATTGAATTCAAGCAGATCATCGGGCGGGGCACGCGCCTCTACGACGGCAAGGACTACTTCACAATCTACGACTTCGTGAAGGCTCACCAGCACTTCAACGACCCCGAGTGGGATGGCGAGCCCATCGAGCCCGTCAATCCGGTCAACCCAGTCAATCCGGTCAATCCGGTCACACCATCTCCCTCACCCGAGCCCCGCCCGCGCGACAAGCGGCGGCCAGCCAGGGTGAAGCTGGCAGACGGCAAGGAGCGCGCCATCCAGCACATGATGATGACGAGTTTCTGGCATCCGGACGGCACCCCCATGTCCTCCATGCAGTTCATGGAAATGCTCTTCGGCAAGCTGCCGGAGTTCTTCAGGGACGAGGCCGAACTCCGCGCCATCTGGAGCGCCCCGGACACGCGGAAGAAGCTCCTGCAAGGTCTGGCCGAGAAAGGTTTCGGTCACGACCAGCTTACAGAGATGCAGAAGATCATCGACGCCGAGAAGAGCGACCTTTTCGACGTGCTCGCCCATGTCGCCTATGCCTTGCCCCCGGTGACCCGTGAAGTGCGGGCGGCGAATGCAAGGGTTTACATCAACACCCGCTTCAACGCCAAGCAGCAGGTGTTCCTCGATTTCGTCCTCCAGCACTACATCACAGTCGGCGTGGAAGAGCTTGATCAGGAAAAGCTCACGCCGCTGCTCCTGCTCAAATACCACAACTCCATCACGGATGCCGTCGCGGATCTTGGCGGCAAGCCCGAGGAGATCAACAAGGCCTTCGCCGGTTTCCAGAAGTACCTCTATCAACAAACAGCGTCCGCAAAGGAATAGAACCCGCAATCGGCGAGGCGACGGTCCGGGAGTCCCCGTCGATTACGCTTTCCGAATAATGGTGGAGCAACAGGAATAGAGCGAGCCTTCGGACAGAACATCTGACGCGCACAGCGTCTTACTCGATCACGTTCTCGATGATACTGACGCCACCCCCTTCTCCGTAAAAACCGAAGTTGCGGGGACCTGCTGCATTGCCGGACAGATTGCTATCCCGGAGGATAATGGTGAAATCGGAACCCGCACCTATGGCAAACTCCATTAATTGGATTCCGTAACCGGTGTTGCCATTGGCAATCAAATTCGTGACTTCAACTGACAACCCGCCTCCAAGACAATACACATCAGCAGAAAAACCGGTTTCACCATTTTCACTAAAGATCGAATTGGCCATTGTGACATCAGTATTGCTAGCCGATGCCGATGTTGACTTCGGAGGCGCTTTTGTCCGTGCGGCTGGCACGCGGATTCACAAAGAAAAGGCCATCGCCATTGAAATAAAGGGGAGCGAGCACATCGCCGATGCCTTCCCGGTAATCCTCGGCATAAAGGGCACCGACCGTCAACGAGCCATGCGGTAGAGGATCACGGTCGGGGGCAGCCATAACCTCATCCGCATAACCCATGATCGGCACCATCAGGAAAACACAAACCAGAGATACGTTTACAATCGTTATACCAGTCGCCAGTCTAGTCATATGCATGTTTAACCTCTCCTGACTTTCCAGGCATACCCACACTAGGTGTTTCAGCGGTTGAGGTCGTGGATGACGCCGATGCCGCAGAGGGTGAGGTCGGGATCGACGCGGTAGGCGAGGCCGCTGCCCTTGAGCACCCAGCCGGCGAAACCACCGGTGGCGCAAAGCACCGCCTCGCGGGTCTGGGGTCCCTGCATGAGGTGGTCCGTGATCTCGCGCACCATGCCGCGATACCCGATGCGCGCCCCGATCCGCATGGCTCCCTCGGTACTGCGCCCTACCCGCTCGCAGCGTCCCTTCGGACTGATCAGCGGCAGCAGGGCCGTGCGGTCGGCCAGGTAATCGGTCATCAAAGGCAACCCCGGCGCGATCACGCCGCCGATATAGGCATTGTCGCGGTTGATCACGTCGAAGGTCAGCGCCGTGCCAAAATCAGCCACGATCACCGGTGCGCCGAATTTGAATACCGCACCGCAGGCATTGGCCAGCCGGTCGGCACCGATCGTTTCCGGCCGCGGATAGTCCACGCGGACGGACAGCCGGACAGTATGATCAATGACCAGCGGCTCGCTGCCCAGCAGACGCTTGATCAGCTTGCACCAGCGGCGATTCACCGCCGGAACCACAGAACTGAGGGCCGCCCCGTCCGGTCGCTCGACCTTGAGAATCGCCGCCAGCGCCCGCTCTACCGCCGCCAGATCCTCGATACCGCCGCGCACGGCATGCACCGCGCTCGCCTGGCCATTCTCGACCAGCGCCAGCGTGGTGCTCGTATTCCCGACATCAATGACTAGGCTTTTCATGTGCGCAGCATCTCCAGAGAAAGGTCGATCGAACGGACCGTGTGTGTCAGGCACCCCAGCGAGACGGCGTCGACACCGCTGCAGGCCACCGCCTCGATATTCGCGAGGGTGATGCCGCCGGACGCCTCGGTCCGGCAACGCCCGGCCACCATCGCGACGCAGGCCGCCATGGCCGCGGGATCCATGTTGTCGAGCAGCACCCAGTCCGGCTGGCCTTCGAGGGCACTGGTGAGTTCCGTCCTATTCTCGACTTCGATTTCAATCTCCAGTTGCGGATACCGTCGCCTGGCCTCGCGCACAGCCGCACCGAGATCGCCCCCGCCAGCTCCCTGCCAGAGCCAGCGGTGATTGTCCTTGATCAGGACCTTATCGTAAAGCCCGATGCGATGATTCGTCCCGCCGCCGCAGAGCACGGCATGCTTCTCGAACGTCCGCAGTCCAGGCGTCGTCTTGCGTGTGTCGAGGATCAGGGTCCCCTGCGCCTTGACCTTCTCGACAAAGGCGGCGGTGTGGGTGGCGATGCCGCACATGCGCTGCATGAAGTTGAGCGCCGTCCGCTCGCCGGTCAGGATCGCCCGCGCCGGGCCCTTGAGCCGCATCACGGTCTCGCCCGCCGCCGCGCGTCCGCCTTCCGGCACGAGCGTCTCGATGGTCATGCCGGGGGCCAGCGTCGTGAAGACAAACGCCGCCACATCCGAGCCCGAAACCACGCAGGCCTCCCGTGCCAGGATCTCGGCCTCCTCGACCAGATCGGCGGGCACCAGGGCCAGCGTGGTAGCGTCACCGCTGCCGATGTCCTCCTGCAGCGCGGCCTCGATCCGCTGCCGCACTACATCATCCTGGGTAATATCCTGCAAGTTGGCCATCATGCTCAAAAACTCCATTCCGAGGGCATGTAGGCATACCCTTCAAAATTCCGGCTGCATTCAATTGTGATCGGGAAACAATTGTCCAGGCGGTGGTAATTGACGCGGTGATCGGATGAGTGGACGGAAAACGAGAACAGGTAAAGCCCGGACGCCATCGGCAACTCGCGCAGATGCAGTGTCACCGTCCCCTCGCCCTCGATATGATCGATCGCCAGGCCGGCCACCTGCGTATTGCTGCCGTGCACGACACGCCCCTCGCTATCGCTGACCGAAAAGCCGAAGACCGGGGTCGCAATCGGCTTTTCCGCATGGTAACGGACCGTGGCGTAAAGGTCGCCACCCCAGGGGAACGTGTCGCGTTCCGTCCCGTCGGCGTCATGGAACCGCACCCCCGTGATCTTCACCTCGCCCGTGCCCCACTCGCGCTGGTAGATCTCGGTGTTGCGCCGCCGTGTCAGCCCCTCGTATTCCCCGATCATCGTCTTCGGGGCACCCAGCCCCAGCATTTTCCCCCGGTCGAGGAAAAGGATCCGGTCACTGATGCGCTGGATGGTGTGCAAGTCGTGCGAGATGATCAGCATGGTCTTGCCCTGCCGACGGAACTCGCGCATCTTGTCGATGCACTTCTTCTGGAAGGCGGCATCCCCCACCGCCAGCACTTCATCGATCAGCAGGATGTCGGGATCGACTTCGACGGCCACCGCGAACCCGAGTCGTACATACATGCCGGAGGAGTAGTGCTTGACCGGCTGGTCGATGAAATCCTTCAGGCCCGCGAATTCCACGATGGCATCGAACCGCTCCATCATGCGATTACGCGGGATGCCCATGATCGCCCCGTACAGGAAGACGTTCTCACGGCCGGAAAGATCCGGATGAAAGCCCGCGCCGAGTTCCAGCAGCGACGAGACCTGCCCGTGCGTCTCGATCGTGCCTTGCGTCGGGAAGATGGTCTTGGTCAGCAGCGAGAGCAGAGTGCTCTTGCCGGCCCCATTGGCCCCGATGATGCCCAGCGTCTCGCCGCGATTGACAGTGAAGCTGACCTCGTCGATGGCTTTTAGCATCTTCGGCGGTGTGCGGCGGCGGAGGGATTCCAGCACCTTCTGCTTCAGGCTCCGGGAACTCCCCGCCAGCCGGTAGATCTTGCTGACGTTCTCAACCTTGATGGCAACCTTCTCGTCCATACTTCCCCTAAAGCACATCGCCGAACTTCGACTGCGAATTCTGGAACGTGAACAAGCCGATCCCGAGCACGGCCAGGCAGACCAGCAACGAGGTCAACAGTCCGGCGGCCGGCACCGCCAGCAGGTCAGGAATGGCGTCGGCCATCAGCAACCGGCGGTAGCACCAGACGATCCCGGTCATCGGGTTCAGGAATGCCAGCCAGGCCGCCTGCGACGGCAGGAACCGCAACTGCATCTCCACCGGGTAGAAGATGGGCGACAGAAAGAACCAGGCCAGGGTGCCGATCCCAAGCATATGCTCCGTGTCGCGCAGGAAGACGTTCGAGGTCGACAGGATCAGGGCCATGCCGAAACACAGCACCACCTGCACCAGCAGCACGACCGGAAGCAGGTACAGATGCTGCATGGGCATACCCGCCAACAGCAGATAAAGCAGCAGCACGCACCAGGTCAGCAGGAAATTGATCACATTGGCACAGACCATCGCCAGCGGCAGGATGATGCGCGGGAACGCCGTCTTCTTGACCAGGTTCACATTGCCCATCACGGCATAGAGCGAATCGTTCAGGCACATCGCCAGGAACTGCCAGACGCAGATGCCGATGACCAGGAACTGAAGATAGTGCGGGCGTCCCTCGTTGAACCGCAGGATCGTGGCGAAGACGGCATAGATCAGGATCAGCAGAACCGGTCCCAGCAGCGACCAGAAGAAGCCGAGTGTCGAGCCCTTGTAGCGGATCTTGAGATTCCGGCAAACCAGGATCCAGAGCAGCTCGCGCCACCGCCACATCGTATTGAATCCTGAAATCATTCGTTAAACCCCCAATTAGACCAATGACCATTGACTAATGACCATTGACTAATAACCAATGACTAATGACCAATGACCATTGACCAATGCACTCACAACTCGGCGCAGGCCGCCGCCCGGCGCAGGATCTCGTCAAACCGTTTTTCCTTGATCAGGCCCCGTTCGGCAATCCATGAGCCACCGATGGCCGCCACGCAATCGAGCGCCAGATAGTCCTTGGCATTGTCGGCATTGACGCCACCCAGCGGCAGGAACTTTACGCCTGCCTGCCCATAAGGGGCATCGAGTGCCTTAAGCATCGCGATCCCGCCAGCGATCGAGGCCGGGAAGAATTTCAGCAGCCGATGCCCGAGCGCCATCGCTGCCTCCACATCGGTCGGCGTCATCACGCCAGGGAAATAGCTGTATCCGCGCGCGGCCGCCTCCGCCGAGACCGCCTGGTTGAGCCCGGGACTGACCGAGAAAGCCGCGCCAGCGTCAATCGCCCGGCCAAGCTGTTCGGGCGTCAATACCGTACCGGCGCCGATCAGCATTTCGGGGCGCGCCGCCGAGATCCGCCGGATGCCCTCCTCGGCCGCCGGGGTGCGCAGCGTCAGCTCGATCACCTTGATGCCCCCTGCCAGCAGCGCATCCGCCAGCGGCAGCGCGTCCTCTGCCGAGTCAAGCGTCAACACCGCCACCACCCGGCTCTCGCGGATCCTCGCTATGATTTCCTGCTTTGTCATTCAAATGCTCCTCTTTAACTACCGCTGCACCCGGCCAGAACCGCTGCCATTCATCAGGGACTCGACTTCCGCTTCCGACACCAGATTGAAATCCCCGCTGATCGTGTGTTTCAGCGCACTGGCGGCCACGGCGAAGCGGATGGCATCCTGCGGCACGCGGAAGCGCTCCGAGCGCAGCGCGTGGATCAGCCCAGCACCGAAGGAGTCGCCGCCGCCGACACGATCCACGATATCGCGGATCTCGTAAGGCCGGTAATTGCCCTCGCCATCCAGCGGCGCGAAGCAGGCCGAATCCGTCGCGCGCTCGTACAGCATCGCCCCCCAGTTGTTGTGGTCCGCAGAATAGCTCTCGCGCAACGTGATCGCCACCCGCTCCACGCCGGGGAAGCGATCGGCAATCTCGCGGGCGACCTCGACGTAGGCTTCCGCCGCGATCTGCCCTTCCTCGATGGACGTGCCCGAGGCATGGATATCGAGCACATCGGCAGCGTCCTCCTCGTTGGCGATGACCACCGTCACATCCTTGAGGATTTCCGTCATGCAGGCACGGGCCAGGGCCTTGGAGGACTGCGCGGAATCCCAGCGCCAGAGCTTCTTGCGGAAATTCAGGTCGACCGAAACCGGGATGCCCTTGGCCGCCGCCGTCCTCACAAGCTGTCGCGTCGCCGCAAAGGCCGCCTTGCTCAGCGCGGGCGTGATACCAGTCGTGTGTACCCAGTCCACACCATCCAGGGCCGCCTCGAAATCGTAGGTATCGGCCGATGCCAGCGCGATACTCGATCCGGCACGGTCGTAGGCGACGACCGATGGCCTCGCGTTGGAACCGGTCTCAAGGAAGTAGATCCCGAAACGTCCCTCGCTGCCAACCTGTAGCCGCGACGTATCCACGCCGTAGCGACGCATCTCCGCCAGGAAAGCGACCGTGACCGGTCCATCCGGCAGGGCCGACATGAACGTGACGTCGTCCCCCATGTTCGCCAGCGATACGGCCACATTCGCCTCGCCGCCGCCGAATCCCGCCACCAGCGACCCCGGCAGGCACTGCCCCAGGCGCAACCGGTCCGGCGTCGAAAGCCGCAGCATCACCTCGCCAAATGTCAAAACCATCGCAAGCCTCATGAAAGAGTGAAGAAAAGAAACAGCCAACGATCAGGACAATAGAAGCCCGACGCCGTTTTTTCAATCCTTCTTTTCAAGAGGCTCTTGCAAAACCCCTCGCTGTGCCCGGCTTCAAGCGGGCACAGCGAGGGGTTTTGCAAAGTATAATGCATCAGCTCCGAATCAACGGAACGTCTGGCATATCCTCCCCGCCCTTGTTTATA
>CAZSRU010000046.1:0-22694 GCA_964609395.1 uncultured Victivallales bacterium
CATACATGAACAGGAAAAACGGGAAGCCACCCACAGATTCTGCGGAAGACCCGGAAAGATTGATTGCCGGGGCTGCTGGTTGTAGAGTGCGGGCAATGAGAGCAGAGAACAAAAACGGCTGTATTAATACGGGCAAATTGGCGGCTCAACTTGTTTCGCGGGGTGCTGTCAAGGTGGATCGGCTGCTTCTCCAGGCTCGTCGCGAGCGAGCAGAGGTTGTGCTTGGCGAGTTGGCTCGTCAGGCACTGAAAGTAGAGTCCGGGCATGGCGTATGGCAGCGGATAGCCGATGCCTTTCCGCCTCGACGCGCGTTGCGTTCGCCGATTGCGCACTGGCAGCGACTGGCGTGGCCGGTCAGAATGGGCGGGCATCGCGTCAACGCACAACGATGGGAGCTCGTTCGATGACGAATGCAGAGAAAATCCGTGAGCAGGTTATGTTATGCCGTGCGTGGCTGGTTCGGCAGGGATTGTGTTCGCTGTAAGCCTTTTCGTGCTTACCGCCACTCGGCTTCCGTGATGTGGTAGTGCGTCATGCGGCGATAGAGGGTCGCGCGGCTGATGCCCAGGCGGCGGGCGGTTTCGTCGCGGCGGCCGTTCTCGGCGCGCAGGGCTTCCAGCAGTTGTGTCTTCTCGGAAGGAGCGGGGGCCTCGGGGTGCTGTTCGTTCTCGGCGGACGCCATGATCTCGGGTGGCAGGTCGTGGCAGCGCAGCATCCCGTCGCGGCAGCGGATGATCGCGAACTCGATCGCGTTGCGCAGCTCGCGCACGTTGCCCGGCCAGGTGTACGCCATCAGCGCGGTCAGCACGTCCGGGCCGATCACCGGGGCGGTCATCTCGTTCTCGGCGGCGACAGCGGCGGCAAAGGTGCGGGCCAGCAGGGGGATATCCTCGCGCCGCTCGCGCAGGGGTGGCAGCACCACGCGCGCCACGCGGATGCGGTAGAGCAGGTCGAGGCGGAAGTTGCCGCGCTTGACCTCCTCCTCCAGGTTCTTGTTGGTTGCCGCCAGGATGCGGATGTCGACCTTGCGGGCCTCGGTCTCGCCGACGCGGATGATCTCGCGCTGCTCGAGCGCGCGCAGGATGCGGGTCTGCGTGTTCATCGGGATGTCGCCGATCTCGTCGAGCAGGATCGTGCCGCCATGGGCGGCCTCGAAGACGCCGATCTGGTTGGATACCGCGTCCGTGAAGGACCCCTTCTTGTGGCCGAAAAGCTGGCTGTTGATAAGCGAGTCGGTGAACCCGGCGCAGTTGACCACGATAAACGGGCCGTCCTTGCGCGGGCTGCAGGCGTGGATCGCGCGGGCCGCCAGCTCCTTGCCGGTCCCCGTCTCGCCCTCGATCAGTACCGTCGCGTGGACACGGGCGACGTCGCGGATCAACTGGAAGGTCCGCAGCATGGGCTCGCTCTTGCCCGTCATCTGCTCGAAAACGGCTTTCTCGTGCAGGCGTCCACGCAGCTCCTGCAGCTCGGAGACGTCGTAGAAGTAGGCGATGCGGAAGGCGGGATCACGCGGGTCGAGGCGGACATCGGCCTCCAGATGGCGCAGCACCCCCGCGGTCTCGAGCGGGAGACGCACCCGCACGCAAGCCGTGGGGTCGTCGGCCGTGAGCAGGGCCGTGAAGGCGGCGGCGGCCTTGCCGTCCAACGGCAGCAGGTGTTGCCAGGGTTGGCCAGTGGCACCGGCACCGTTGGCGGTGGCCAGCAGCCGGTCCGCGTAGGCGTTGATGAAGGTCACGATCCCGTCCGGCGCGATGCGCACGGCGGCCACGCTGAGCTGGTTGAGAATCGCCTCCAGTTGCTCGTTATGGGCGCTGAGCTGCGCGAGCATGCTGAGCTGGCAGGCCTTAAGAAGCTGCAGGTCGTTCGACTGCTGCTGGAGGGTCTGCTGCTGGTGGGCCTCGGTGGTCGAGTCCAGCAGGATCATCCAGGCACCGCCCGCATCGGCGACCAGGTGGAGGTCCGCGCTGCGGCAGGTGTCGGTCATCAAGAGTGGGATGCTGGCGTTCTCGCCCTCCAGCGGCAGGAGCCCGACCAGTGCGTCGATCTGGTCGTCTGCGGGCCTGCCCTTGTGCAGGTTTTTCTTCAGGTATCGGTCCATCTCGCCGCCCCAGGATTGCAGGGTGCCGTCGCCAGCGATGAAGGCATAGGCGGGCTGGCGCCCGTTGAGCAGCAGTGCCTCGAGATAGCGGCGGACGGTCGGCGGCAGGGGAGTGGCGTTCATGGGGGTGCCTCGCGCAGGTTCTCGACCAGCTTGCGGAACCCCTCCTCGACCCCCTCGCCGGTGCGGGCGCTGCACCGTTGCACCGACCAGCCCTCGTCCTGCAGGGCCGTCAGCGCATCCGCTCCGATGCGCCATTCGTCCTGCAGGTCGCACTTGTTGAGCAGCAGGACAAACGGCAGCGGTCCCAGTTCGGTTTCCATGCGTGCGCGGATGCGGCGGGCGACTTCCAGCGTTTCCGGGCGGGTACCGTCGGCCACCAGCAGGCAGCCGGCCGCGCCGCGAACGTAGCTGGGACGGACCTGTTGCACGGCATCCTCGCCATAGAGGTCCCAGATCAATAGGGTTGTCTCCTGGCCGTTGACGTCGACGGTCTTCTTGTCAATCTTGACGCCGACGGTGGTGAGGTACTTCTCGGAAAAGAGGCTCAGGACGTAACGGCTGACCAGGCTGGTCTTGCCGACGGAGAAAGCACCCAGCATGCAGATCTTGCGTTTCAATGCCATTTTGGTCGCTGCTCCCGGTTAGTGGTTGCGCATCCGGCCCCGGCCAGGATGCCGATGGTGGGACTGTAAACCTTGTCACCGGTGGTTGCAAGGCGAAAGCCGGGGGTGCGGCATTCGTTATTCGCACGGCGGGTCGGCTTACCTATCAGCGGTTGGCGGCGATGGTGCTGGCGAAGAGGGCTTCGAGTTCGTCGGCCATGCGGGTGACGGTGAATTGGCGGCGTACGGTGTCCATTCCTTGTTGTCCGAGGGCGGCGATCTTGGCTCGGTCGCGTAGCAGGTCGGCCAGGGCGTGGGCCAGGGCCTCGGGTGTGTTGGGGGGGGCGTAGGTGATGCCGCCGCCGGTGGCCTGCACGACCTCGGGGAAGGCTCCGGCGGCCGGTAGCACGACCGGGACCCCGGCGGCGAGGGCCTCGATGATGAACGCGCCGAACGCCTCACCCGCAGGCATGGGGACGGACATGACTGTCAGCGTCTCGATAAACGCGATGCGGCTTTCGCGGTCCACCCCCGGCAGGAACTCGGCGGCATCGGCCATTCTCTCATCCGCAAGGCGTTTTTCGAGCCGCTCGATAAAGCGGCGGTCGTCGCCGGTTTCCCCTCCCATGGCCTTCAGACGGATATCGCGGAAGCCGGGTTGGCGGCGCAGGAGGATAACCGCCTCGACGAGGGTTTCGAGTCCGAGTGACGGGGTCATCTTGGAGAGGTAGCCGACCACGGGCGGGCCGGATGCGACGCGGGCCGGGCGATAGGGGGCGGCGTCGATGCCGGGGTAGACCGCGCAGACGCGTTCCGTCGGCAGATCCAGGCGCTGGCGCATACTGGCGGCGTAGGTGTGGCTGACGGCAATCACCGTCGCGATATCCGCCATGGCCGCGCGCATGGCCGCCCAGCAGCGCTGATCATAGGGTGCGTCGAGCGCGTCGAGCCAGGTGTCCTCGTCATGGGCGAAGGCGAGCACGGGCACATGCAGGGACTCGCGCAGGGGGCCGGCCAGTCCGGCCAGCAGGGTCGAGGAGAGCACGATGGCATCGGGCTGCTCGTGCGCGAGCCATTGCTGCAGGCGCTTGAGTTCCTCGGCGTGGTGACCGTTACGGCCCTGTAGCATCGAAAGCGTCATGCTGCCCAGCCCGTCGGCCCGGGTGCTGCCGGCGCGCCTGGCGGCCAGGCGCAGCAGCCAGCGGGCGTCGAGCCAGGCGGTCAGCCAAGCGGGGGCGCGGCGCAGCCAGGGCAGGTTCTCGCGCAGGTAGACATTGATACCGCCGAAGAAGACCGGGGTATCGCCTTCGCCGATCACCCCTTCCATGTTTACTGGAAGATACATGGGCGTGGCGATCACATCGTGCCCGCGCTGCCGCATCACCCGAGCCCAGTCGGCGTCTCGCAGGCATGTCTCGCAGTAGAACCCGCCCCCGGAACCGGCCACCAGCAGAATGATTTTCATGCGTTCCTCATTTTTTGTTCAGTTGCACGATTACAAACGCTCCCGCCAGCCAGTAGCCAGTGTTGCACTGGCTATCGACTCCCTTATTTACCACACGATGTTCAAGCCTTGGGCGGCGTACTGAGAAAGCATCGCATCCCTCGAAATCAATGTCATCGCGAGTTGGATGGCCTGCCATACCAACATGCGGTCAAAGGGGTCGCGATGTCCGTTTACGGGCAGCCGATGAAACGTAGCAGCCTGATCGGCATGCATGGGAATCAGCTTGTAATTGGCTGCACGGGCAGCCTCGGGCAACTCGGCTGGGGAGATGCCCTCAAGTATTAACTTGCCGAGCGCATGTTTAATGGAAATTTCCCAGAAGGAAACGGCACTGACATGAATCGTATTGTCCCCATCACGCAGGACATCGGCAACCGTCGTGCTGCACGTCTCCGGCGAGAAGAGCGACCACAGGAAACAATGCGTATCAATCAGATAGTTCATGCATCCAGAAGTTGGTCGTCAGTAATGGAAAAATCATCTGGAATCGAACATCGGCCAAGCCCTTTAAGCGTCCCCATCCGGATGCCCGATGGGTTTTCGCGGTGTTTGCTGTATGGCACCAACATCGCGACCGGCGTGTGATTGCGGCCAAAGGCTACGCCCACGGAATGCCCGCGGCGGACATCCGCGAGAACGGCAGAAAAATGCGATTTCAATTCACCAACCGGTAATGTTTTCATGACAGTACCTTTCTCTATTTAAACGCAACCATACTGCCATACAGCAACGAACTTGTCAACTTGTCACGACATGTTCTTGCGCTGGCAGAAGGCCCATGCAGCTTCACTTAACCATGTAATCCACGATGGTACGGGGGGTGTAGAACGAGCCGGTTTCCTTGCGGGCGGTTTTCTCGGTTTCGGGGTTATATTCGGCCAGCAGGTTCTCGAAGATGCGGCCAAGCAATTCGGGGTCAAGGGCGATTTCCTCCTCGACGGGGGTGTTCTCGGTGACGGTGAACTTGAAGCTTTCGAGAATGGTGAAAAGTCCATCAACGGCGACGGCGGTTTTCTGCTCATCGTTCAGTACGGTATGCAGGTCGGCGGTCTGGTTCTTGCCGAAGAAGAGCACGTTGGGCACGATGGGCTGGTTGGCCGGTTCATCGGAAAAACCATCTACGCGCAGCTCATCTTCCTTGCCGGTACCGGAATCGAGGCATTCGAAAAGTCCGCCATTGAGGAACGGGATCTTCTCGAAGAGGCGACCCAGATCGTCCGGATCGCGAAAGCGTTTCTCATGCCGGAAGAACTCGTGGTGCATGTAGTGTTTGTTGATGCCGCGATAGCGGCGTCCGTTGCGGAATTCGCGCTGCTCCAGCGGCACGCTCAGGGTGGGAAAGAACAGGTTCTGGAGGATGGCGAGGTAGTAATCACCGCCGGTTGCATCCGCAGGATCAAATGTCTTGAGATAGTCTTTGGCCGTGTCGGCCTTGAATAGGGATTCAGGCAGCAGTCCTTTTTCACGGGCGAACCAGCAGAAGATGACGCGGGTGAGCAGGCGGATGACGGCAATGCGGTTTCGTTGTCCCTCATCTTCAATGCCACCATGCGGAAACTGCACGCTCTGCACCGCCCAGAAGAACCATTCCTGGATCTTTTTGTAAAACTGCTTGTTGAGGAGTTCGACGTTGAAGATTTCCTCCCAGGCGGTGTGCAGGGAGTCGAAGCTGTTGATGGTGCGGCCGCGCTTGAGTTCGCTGATGGCAAAGGAGGCCAGAATGTCAAGATGGCCGCGGTGCGGGGTTTGCAGGCCAACCCCGTGAATCAGGGTCACTTTGCCGAGGACGTCCTTGTCGTCGTCGACCTTGCTGCGCCGCCGGTTGATGACGGCGATGGAGAGTTTGCCATCATAGGTTAACAGTACCATGACGGGCATGGGGAACAAGCGGTTGAGCTGGCGGGTGATCTGGGCCAGGCGTCCTCGGGTGTAGTCCTTGCCGGAGAGTTCGACGGCAAAGAATAGGTACGAGGTCATGTTTGCCCGGTTGACGTCGTTCTCGGCAAATAGACTGCCTACCCCGCTGAGGTCATCGTCGGTCAACTGGAAGAGCAGGTGAATCTGTTTCCAGTCGGCGAACAGGGCTTTATCCCGATTGAGGGGCCGCTCGGCGTTGTTGTCGAATTGCTCCACGAACGTTTCGGGATCGCCACCAAGATCTGCCGTCTTGTCGCTGCGGTAGCCCAGCGTGGCGAGCAGGTCGAGCGCGGCGGTGCGCAGGGGAGCAGTGGCGAAGGCGGCAAGCTTATCGGCAATTTGTGTTTTCAGTTCGGTCATGGTTTCAATTTACCAATCTCTTGCAACAATTTTCGGCCTTTTCCCGTTAGGCGGTATTTCTGGAGGCGGCTATTGGGCTTATCGGGGATAGTGTACGCTATGACCCCGTGCAGAAGGAGTTCTTTAATTGCACGTTTAAGAGCGCCGGACTTAGATTCAAGTTGCATGGCGTCTGCAAGCTCTGCGGCCGATAGCTGCTCGCTATTCAGTGCAGCCAGGATCCTTTCCGACTGGGCCCCTGACTGGGCCCCTGACTGGGCCTGTGACTGGGCTCCCGACTCTACCCCTGACTCTGGTGCCTTGATGACGATTCTGAAGATGTCGCCTTCGATAAGCTCGGGATCAGCTCCGCCGAAGGCTTTGCCGTATTTCATAAGGTTCCGCATGCCTGACCCGAGTTCGTCGGCCCGGCCAATCTGACGGAAGAAGGAGGCAATGACGGGATTTTTTGGGAATGGCGTAAAGGTTGCCGGGTTTAGCGCTCCGAATCCGTGCGGTTTATTGCCGTTTTCGGTGCGCACCTGTCCGCGTTCAATAATGAGCTTCGCGGGAAAGGCGTTCATGTATTCGCGGTGTATGAGAATGTTCGAGGCTACTTCGCGAAAGATGGCATCGCGGATGCTGATGCTGGTGGTGCCTTCTAAATAAAATGGATCCGGCAAATGTTTAGCCACGAAGGACATAATGCGGTCGTAACGTGGAGTCAGACTGAATCTTTTCGCGCAGGAAATCGCCGACACTGCCTCGCTTATGATTGTCGCGAATCCCCGAAAATGGATTGCCACTGCCCATTATTATCTCCTGCGCTCATCCCGCGGATCATCTTGCAGAGTCACAAAATGCCAATTTGTGGTTCTCGGCGTCTGGAAAGCCTTCCCGAGTCTCGATTCCACTGCTACTTCCGCCCCTTGTTCAAAACGCCTGCAACGTAGCACCGATCAACGCCGGGTGCAATGGTTTTGCTTACAGGATTATGAAGCGGCTGGCGGTCATGGTTTTTCTGGATGAAGGCTGAATTATGCGGGGGTGGATTTGGCAAGGGCGGCCTGCTGGGCGGGGGTGAGGCCTTTGCTTGCGAGGATCTCGCGGGTGCGGCGCACGTCGTCGGCGATCTGGGTCTTGAGTTCGTCGATGGTGGCGAAGTACCATTCGTCGCGCAGCCGTTCGATGAAGAAGGCCTCGATGTCCTGGTCGTAGAGGCTGCCGTTGAAATCCAGCAGGTGCAGTTCGAGCAGGGGCGGTACGGCCTGGTCGCGGTCGAAGGTCGGCCGGGTTCCGAAATTCATGGCCCCGTCGTACAAGGTGCCGTCGACAAAAGCCTGCACGGCATAGACGCCAAGGGGAGGGAGCGCCTCGTTGTGCGGATCGATGTTCGCGCTGGGATAGCCCAGTGTTCGGCCGATCGCGCGGCCATGGACGACGGTGCCCAGCACGCTCGGCGGCCGGCCAAGCATCAGGGTTGCCTCTGCCAGATTGCCGCAGGTGATCGCCTGCCGGATCCGTGAGCTTGAAACCGTTTCCCCGCCGTGCATCACCGGCGGGGCGGCGATGACCTCGATATGCATGTGCGCACCGAGCTCCGCAAGCAATTGGGGGGTTCCCTTGGCCTTTGCCCCGAAGTGCCAGTTCTCACCGGTGACGATCTCCCGGAGCGATGGTGCGCAGTGAAACAGCCACTCGGCGAATGCCTCAGCCTGGGTGGCAGCCAGTTCACGTGTAAATGGCAACAGGATGCAGCCATCGAGGCCGGTCTGGCGCAGCAGGGAAAGCTTATGGTTGGTCGAGGTGATCAGCAGGGGGGCGGCTTCCGGCCGGAGTATTTTCAAGGGATGGGCATCGAACGTCATCACCCAGGCTTCGCCGCCGAGGCGGCGGGCCCCTTCCAGCGCCCGTTCCAGCACGCGGCGATGGCCGATATGCACCCCGTCAAAGAAGCCGCAAGCCAGGACGATCGGCTTCTCGCGCTGCTGTAGCGGCTTCAGATCATGGATGACGATCATGCAAACATCCTCATGGGGATTACATGGGTGGCCAGTTCCTGCGGGGTCATGGCCAGTGCATCGGCCAGCGGCAGGGTCTTGTCGATCGACAGGCTGCCGCACTGGGTGCGCCGCAGCCTGGAGAGGTGCGCCCCGCAGCCGAGCGCCTCGCCGACATCGGACGTCAGGGTGCGGACATAAGTACCCTTGGTGCATTTGACCTCGAAGTCGGCATAGGGCGGATTGAATGCGAGCAGATCGAAGCGGAAGACATGGATCAGCCGCGGCTTGCGCTCGATGGTTTCCCCCTTGCGGGCGAGCTTGTAGAGCGGGACGCCGTTGACTTTCAGCGCGGATGTCATCGGCGGCATCTGCATGCTGTCGCCGACCAGCTTCAGCATCTGCTCGCGCACCTGTGCTTCCGTCAGCGCGGAGGCATCCGCCTCGCGGATGACCTCGCCCATGGCGTCCTGGCTGTCGGTGGCGATTCCGAAATGCATGGTTCCCTGGTAGGTCTTGTCCGAGCCGAGGAAGCGGTCCGAGAGTTTTGTGGCCTTGCCGAGCAGCAGGATCATCAGGCCGGAAGCCATGGGGTCGAGCGTGCCGCCATGGCCGACCTTCTTGATACGGAAGAACCGGCGGATGCGGTCGACGATATCGTGCGAGGTCGGTCCGATGGGCTTATCGATCAGCAGCACGCCGTCGAACAGGCTGTCGGTCGCGGCGGCGGGGGCAGGTCCGAATGTACGGGATGGCGCTGTCATGTGTCGTCTTCATCTTCCAGGAGATCGGGCTCCTCGTCCGGGTTATCGTCATCCGCTTCATCCGGATCGGCTAAGCTGCCGGTCCCGTGTTCGAGCTGGCAGAGCAGGTCGAGCACATGATCGCCCTTCCGGATGGATGGGTCGAGTTCGAAGTGCAGGACGGGCGTGTACTTGATCGACAGGTCCCGGTTGACCGCCTGCTGCAGTTCGGCGCGGGCGCGGCGGATAATGCCGAGCATCTGCTGCTGGACTTTCTCATCTCCCCGCACCGAGACCATCACATGGGCGGTGCGCAGGTTGCGGGCGGTCGAAACCTGCGTGATCGTGACGCTACTGCGGTCGAATCGGGTATCGGTGATCAGGCGGAACATCGCCTCGCCGAGCTCGCGGTGGATCAGCGCGTTAACGCGTTCGATTCTGTCTACGCTCATGTGAATGCTCCGGCAGGCAAGACTAGAGCGTCTGCTCGCGCTCCTCGATCTCGTACGCCTCGATGATGTCGCCCTCTTCCAGTTTCGAGAAGTTGCGGATACGCAAGCCGCATTCCTGGGCCTCGCGCACTTCCGGCACATCGTCCTGGAAATGCTTCAGCGACAGCAGCGTCCCTTCAAAGAGCACCTCGGTCTTCCGTTTCACGCGGATACGGTGCTTGATGTTGACGATGCCTTTCAGCACCAGGCAGCCGCCGACCTGGTCGCCTTTGCCGACCTCGAAGATCTGGCGTACCTGCGCCTGGCCGCGCTTCATCTCCTCGAGCCGCGGGCCGAGCACGCCGATCATGGCATCGCGCACCTGGTCGATCAGCTCGTAGATGATCTGGTGCAGGCGGACTTCCACGCCCTCGTGCTTGGCCACCGCCTCGACACCGGATTCGCGTGCGACGTGGAACCCGAGCACAACGGCATTCGAGGCACTGGCCAGAAGCACATCGTTGGAGGTGATGTTGCCGGTGCCGGAATGGATGAAGCGCAGGGAGACCTTCTCGCTCTTGATATCCGAAAGCGCATGCACGATGGCTTCCACGCTGCCCTGCGTGTCGGCCTTGACGATCACGGCTAACACGAGGCCTTCTGCCGTTTTCAACTGGTCGAAGATATCGTCGAGCGAGGCTTTGCGCGGTCCTTCGAGCGAGGCGGTCTTCAAGGCCATCGCGGTGGCGGCGGCCCGTTCCTTGGCCTTCCTGTCGCTGCTCATGACCGTGAATTCGGCACCCGCCTCGGGTACGCCTGAGAGCCCCAGGCATTTTACCGGGGTCGAGGGACCGGCGGATTTCACTTGTCGTCCGTGATCATTGATCAAGGCCTTGACCCGGCCCCAGTGCGCCCCGCAAAGCACGGGGTCGCCGAGCTTGAGGGTGCCGCCGGTGACCAGCACGGTGGCGGTCGGCCCCATGCCGGGTTTGAGCTGGGCCTCGATCACAAAGCCGACGGCCCGCTTGGCCGGATTGGCCGTCAGTTCAAGAATCTCGGCCTGGAGCAGGATCATTTCCAGCAGGTGGTTGACGCCCTCGCCCGTCATGGCGCTGACTTTGCAGCAGATGGTCGAGCCACCCCAGTCTTCCGGGGCCAGTTCCTCGGCCTGGAGCTGCTGCAGCACCCGGTCCGGATTCGCGGACGGTAGATCGCACTTGTTGATGGCGACCATGATCGAGACGCCGGCCGCCTTGGCATGCGCGATCGCCTCCTTGGTCTGCGGCATGATGCCGTCGTCGGCGGCGATGATGATGACGGCGATATCCGTCAGGTTCGCGCCCCGTGCCCGCATGGCGGTGAACGCCGCATGGCCGGGGGTATCCAGAAACGTGATCGCCTTGCCGCTCACGTCGACCGTGTAGGCACCGATGTGCTGGGTGATCCCGCCGCTTTCGCCCTTGGCCACCGAGGCCTTGCGGATCTGGTCCATCAGGGAGGTCTTGCCGTGGTCGACATGGCCCAGGAAGGTGACCACCGGCGGCCGGGGCAGCAGGTCCTCGGGTTTATCCATGTAGGGAAGGTCCGCGCCGTCGGGGGCAGGGACTGCAACCGGTTCATTGCCGCGTTTCTCGTGCTCGACCGTGAAACCGAATTTCTCGGCCAGTTTGGCGGCGACATCGAAATCCAGTTTAGCGTTGATGTTGGCAAAGACATTCATGCCCATCAGTTCGGCGACGATGCGGTTCGGCTTGATAGCGACCAGTTCCGCCAGTTCCCGCACGGTGATGCCGCCGCGGATCTTCAGCGTGTGGTCCTCTGTCGCGGCGGTTTCCGGTTCTTCTGTCAGTGTTTTTCCTGCTGGCGGCTGTATTTCCGGTTTGGTCGCGGGCTTTGCGGCTGCTTCCGGTTTGGTCGCGGGCTTTGCGGCGGCTTCCGGTTTGGTCGCGGGCTTTGCGGCGGCTTCCGGTTTGGCGGTGTCCGTTGTTTTTGGGGTCTTGGCAGGTGTCTCCGGCTTGGGTTGCGGTACGGGTTGAGGCGGTGCGGCCTTGGCGGCCTCGGCCTTGCGGACTTCCGCCTCCTCGGCCTTGCGCCTGGCCTCCAGCGCCTTCTGCCGCTCGGCGGCCTCGGTCTTGCGTTTCTCCTCCTCGGTCTGGTGCTTCTCGAGCTCGGCGGATTTCTTCTGTTCGGCCTGGTTCTCGGCTAGGCGGCGGGCCTCGGCTTCCTGCCGGCTTCTCTCCTCCTCCAGCTTGCGCTTGGCCTCGGCCGCCTGCCGGACGGCTTCCTCGACCTTCTGCTCCTCGGCCGCCAGTGCCGCCTTACGCGTCTCCTCCTCGAACGCGAGAGGGATGATCGCCCGCATGACAATGACGTCCTCCTCGTCGAGCATGGTCATGTGGTTCTTGACCTCGACACCGCGCGAGCGCAATTTCTCAAGCAGCAGCTTGTTGGGGACACCCAGTTCCTTGGCAAGTTCGTGAACTCTCATGTTCCTCTATCTCTCCCTGGGGCTGCCTATGAGGCGCAGCCGCCGCTGTTTTGTGGTTCGCGTCATCAAGCCTGGATATCCGGCTGCGTGGCGACAATCGCCTCGTAGACGGCACGGGCCTCCGCGATCTCGATATCAAGCATTTCCGAGATATCGCGCGGTTCGGCCGCGAGAATACCCTCGACCGAAAGGAATCCGGCCCCGACCAGTTGCTGCGCCATTGCGGGCGAAATCCCTGGAATGGCCGCCAGCTCCTTGACGGCTTGCGCGACCTTCTCCTCGAACGAGATGGCCGATTCATCCTTGTGGATATCAATTTTCCAGCCGACCAGCTTGGCGGTCAGGCGGACATTCTGCCCCCGCTTGCCGATGGCCAGCGACAGCTGGTCGGGATCGGCAACCACGCTGACCAGATGCTGTCCTTGATCGTCCTTGATCTCCACTTTCGAGAGCTTGGCGGGGGACAGCGCGTTGGTGACGTAGGTCTTGATATCCGGGCTCCAGCGGACGATGTCGATCTTCTCGCCGGCCAGCTCCCTGACGATGTTCTTGACGCGCATGCCGCGCATGCCGACACAGGCCCCGACCGGATCGACCTTCTCGTCGGTCGACGCCACGGCGATCTTGGTGCGGTATCCCGGCTCGCGGGCGATGCCCTTGATGGTGACCACGCCGTCTGAGATTTCCGAGACTTCCAGCTCGAAAAGCCGCCGCACGAAGTCCGGATGGCTGCGCGAGAGGGTGATGGCAGGGCCATTGGGATTGTTCTGCACGCTGACGACATAGGCCCGGACGCGGTCACCGACCTGGTACTCCTCGGTAGGGACGCGCTCGCGGGAGGGCAGGGATGCCTCGGCTCGGCCGAGATCGATGATGACATCGCCGCGGTTGAACTGGCGCACGGCCCCGCTGACGATATCGCCGGTGCGGTCCTTGTACTCGTCGAAGACCATGTCCCGCTCGGCCTGGCGGATACGCTGGGCGATGGCCTGCTTGGCGGTCTGCGCGGCGATTCGGCCCAGGTTGGCCGTGGTCACTTCCCGCTCCACGACATCGCCGACCACGGCGTTCGGGTTGATCTTGCGCGCATCCTCCAGCGCGACCTGGTCGTGCTCGAACCGGGGGCCTTCCGCGACGGTGGCGATGGCAAAGGCCTTGATATCGCAGCTTTTGCGGTCGATATGGATCCGCAGGCCATGCTCGTGCGGGGAGGCCTTGCGCAAGGCCGACTGCAGCGCGAATTCAACTGCCTCAATCAGGATCTCGCGGTCGATGCCGCGTTCCTTCTCCATATAATTCAGTATGGCGACGAGTTCGTTGTTCATGATCCTCTTTCGCGTTAATTCACATTTCAAATGCCTGACAAAGAAAAGAGCGGGGAGTTACACCCGCTCCTTGCTTTTGGCCAGGACTGTTGTTCAAGCCCGCATAGTATGCCAGCAGGCACGTAAAGGTCAAGTCCCGATTCAGGGAAACTCGCGCATGATGTCGGCGGGAGGGCGCTTCTGGCGCCGCAGGTCGGCCATCTTTTCCAGATAGGGGGCGGCATGATCGAAAAAGCGCAGGTAGCCGGCGCAGAGGTAGTTCTGGCCCGGTTGGCCGGTGGAGGACTTGGCGAAACGGTGCTTGAGGCAGCCGCCGTTGCAGGCCCGCAGGTGCCGGCACTGCTTGCAGTCGTCGGTGAGCCCGAGTGCTTTCTGCATGCCGAACGACCGCTGCCGCATGTTGCTGACGATGCGGCCCAGATCCTCCTGCATGATGTTGCCGCGCAGATACTGGGGATACACGAAGTGATCGCAGGCGTAGACGTTGCCGTCGTGCTCGACTGCCAGGGCCGAGCCGCAGGTCTTGCTGTAGACGCAAAGCGGGGGATTCATGCCGGTCCAGGCGGCCAGGGCCACGTCGAAGTGATTGACGTAGTAGCGGCCGACATCCCGCTTGATCCACTCGTCGAAGATATCGCAGAGGAACTGGCCGTAGGCGGCCGGCTCGACCGTGAAGGGCATGACAGCCGGCGAGTCGCCCGCAGCGGCGGTGTCCGGCGGCGTCGCCAGCGTCAGGCCGAGGCGGTCCGCCTCCTCGTCGGGCATCCGTTCCACGATGGGGATGAACTGCATGAATCGGAAACCTGCCTCGCGCAGGAACCGGTAGATCCGCTTGCCCTCGTAGGCGCTCTCACGGGTGACGCAGGTCAGCGAGTTGAACTCGACGCCGCGCTTCTTCATGCGCCCCGCTGCCCGCATGACCTGGTCGAACGACCCGTGCCCCGCGGCATTGACGCGGTAGCGGTTGTGGATCTCCTCGGGACCGTCGATGCTCAATCCGATCAGGAATTTCTCCTTGGCAAGGAATTCGCACCATTCGTCATCCAGGAGCGTGCCATTGGTCTGGAGGGAGTTGGTGATGATCCGACCCTCGCCATATTTCTTCTGTAGTTCGACGGCGCGCCGGAAGAACCCCACCCCCAGCAGGGTCGGTTCCCCGCCTTGCCAGGCGAATTCCACTTCGCGGGTCGGTTGCGAGGCGATATAGGACCGGGTGTAGTTGTCCAGGACGATGTCGGGCATGCGGCAGGCTTTCTCATTCTTGAAAAGCGCGTGCTTTTCAAGATAGAAGCAATACCCGCAGCGCAGGTTGCAATCAGGCCCGGCCGGTTTGACCAGGATATGGGCCGGTGTGGCATGGGGGGAGAGCGGAACCGTGTTCGACATGCTGGAAGCCTCGCTTTATCAACTGTTTTTCCATCTACTGGATCACCTTGAGTCTACGGCATTTCAAACGGCATGCAACATCCAAAGCGGCGGCCCCCAGGGCAGACGCATCTAAATCTTAGCCGGGCACAGTCATGAGGAGAAGAGCTTTCTCCGTGCCTCTGTGTCTCACGCGTAGCGGGTGGTGCTGGTTATTACGGCGGAAACGCGATAAATGCAGGAAAATCAAGATGCGTCTGCTCTGGCTGTTCTTCTTGAAAACAAAGGGTTGGAAATCACAGGCATCCGAGCTAATATCCCGCGCATCGGGTTTTGCGGCGGCATGGTACGGCCTTAGGAAACAAGGGCCGGGAGCATAGGTTAGAGGTTCGGTTAGTTCGGAGCTGAAGCATTATACTTTTGGATCAACAATCACAACCGCATCGTACAAGCCGCCAAGCAGTTCCTGATAGAGCGAACGGTCCCGGCTGTGCTTGTCCTCGATCCGTCCGGCAACCTGCTTCGGCTCGGGGACCACTCCAGTACCTGTCGCTGGCACCGCCTGGGGCTCGTCTATCGCCTCGGATATGGATGTCCCGGACAACGCCTCGATAAACGGGATGTTTCCGTGCTCAGCCGCCAGCCGATCCCCGGCATTCGATCCAGACTGTTCGGCCTCAAGCGCAGAGCCCTTCGGCAAGTGTTGATCCGGTCGTGTTGGTTTTTCAGAGAGGAAGTTGACCAGGCTCTTAACCCGTATTGATGAGCATTGCCATTAGGCGGTCATTTCGATATGATCCGGCATTGACATAGCGATTCTCGTTGGCGTTTCCCCCGATTGCATCCTCGCAGGGCAAGATGACAATTGGAAGAAAGCTGTATATGTTGCAATAAACCGGGAGTCTGCTGCGTTCTTATGAAGAAGTCGGAGGGGAAATGAGTGTTCGGGGAATCGTTCTGTTTTTTTGTTCGGTGTTAACTGTTGGTATTGGGATGTCCGCCGCCGTCCATGGACAGGCGGGCAGCGCTGTTGACAACCAGACGGTGGCCGGTGCCCGGCAGCTTTATGACCAGCACAGCAAGAGTCTTGCCAAAAGGCGTGATGCCGACATTGCGGCCTTGGGGGTGAACTACACCAAGTCGCTACAGGCGGCTGCGGATCAGGCGCAGAAGGCCGGGCAACTCGAGCCGCTGCTGGCGATGCGTCATGAGCTTGAACGGTTTGCGAAGAAGGGTGCCGAGCCGCCAGCCATTTCGGGCGATGCCGCTCCGGCCCTGGCCAGATGGCGCGAGGCCTACAACCGTGAATATACCCGGATCCAGGCGGACCACGAGGCGGCGATGGCGACCCTGGCCAAGCGCTATCTCGAGCACCTCGATTTCATGAAACAGGATCTGACCAAGACTGGCAATGTGAAGGAAGCCCTGGCGTTCATGCAGGAGTTCGAGCGCGTGAAGCGGGATACGGCACCGAGTGCGTCGGCTCCGGTGACCGTCCCTGCTTCGCCCCCGGAAACACCGGCTGCTGGAAATCCGGTTCCGCCGCTTGAGCTTCTCAGGACACTTGGTCTCGACCGGCGAGTCGTGTCATTCGAGGGTGAACGTGCGGGCGGATTCTCGGGGGCTGCCAGTATGTCGCCCTCCGCCACCCTCGAGGTCACGCACGAGGAGCGCAACCGGGTCTCGGATGAGGGAATTCAACTCATGGGCGGACGCACGGTGATCACCGGGGTCGATGTTCTCCTTCTGGCGGCCTGCCAGGCCGCGCAAGCGATCACGATTACCGCAGAGCTGACTCCCAGTAGGCCTCGGCAAGAGGGCCCCGCCCGGATCATCAGCTTCTCCCTGGGTGCGCACCGCCGCAACGTGTCCCTTTGCCAGGAGGGCGAGAAACTGGTGCTGCGGTTGCGCACCAGCGACACCGGCCTCAACGGGGCCGATCCGCAGGTAACGCTCGGGACGCTGGAGCGGGGGCAGAAGCATCGGCTGGCCGTGACCTACAGGCCTGGCGACCTGCGCTTCTTCCTCGATGGCAAGCGGCTGCCGGTGAACACGATTACCGGGGATTTCAAGAACTGGGAACCCTGTCACCTGGTGCTTGGCAACGAGTGGGAGGAGGATCGGCCCTGGCGTGGAACGATTCATAAGTTCGCCATTTACGCGCGGTTCATGACGGATCTGGAGGGCGCTCTCAAGACACGCCGCCCGGAGCACGGTAAAGGGATGCAATAACGTAAGTGGTTTTTGGTTCGTAGCCATTTTAATACTTGGTGATTGAACATTCCTTGTTGGATATTGGATATTCCTTCGAGCCATATTGCGCTTTTGCCTTGTGTTTGGCGGCGGTTTGTGGATTATATCCCTTCCGTGTACCGCGTCATCCGCGCGGAAAAATGGTTTTTTATCTTCGGGACAAGGTGATGCCGGCAGGTGCCGGCGGATTCCTGACCGGCGGTTACAGTCCGCGACTCCGGCTTCGCGGCCGGACTGAGACGGTGGAATCCCGTTGCCGACAGTGAGGGGGGCAGGTGCTTCCCGAGTCTGGATGGGAGAGGATTGGGGCGGTGCGTGCCTGCACCGTTCCCGCCCGCCTTTTGTCCCGTTGTATCGAGCGATGGGGGAAACAATGGCATTTTGTCCGGTGGAAGAGGTGCTGGCGGCAATCGGTCGTGGCGAGTTGGTGGTCGTCACCGACGATGAGCGTCGCGAGAACGAGGGTGACCTGGTCGTGGCGGCCGAGAAGGCCGATGCGGCTGCAATCAATTTCATGACGAAATTCGGGCGCGGGCTGATCTGCGTCCCGCTGGAACGTGAACGCCTGGCCGCGCTGAACCTGGCGCCGATGGCGGCGCGCGGGCAGGGCGACTCCTTCGGCACGGCGTTCATGGAGTCGGTGGACGCGATCGAGGGCGTTTCGACCGGCATCAGCGCGCAGGACCGGGCGATCACGATTGCAAGGCTGATCGATGATGATGCCACGGAGGCCGCTTTCGCCAGTCCGGGGCACATCTTCCCGCTGCGGGCGGTCAAGGGCGGGGTGCTGCACCGTGCCGGGCACACCGAGGCGTCGGTGGATCTGGCGCGGCTGGCCGGGCTCAAGCCCGCCGGCGTGATCTGCGAGATCCTCAACGAGGACGGCACCATGGCGCGGCTTCCCGACCTGGAGCGGTTCTGTGACCGGCATGGCCTGAAGATGGTCTCGATTGCCGACCTGATTGCCTATCGCCGGCGCAATGAGAAGCAGGTTGACTTGATCCGCTCCATCCGGTTCCCGACCCCCTACGGGATTTTCCAGCTCCGGCTTTACGAGTCGCTGATCGAGAAGGACCATCATGTCGCGCTGGTGCTGGGCGAGCCGGATCGGCAGCAGGCTGCGCTGGTGCGGGTGCATAGCGAGTGCCTGACCGGCGATGTCTTCCACTCGCTGCGCTGCGATTGCGGCAACCAGTTGCACCGCGCGATGGAACTGGTGGGGGCCGAGGGGCACGGCGTGATCCTCTACATGCGCCAGGAGGGGCGCGGCATCGGGCTGGCGAACAAGATCCATGCCTATGCGCTGCAGGACACGGGGCTGGACACGGTCGAGGCAAACGAGGAACTCGGGTTTGACGCCGACCTGCGCGACTACGGCATCGGTGCGCAGATCCTGGCCGATCTCGGTCTGCACCAGATCCGCCTGCTCACGAACAACCCGCGCAAGGTGGTCGGGCTCGAAGGCTACGGGCTGGAAATCGTCGAACGGCTGCCGATCGTGTGCGAGCCGGGCGAGGACAACCGCCGGTACCTGGCAACAAAGCGGGACAAGCTGGGGCATCTTATCTAGGTAAAGCAGAAATTTGGAAAGTCGAAAGTCGAAATTAAACAGAGGAGATGATGAGATGAAGGAAGTATCCGTGAATCTGATCGCGACCGGGCGGCGGTTCGCTATCGTGGTGAGCCGTTTCAATGATTTCCTGACCCGGCAGCTTGTCGATGGCGCGGTCGACTGCCTGGTGCGGCACGGTGGCGACCGCGAGGCCGTCACGCTGGTGTGGGTGCCGGGGGCGAACGAGCTGCCGCAGGCGGCGCAGCTTCTGGCGACATCCGGCAAGGTCGATGCGATCATTGCGCTGGGCGCGGTGGTCCAGGGGGCGACGCCGCATGCCGATTTGATCAACAATCAGGTGTCCAAGGCGCTCTCGGATCTGGCGATGCGGACCGGCGTGCCGGTGATCAACGGCGTGGTCTGCGCCAACAACCTGGAGCAGGCCATCGAGCGCTGTGGCACGAAGGCCGGCAACAAGGGCTGGAATGCGGCACAGGCGGCGATCGAGATGGCGAACCTGTTCGCCGCGTTCAAATAGGGTTCGGGCTGGTTTGTTCTTTGATTTCCGGGAAGTCGGTCAAGAGGGTACGGTTATGGCAACACGACGGGACGCCCGCGAGTGGGCACTGCAGATAGTCTTCAGTCTGGATCTGAACACGCGCAAGGAACTCGACCGGGTTTTTGACGACTTCTTCGAATCGAACCCGACCGACGATGCGACGGTACGCGCGTTCTGCGAATCGCTGGTGCAAGGGGTTGTCGCCGAGCGGGCGGTCATTGATGAAGCCATCGGGCGGTATGCGGAGCACTGGAGTCTCAAGCGCATGGGGGTGGTCGACCGCAACGTGCTGCGGATCGCTCTCTACGAGCTGATGTTCCGCCCGGAAGTGCCGCCGGCGGTGGTCATCAACGAGGCGATCGATATCGCCAAGTATTTCAGCAATTCGGAATCGGGGCGTTTTGTCAACGGGATCCTTGACCGCGCCCGCAAGGAACTGGAGTTATCGCGCGATGGGCAGGACAAGCTGGCAAATGGACGCGGGGGACCGCGGCGCCGCAGATGAGACCTGGATGCGGCGGGCGCTTGAACTCGGGCGGCGCGGTGAAGGGCGGACTCGCCCCAACCCTCCGGTCGGGGCGGTGGTCGTGGGCGACGGGAAGGTGATCGGCGAGGGATGGCACCGCCGGGCCGGCGGCCCGCATGCCGAGATCGAAGCACTTGCTGGCCTGCCTCCGGAGTGCACGGCCGGGGCGACGCTATATGTGACGCTGGAACCCTGTTCCACTCAGGGGCGAACCCCGCCCTGCACCGACGCGATCCTGCGCAGCGGGATTGCCCGTGTGGTCGTCAGCGCGGTCGACCCGAATCCGAAGCACCGTGGTCGCGGCCTGCGGTTGCTGGCGCGTCACGGGGTTGCCATTACGCGTGGCGTGTGCCGCTCCGAAGGCGAGGCGCTGCTGGCCCCGTTTGCGAAATGGGTGACCAGCGGCCTGCCGTATCTCACACTCAAGATGGGGATGACCCTCGACGGGCGGATCGCGGATCAGCAGCACCACTCGCGCTGGATCACGGGGGCTGCCGCGCGAGGCGAGGTGCGGCAGCTCCGCCGTCGGGTGGACGCCATTCTCGTGGGGGCGAACACCGCCACGCTCGACAACCCGTCACTGCGCTGGTCGGTGCGCGCAGCATTGAACCCGAAGCGGATAGTGCTCGATGCGCGCGGCCAGCTCGCCCTTGACGCCAAGGTCCTGACCGACGGCCAGGCCGCGAACACGATCGTCGTCACTACCTCCACCGTGCCGGCGGCCCGGCGCGCGGCGATCGAGGCGACGGGCGCACAGTTGTGGACCTGCGGGCGGGGCGCGCGCGTGAACCTGCGCCTGCTGCTGGCCAGGGCCGGGCAGGAAGGCCTGCTGCATGTACTATGCGAGGGCGGTGGCGAACTGGCGGCGCAGCTTGTGCGCGAAGGGCTTGTGGATGAACACTGGTTTTATATCGCCCCGATGTTTCTCGGCGGCGGCGGTGTGCCGGTACTGGGCGGCCCGGGCTGGCGGCTGGCGGACGGGCCAGCGCTGCAGATAACGGATGTGCACCAAGTCGGGCGGGATGTGCTGATCCGCGCACGGCCGGGAGAGAGGTAATCATGTTTACAGGATTGATCGAGGCCGTGGGGACGCTGCGGGCGCTGGAACGTCACGAGGGCGGGGCACGGCTGACGGTAGCGGCACCGTCGTGGCAGACGCCGCTGGTGTTGGGTGAAAGCATCGCGGTGCAGGGGGCCTGCCTGACAGTCGCCGGTTTCGACGCGGCCTCTTTCCATGCCGATATCCTGGAGGAGACCCTGCGCCGCACGAACCTGATGGGCAAGCGAGGCGGACAGGCGTTGAACCTGGAGCGGGCGTTGCGTCTCGGCGATCGCCTGGGCGGGCATCTGGTCAGCGGGCATGTCGACACGGTCGGCACGCTGGCGTCTGTTCGCATGGAGGGGCGCGACCGTGTGCTGCGCATCCGTTGCGGGCGCGAGGCGGCGGCGGAGGTGGTGGAGAAGGGCTCGGTCGCGCTCGATGGCATCAGCCTGACGGTCTCGGCGGTTTCGGATGACGCCTTCGAGGTCTGCGTCATCCCCTGGACCTGGGGGCACACCAGCCTGCAGGAACGTCAGCCGGGCGAGACGATTAATGTTGAAACCGACATGATCGGCAAATACACTCGACGCCATTTGATGCTGCAATCCGCTGGTGGCGGTGTGGATCATGACATGCTGACGGCGGCTGGGTTTATTAGTCATTAGTCATGGGTCATTGTAGTCTGACCTAAGTCATGTGGAAGGAGCGGGAAATTGTTATCGGAATTCATGACTTACATTGAGCAGGGGCCGGTGTGGGTGTCCTGGGTGGTGCTGGCGGTGGCGTTTGCCATATTGGCCAAGTGCGCCGATCTGTTTGTCGACAGCGCGGTGGGCATTGCCGAGCGGCTGCATCTGCCGAAGCTGGTGATCGGTATCGTGCTGGTCTCGGTGGCAACAACCTCGCCGGAGCTGAGCGTCTCGATGATGGCGGCGCTCAGGGGCATGCCGGAGATGGCGCTGGGCAACGCAATCGGCTCGGTCATCTGCAATTGCGGGGTGGCACTGGCGCTGTGCGCCGTGTTCTCGAAGTCCCCGGTCCCTGTGTTGCGGAACGCATTCCGCACGGCGGGTGGATTCCTGGTGTTCGTCGGCATCCTCTGTGCGCTCTTCGTCGGCTTTGACCTTACGCTCAGCCGGCTCGAGGGCGGTATCCTGCTGTTATGCTTTGGCGGTTATCTCGGTTATCTCGTGCGGCAGTACAAGCAGGGGCACATGCGCGAAATGATCGAGGCGGACGTCGCGGAACCGTCGAAACCCGTTGTGGCACTAGTGCTGCTGTTCCTGGTGGGGCTGGGCGGTGTCGTCCTCTCCAGCAAGTTCGTGGTGGTGACATCGGTCACGATCGCGAAGTCGATGGGGGTACCCGAGGCGGTGATCGCGCTGACGCTGGTGGCGCTGGGAACCTCGATCCCGGAAGTGGCCACAAGCGTGGTGTCGGCCATCAAGGGGCAGGGTGCGCTATCGGTCGGCAACATCCTCGGTGCCAACATCATGAATATCTGCTGGGTGGTGGGGCTCTCGTCGCTGGCCAATCCGCTTTCGCTTTCGCGCCGCGAAATCAATTTCATGTTTCCCGCCATGTTCATCATGGTGGCGGTGACCTTGTTCGTGCTGCATACCAGCGCGGCGCTGAGCCGCCGCGAGGGGGCGGTGCTCTTCGGGATGTATGGCTTATACATCGCCAGCTTCTTCCTGTTCTTCCAGTGATCGGCAAGCCGACCGCCCATTGCGACGGGCAAAACCAGATGGGTAATTTCGGGGGACAGGATTATTTTGGGGCAGGATTATTGAGAATTGGCCACAAAAAGGCACATAAAACACAAAAAAATGCATTTATTCGCTGCGTTCCTCATTCGTAGTGAAAAATACTGTTGCTCCAGGAACTTGGCCAACTGAATGTATTCACAACGAATCAGGGACGCAACGAATGAAGTTATAG